>DASZFK010000723.1:0-13182 GCA_035939855.1 Candidatus Angelobacter sp.
GTGCGATTTGATTCCACTTTCAGAACAAATCTAGTGAAATCATTGACGAGAAGCACAACGAATTATCATTGGGGTCTGATAAACAACGAATCTGTAGGGAAACTACCAATTACGGAAATTTTGTTGCTTCATTATTGAAACGATATGCAGATTTTGACATATTGTAACAGGTATAAAATCTATTCGATTGAAGAGGCGCTTATCATGCCTATGAGAATGTTTGTCTGCGTAGTCCTGCTCTTGGGCGCTTGCACTCTGCTCAATGCACAGTGCCAAGATCAAACCTGCAATTGGGGAGGGCAAGGTTGCTTTGTATGCAATGGCTCCAGTGGGTTTGGATGCATGGCAAGCAGTTGCACGTCTTGCACAACTACGAAATGCACAAGCGGCGGTGGGTCGGGAGACAAGGGACCAGCTCCCACTCAGGGTTGTGAGAATCTTATGGACAATCTGCTAACCATGAAGCTTCGGATGGTGCCGGCAGGAATGAAGGATGAGCATTCTCAGGTTCAACCGGGATTTACTTTTGCTCCCATTGCCGGTAAGGACGACCCCGCTATTCTTACCGCGGTAACGCTCAATCACAAAGATGGACTTGTGGAGCGCGCGACTTTGATGAATTCCGGCGACAGAGTAATTTCGGCATATCAGATCGCATGGGTAATCGGAACATCCCCAGAAGACGCTAAGATCACGTTAGCGCCAGTCTTTCCGGTTCCCCAAGGACTCGCTGCGAAGGCCACACTCACTGTGCCGGCGCAACCTTTTCCACCGTCTTTATATAAGCTTGGTTCAAGGGCAGCTTTTTTTGTAGCGAACGTCCAATTTGCCGATGGCAGTTCATGGAATGCCGATCTCAAGCGGGTCAAAGAAAACGCTCTTCCCGTTGATGATTCTGTAAACGAGAATAAAAAAGGGGATCCAGCCACTAAACGGTTATAGCAGTAGTTTTGTGATTCGTAATTCACCGCGATGAACGTCTCAGATGGTGGGGGCACGTTGGACGAAAGCGATCCACCGTGTTTCTTCATCCCAAGTTTCAAAAGACCGGAAACCATGATTCGCTCGATTCTTTTGATTGTTGTTGGAGTTTCAATATCGGCAGCGCCGGTGCTGGGCCAGCCAGCAGCGAATGGAGCGAAGACGGAATTAGCGGAACAACTTTTGCAAGCTGCTGAATCCGGGGCAAGCAATCTTCAAGGGGTCGACCGCGCTTACGCATACTGGATCATTTCCAGAGGGTTCTCAAAAATCAATTTAAGAGAGGAGCAGCAATCTCTAAAAAAGAGTTGTGATACAGCCTTGGCGCTGGGGAGGGATGATCGTGACAATGTATTGCGCGAGAAAATACAGCTTGATTGCATACGGCGGATGATGGTCATCCAGCCCGCGCTTGGCGCTGAATTACTAGACAAGGCTGCTCCCGATGTGCGGCAGCAAATCTTCGCTTCAGAAGCTGCCAAGTTCGCCACCAAGGGTGATATTGACACAGCCTTGACCATGCTGGCATCCGAGGTCAGCCAAGGCGCACGGTACCCTTACGGACGAGCATTCGAGGTCATCCGCGCCATCCCTCCGGCGGAACGTGGGGACAAAGATCGCATCTTTTTCCAGGCTTTGGCCTGCTATCGCCAAAAACACAGCCGGTTCGACGTTGGCGCAGAAGACCTTGGAACTCTGCTGATTCGCGTTTGGCGCGATTTGTCGCCAGGGCTTGTTCTAGCCACGGTAGACGAGCTTCTCAATGTTGCGCAAGAAGAAGTTACCACCGATTCCCATTTGGAATTATCGCTCCGGTCCGGGTCGGGAGAGGCCGCGTTTGGGTCGTTGTACCAATACAGGCTATTTCAGTTACTTCCTGTTCTGCGCGAGCTTGATCCGAGTCGCGCCGATGCTTTGCTTAAGGAGAACCTGCAGGTCAAAACCAGCTTGCAGAAATATACCAATGGTTTGCAGTCGTTTTCAGACACTTATTCCGAAGCACCGAAAGATGACAGTTCTTTTTCTTTGACGCTTCGGGTAAATCAGGGTCCCGCAAGTGGGGTCTTCAATGCTTCGATACAAACTTTGCAAATTCAGAGCGAGGCGAGCGAAATTTTGGCAGCAGTCCCCATAGATGCCGCAAACGCGCTTAAGAATGCGTTGCTTCTGCAGGACGCACCCGATGCATTCGGTTCGCCAAAGGGAGATTTGTTACTTGCCATTGCTCAAAGATCAGTCAAGCAACACTCGGATGTGACTGAGAGGGCGCTGCTGGAGCTGTCGAAATCTCTCGACCATTATCCGATCCTGACTCAATGTCATTACCTGCTGGCGACTGCCGGTCTCTACGCTCGAATAGGCGATTCTGATCGTGCCCAAGCCGCTCTCAAAGAAACCATGAAGAGAGTGAAAAAACTCTATGACTCCGACACAAACTCCGATGATCCAAACCAATCCCTTAAGTCGGCATGGCCTTCGACGGTAGTTTCGCGTGCCTGCGTCGCCGTTGCCGGACGCATTTCGTCCAGGCTGGCCAATGATTTGGTCATGCAACTGCCTGATCCCGACCTGCGCATCTTCGCAAGAATCGAACGCGCCAGCAGTATGTTAGGGATTCCGAGTTATCCCGCACTTATTCAAGAGCGCCACAAGCAAGAAAAAGGCTATCGTGTCTTAGCGTTTCCAATCCCGTCTGGAAACGATGGTCTGCTTGCTGATTGATTTTTACTTGGCCAGCGGCAAGCCAAACGAAAACACCGATCCATGCCCAAGCTGGCTGGTCACTTCGATACGGCCTTCGTGGGCTTCGACAATTGCCTTTACGATGGCGAGGCCCATGCCTGTGCCCTGGACGCGATAGCGCTGGCTTTGTCCGCGATAGAACTTGTCGAAGATCATGGCGCGCTCCATGTCGTCGATGCCCGCTCCACGGTCGGCCACACTGGTGATGAGGCGATTATTGCGGGCTTCGCTGCTTATGAAAATGGGCGCAAGTGGGTCGGAATACTTGGCGGCGTTTTCAATCAGATGCTGGAGAACCTTCTGAATCCAAACCACGTCCATCATGACAGGTGGCAGGTTGTCGGGCAGCCGTACCTCCACGGGATGGCTTCCAATGGCAGTCTTCGAGTCTTCCAACGCAGCATCGATGGCTTCGCGAATCTGGTGTGGCTGTCGCTCCAGGCCAACTTCGTGAGCATCAAGCTTGGCCATCTCAACCGCTTCTCCAACCAGGCGGTTCAGCCGGTCGCTCTCTTCCTCGATGACTGCCAAGAGGTCCTGACGCTGCTCTTCGTTCATCGCGGCTGACGATCGCAAGCTGGTGACAGACGCCTTAATGGCGGTCAGAGGGGTACGGAACTCGTGTGTAATCGAGTCAAGCAGGGCGGAGCGCAAGCGTTCGCTCTCCCTTGATGCTTCGCTACGCATAAGAGTGTCCACCGCGCCCGCGCGCTCAATGGCGATCGCCACCAGACTGCCCAGCGCTTCGAGGGTCTGTCGTGAGAGCACGTCACCAGCGATGCCCAGGCTGCCCATGTTCCGCAGTCCCATGTGCACCGGAGCAAAACACCTTTTATGCTCTGAATCCAAGACAATCTCGCCTCGGGCCGAAACCTCTTTGAGATCATGGCTGGGAAGTTGCTCCGTTTCGGCCCCGGATCGATAGATTTTGTCCCTATCAGCCATGTGCATAGCGGCGTGAACAACACCGAAAGTTTCGGCCAAATGAGAGGGGATGGAGTTCAGGAGTTCAACGATATTATCGGTGACGAGCAGTTGCTGGCTAAAGGTGTACAACCTTTCCACCTCCATACGGCGCTGGGTCGCGTTGCGGGCCTCCCGGCGCACCCGGTCGGAAAGCTGGCCGGCAATGACCGAGGTGCAAAGGAATGCAAGCAAAGCCATCCAGTTTTGAGTATCAGCAATCGTGAAGGTGCCGATAGGCGGCAGAAAGAAGAAATTAAAGCAAAGGGCCGCCAGGATTGACATTGGGATGGCATAGGCTAACCCCCAAACCGCGGAAACGACAAAGATTGCCAACAAAAGACTGAGGGCGACAGTGGTGGGATTAACATGGACCAGCTTGAAGTAGAAAACTACGATCACCGAGACAGTAAGAACGCAAAGGGCCGCTCGGAATAGTGTTCGTAAACTGATCTTCACGATGGGTCAATTTTAGTCGAACGTGTGAGCACCTTCGTGAGAAGATTCCTGTGTGCGCAAAACACCTGAACAGTGGCTCGAGCAAGCTTCGCCGGAAAAGAAAGCCGGCATTTTCAAGCTTTTCCTCGGATATGCGCCTGGAGTCGGCAAGACATACAGCATGTTGAGCGAAGCCATTCGCCGTCGTCGCCGGGGTGAAGACGTGCTCATTGGCGTCGTAGAAGCTCATGGCCGGCAGGGGATCGCTGATTTGGCGGCTCAACTTGAGGCCGTCCCGCGCCGCAAGCTGGAGTATAAGGGAACCATCTTTGACGAGATGGATGTGGACTCAATTATCACCCGCAAACCGGCAGTGGTCTTGATCGACGAGCTCGCGCATACCAACGTCGAGGGCAGCAAGCACAGAAAACGCTACGAGGACGTTCTGGAAGTTCTACAGATGAAAATCGATGTCCTCTCTACCATGAACATCCAGCACCTGGAAAGCGCGACGCCTACTGTTCAAAGTATTACCGGCATTCAGGTGCGAGAAACCGTTCCGGATTGGGTCTTGGAGCGAGCCGACGAGATCGTTATGGCGGACCTCACGCCTGAGGCGCTGCAAACCCGTATGAAGCGTGGAGATATCTATCCACTGGAGCGCGCAGAAGTCGCGCTTACAAATTTCTTCCGCCGGGGCAACTTAATGGCGTTGCGTGAGCTTGCCTTGCGGCAGGTCACGCAATCGGTGGACCGCGACCTGGAGTCATATCTCAAGAAAAAGAACATTGACCAGAATTGGGGCGTAAGCGAGCGAATCGCAGTTTGCATCAGCTCCAGCTCAGCTTCCCAACAATTGATTGCCCGGGGAGCAAGAATGGCGCACGGAATGGATGCTGCTGAATTTTTTGTGGTTCACGTGGATGCCGAGGGTGATACTCACGAAGAAGAAAAACGTTCTCTTGCGGCCAACATTCGCTTTGCCGAGAACCTCGGCGCTCGCATCATTCGGCTTAAGGAAAAAGACATCGCAAAATCTGTGGCCGCATTCGCTCGCGAATACAAAATCACACAAATCATCTTCGGGCGCTCTGCTGTTCGAGGCTGGCAACAATATCTCTACTTGAACGCGATCCAGCGCTTCCTGCGCCACGCGCCGGCAGTGGACGTACATATTGTGAATCAAGAGCAGCGCTGACCAATGACCGACAAACCTCGAATCCTGGTGGTAGATGATGAGCCACAGATTACCCGCGTCCTTCGCACCAGCCTTTCAACCCACGGATACGACGTTCGCATTGCCAATGACGGCGAAGCTGGGCTAACGACTTTTCAGGAATGGAACCCTGACTTGGTCATTACCGACCTCTCCATGCCGAAGATGACAGGCATCGAGCTTTGCGAAAATATCCGGGACCATTCCCAGGTGCCGATCATCGTTCTCTCTGTCAAAGGCGAAGATAAGACTAAAGTGGAAGCCCTCGACAAAGGAGCCGATGACTACGTTACCAAGCCATTCAGCATCAATGAATTGCTGGCGCGTATCCGGGCCAGTCTGCGGCGCAGCAACCTGGCAAAAGAGCCGGAGTCAGACAGCCCTATTCATATTGGCGACTTTCACATCGATCCCCAGACGCGAATCGTATCGGTGAGCGGAAAAGAAGTGCATCTCACTCCCAAAGAGTTTGACCTACTTACTTATATGGCGCGCCATCCGGGGAAGGTGCTCACACACAGCACGCTGCTTAACGCTGTGTGGGGTGGACAGAGCGTACAACAGCCAGAATATCTGCGCGTCTTTATCAATCAGCTTCGCAAGAAAGTTGAACCGGGTGAGACGCCGCGTTATATCCTCACCGATCCTTGGGTTGGATATCGCTTCCAGCCCGGTAGCGACTCGTAGCCTTAGTTTCCCATTAGCGGTTAGAGAAGTTCGATAAAGCTCAACACCTGGTTTCTCAAGGGTGCTTGCTGCTACTGCTGAACCAGGAGATTATAAGGATCGGGTTGTGCTTTATGTTCCTTCCAGTGTCTTAAGGGCCGCTCGTAATTTCGCCTGCACGTCACCAATGTTCGAAACTGGAATCTGTAGATATGAAAACTCGAAAACCACATTGCCCCGAGCGACAAGTACAAGCATCAGTTCTTCACCCTCGAAGCTCAAGGTAGCCACCAAGGAATCTTTTACCTGATACCTCGCCTCCTGGCGTGGATCAGGTTTCTTCTTGCCCCAGGTTGCCGCGGTATCCGCCAAGAATGAGAGCGCGGTATCAAAATCCCGTGCTTCGGTTTCATCCAGGTAGGCCGAAGCCTTGATTGGCTTTCCTTTCCTTCCATCAATGACGTAGGTCGTGCTTGTAATGTCGAATCGCACGCCCTTGTTCTTCTTCGGCGGTTTTCCCTGATTTTTGAAAGGCTCGACCACTGTAAAGGGTTGAACGCTGATCTCTCCGGGAAGCCAACTGGTTTTGATGCGAAATGGGCCATCTATTTTTGGTGGCGGCGCCGGTGGCACAAAAGACTCTCTGCCGTGGTAGGTTTCCAGCGTCATCCTGCTCGTAGTGGCCTTCAGTTTGGACCCGGCATTACCCTCGTCTTTGGGATCGGCATTGCTCTGATGTTTGAGCAAGCTACATCCAGTGGCCGCCAACAGCAAAAATGTTGCAAGTCCGGTAACAGCAAATCTCATAGCGTTCTCCTGAACTGAATTTCGCACAGATTCTATCGGAACGACCCGCGTTTTTACCATTCGGGCTTGCCACCATTGAAGAGACGCGTTGTGGCCTTCGCGCCGAGAGGCTGTTTCGCTGTCTCGATGCTGGGCCTGCCCGGAGAGATCGATCGAAAGACTGATGAGGCTTGGGTTTGTCTCCCTTGGGAATGCAATTCACCTAACTGCTATTTATAAATAATTTACGAATTCCTTAGCCAATTCTTACGCCCGATATTGTCAAATTGCATTGACTTTTGTTTTGAAACCGGCATTTTCCCTCCACACGGAACCTGCGCCCGAGGATGAGATGCCCCGGTATTGTTCTAAGAGTTGCGTGGATGCGATGGCCTAACGAAAACGAGGGGCTATTGAAAGGACCAATGAAGTTATTTTGAAAGGTTTGGATAATGAAAACCAAAAAATTCAGGATGAAGATCCCATGTTGCATCGTCACCCTGGGAATGTTTTGGTTGGTTCTGATGCCTGAACCAGCCTTTGCCCAGATTGTTACCCAAGGCCAAAAGCTCATAGCGGATTCTGTTGGTGTGCCTGGAACACCCGTTGTGAGTTCCACCCCAGCGCCCAATACGTCCAACACTAATACTGCTGCCACAAATGCTCCGGTCACGAATGCTGAGATTCTGGCGGAGCTGGAGCGGATGCGGACGCGCATCCAGAAGTTGGAGGAACAGCTTAGAACGAAATCCGGCGATCCCATCCCTGTGGCGAACCCATCAACGGCCAATTCACCAGCCACTGGCTCACCTTCGCCTGCTTCTACACAGGCCGTCGGCGCGCAGGCTGCTAAAACAGAAAAAATAAAGCCAGCCGAGCCATTTGCGTTTGCCGATTTTACCTGGTTGAACGGCAATGCGCGCACGAAGACTCCGGCATTGGACACGCCCTTCTTTACTCCAGAGATCCGGGCCGATGTCGACTACATCTATGATTTCAACCATCCTAAAGACAATACGATTAGTGGATCGACCGAGGTCTTCCGCGCTAATGAGTTCCAAGTAACTCAATTGGGCGTAGGTGGCGACTTCCATTTCGACAACGTGCAGGCACGCGTGATGACTCAGTTCGGCCTGTACTCACAAACTACTCCACGCAACGATGCCAGCCCGGCGAGAGGCCAGTGGAACCTCGACAATGCTTATCGTTATCTCTCCGAAGCCTATGGCGGATATCACTTCAACGCCCTACATGGCGTCAATATACAGGCCGGCATCTTTATGTCGTATATCGGCCTGTTCAGCTATTACAACTTTGACAACTGGGCGTATCAGCCCTCGTATGTTTCCTCGAACACTCCATGGTTCTTTAATGGCATGCGGGTGCAGATTTTCCCAACTGACAAATTGAAGATCGAGCCATGGCTCATTAATGGCTGGCAATCTTACGGCCGGTTCAACAAGCGGCCCGGAGTGGGAGGGCAGATCCTGTGGCGTCCGACAGGGAAGTTTTCATTCGTCGGCAACCAATATGCCGTTGGGCGAGATACTCTGGGCGTTACCGGACGCACTCGCTTTCACACCGACGATAGTATTCAGTACAAGTACTATGACAATCAAGAGACATGGATCAGCAAAGCTGCATTCTCTCTTACAGGTGATCTCGGCTGCGAGAGCGGTGGGGGCGTGAGCTGCTTCGGGAATGGAAAAAACGGTCCTAAGCAAAGCTTTGTGGGATTCATGATCTATAACCGGCTCTGGTTCCACAAAGACCTGTTTGGCTTGACGCTGGGTGGAGGCGCAATCAACAACCCCGGCCGTTATCTGGTGCTTCTGCCACCCATCAATGGCGCAACCGCAGCTACTGGAACTCCTTACTTTACTGAGAATCCAGGTGATCCCTATAAAGCGCTCGATGCATCGGCAACCTTCGACTATATGCCGAGCCAATACATTACGTTCCGTTGGGAATACAACTACAGGGCTGCCAACGTGCCGTATTTCTCAGGCTCGGGTGGCGTTACACCTACTGGCGGCAACACCGGGACACCAGCCGTGCCGGTGCCTGGATTTAAGCCAGACTTGCGCAAATTTGAGAACCGGTTGAACTTCGCCATTCTGGTTAAGTTTTAACCCAAGTTGGTTTTCAATTTTGGCAATTTTGGCATTGCGGCCTGTCTTCGAGTCGAGCTTGCGTAGCCAAAGGAGCAATTTTGGCAATCCCCGCCGACTTCTTGGTGTCTTTTGGAGATGTTATGAACGACTTGCTCATGATTCTTGGAACACTCATTTTCTTCGCGATCGCGATTGCCTACACGGTCGCCTGCGACAAGCTCAAATAGGATCTCTTATGAACTTCGAAAACATCGTGATGCTGATCGTCAGTTTTCTGCTCATGGTTTATCTGATCTATGCCCTGCTAAGGCCGGAGAAATTCTGATGACTCTCAACGGCTGGCTTCAAATTCTGTTGTTCTTTGCCTTGGTTCTGGCGGTCACCAAGCCTTTAGGGATCTTCATGGCCAGGGTCTTTTCCCGCGAACGCACCTGGCTCGATCCGGTGCTGCGTCCCGTTGAGCGGCTGCTTTACAAGCTCACGGGAGTCAATGAAGAGCGCGAGATGGGATGGAAGGAATATTGCATCGCCATGCTGCTCTTCAGCGCAGTCTCCATGTTGGTGTTATATCTGATCCAGCGACTCCAGCATGGCCTGCCGTGGAATCCACAGGGTTTTGCCGACGTAGCTCCCGATCTGGCGTTCAACACCGCTGCCTCGTTTACCACTAACACCAACTGGCAGTTCTACAGCGGTGAAAACGCCATGAGCTATTTCACCCAGATGGCAGGCCTGGCCTATCACAACTTCGTTTCGGCTGCGGTCGGAATTGCCCTGGCTGTGGCCTTTATTCGAGGCATCGCCCGGAAAGAAAAAGAGACGCTCGGCAACTTCTGGGTTGATATGACCCGCGCGATTCTGTGGATACTTGTTCCCTTCTGCACGATCTACGCGTTGTTCCTGGTACAGCAGGGAGTTGTCCAGAACCTCAAGCCTTACGATACAGCGAAGCTCATCGAACCCCAGCAAGTCCAGAAAGTTGGACAGGAGGGCAAGCCTGTCGTCGGACCTGACGGCAAGCCGGTCATGGATACGGTGACTGACCAGGTCATTGCCCAAGGCCCGGTTGCTTCGCAGGAAGCGATTAAGATGTTGGGAACCAACGGCGGCGGATTCTTCGGCGCCAATAGCGCCCACCCATTCGAGAATCCGACGCCCTTCAGCAACTTCTTGCAGATCGTTTCGATCTTCCTGATACCCGCAGGCCTGACCTACACGCTGGGCCGCATGACTGGATCGCGACGTCACGGCTGGGCGGTTTTCGCTGCAATGGCAGTGCTTTTCTTTGCCGGAGTCGCCACCGCTTATGTGGCGGAAGCTAAGGGCAATCCGTTACTGCACGGCGTTGATCAGCAGGTTTCGGCCACGCACTCGGGCGGCAACATGGAAGGCAAGGAAGTCCGTTTCGGCATTGCCAACTCCGCACTCTTTGCGACTGTGACCACCGATGCAAGCTGCGGCGCCGTCAACGGCCAGCATGACTCCTATACTCCGCTCGGCGGTATGGTGCCGCTGATCAATATCATGCTGGGCGAAGTCGTCTTTGGCGGCGTAGGCGCAGGCATGTATGGAATGTTGATCATCGTGGTGCTCTCGGTTTTTATTGCCGGCCTGATGGTGGGCCGCACGCCCGAGTATCTAGGCAAGAAGATTGAGGCTTACGACGTAAAGATGGCCATGCTTTATGTGCTGATCTTTCCGTTGTCGATCCTGATATTCGCTGCCTTATCGGCTTTGTCGCACAACTTCGGGTTGGCAACGCTAACCAACACCGGTCCGCACGGACTTTCAGAAATTCTTTATGCCTTCACTTCCGCCACGGGAAACAACGGCTCTGCGTTTGGTGGTCTCTCCGCTAACAGGTACTACAACCTGACCGTTGGGTATGCCACGCTGATTGGCCGGTTCCTGATGATTGTTCCCATGCTGGCGGTAGCCGGCAACCTGGGACGCAAGAAAGCTGTTCCGCCTTCGCCCGGCACTTTCCCGGTTACGACTCCGCTGTTCACCGTGCTGGTGGTCAGCGTAATCATCATTGTCGGAGCATTGACCTTCTTCCCGGCGCTTAGCCTGGGTCCCATTCTTGAGCACCTGCTTATGAACGCGGGGAAGACATTCTGATTGGGTAATTGAGTAAGTTGGTAATTGGGTAATTGAGGATCATTCAGATGTCAACAAAACAAAATAAGAAATCGCTTTGGGACGTAAAGATTGTTCGTCAAGCCTTGATTGACTCAGTGACTAAGCTGAAGCCGCGAACCATGATGCGCAATCCGGTCATGTTTGTAGTGGAAGTGGGCAGCGTCATTACTTCTGTGCTGCTGATCAAAGACATCAGCCAGCACACTCCTGGCTTCAGCTTCGATCTTCAAATCACTTTGTGGCTTTGGTTTACCGTTTTGTTTGCCAACTTCGCCGAAGCCATGGCCGAGGGCCGGGGCAAGGCCCAAGCTGACACCTTGCGCAAGGCGAAGTCCGAGACAGTGGCCAACCGTCTCCTGTCTAGCGGGCAAACAGAACAGGTCCCTGGTTCCAAGCTGCGTTGTGGTGACCTCGTCATCGTCTCTGCTGGAGAGTTGATTCCCGGAGATGGCGAAGTAATCGAAGGTGTGGCCTCAGTGGATGAGTCTGCTATTACCGGCGAGTCGGCGCCGGTGATCCGTGAATCGGGCGGTGATCGCTCTGCCGTGACTGGCGGGACGCGCGTGCTCTCCGATCAAATCAAGTGCAGGATCAGCTCCAATCCCGGTGAGACCTTCCTCGACCGCATGATAGCCCTGGTCGAAGGCGCGGAAAGACAAAAGACACCCAATGAAATCGCACTGAACATCTTGCTGGCTGGACTGACGGTCATCTTTCTGCTGGCGGTGGTAACGTTGCAGCCCTTCGCTGTTTACTCCGGTTCTCCGCAAACGATTTTTGTGCTTGTTTCTCTCTTGGTCTGCCTCATTCCAACTACGATTGGTGGCTTGTTATCAGCCATCGGCATTGCGGGAATGGACCGCCTGGTGCAACACAACGTGCTGGCGATGTCCGGGCGCGCTGTTGAGGCGGCGGGAGACGTGAATACGTTGCTTCTCGACAAGACCGGCACCATCACGCTCGGCAACCGTCAGGCCACAGAGTTCATTGCCGCGCCCGGCGTGAGCAACGACCAGCTTGCTGATGCGGCCCAGCTTTCATCGTTGCCCGATGAGACTCCGGAAGGCCGCTCCATCGTTGTACTTGCCAAAGAGAAACATGGTCTGAGGGGGAGAGAGCTTGGTTCGCTGCAGGCTGAGTTTGTCCCCTTCAGCGCCCACACCCGCATGTCAGGCGTGAACTTCGATGGCAGAGTGATTCGCAAGGGAGCGGTAGATGCCATTGAGAAACACCTCAAAGAAAATGGAAGCGTGCTCCCCAAAGAAGTTCAAGCAACTGTGGAAACCATTGCCCGCTCTGGGGGAACGCCGCTGGTGGTTGCAGAAAACAATCGCGCCCTGGGAGTGATTCACCTGAAGGACATTGTGAAAGGCGGCATACGTGAACGCTTCAGCCAGCTTCGAGCCATGGGCATTCGCACGGTGATGATTACCGGTGACAATCCGCTCACCGCGGCCGCCATCGCGCGCGAAGCTGGAGTTGACGATTTTCTGGCCCAGGCCACACCCAAAGACAAGATGGACCTGATCAAAAAAGAGCAGGCAGAAGGCAAGCTGGTGGCAATGACCGGCGACGGCACCAATGACGCTCCAGCCCTTGCGCAATCCGATGTCGGCGTCGCCATGAATAGCGGCACTCAGGCAGCCAAAGAAGCAGGAAACATGGTGGACCTCGACTCGAATCCCACCAAACTGCTGGAGATCGTAGAGATCGGCAAGCAGTTACTCATGACACGCGGTTCGTTGACAACTTTCTCGATCGCCAACGACGTGGCCAAATACTTCGCCATCATTCCGGCAATGTTCGCCGTGAAATTTCCGGTGCTTCAAGCCCTGAACATCATGCGCCTGGCCACAGCGGAATCGGCTGTGCTCTCGGCAGTTATTTTCAATGCGCTTATCATCATCGTCCTCATCCCGCTGGCCCTGAGAGGAGTTAAGTACAGGCCCATGAGCGCCGCATCCCTGCTGCGCCGAAATCTGCTCGTCTACGGCGCTGGAGGCGTGGTTGTTCCATTTATAGGAATCAAGGTGATTGATGTGATTGTACGGGCCGCGCATTTGGCCTGAAAGCGCTGCTAGCTTCCAGATACTGGCTACTAGCCTAAAGAATCGGGGGATCGGGGGATCGGGG
>DASZFK010000724.1:0-17669 GCA_035939855.1 Candidatus Angelobacter sp.
CGCTCCTGCGACCAGTGACAATTGAACATCGTTCCAATCCTCGCCGACCGTGTTGTCTACAATCGCCCAGCCCTGCAGAATTGGCTTGGAATCCGGCTTGGAGGGAAGCAGGATGCGATAGGTACTTTTCCAGACCGGCACCTCGCTGATATAGCTGACAAACAATTTGCGGTCCCCGGAACCGGAAGCAGAGATGCTCATGCGGCGCAGATCCTGATCGCGCGCAGAGCTGACCAGGTTGAGGTATCGGGAAATCTCTTCGCTCATATCGCGGTCCGCGACCCGCACGCTGAGAGATGGCGTAATAGGGAAGGTACGCACCTCACCGGCATCGGTAACAATGGAGATGGACAGCGACTTCACCATTGGCTTGTCTTTGATTTCTTCGTCTTGCGCGTCGTCATTCGATTGCGGCTTTGCTTTGGGTGCTGTCGTCCTTTGCTCTACGCTCAGCAGCCGGCCGGAAACAGCTACGGCTCCGTTGCGCACCTGAACACGCGAGCCGCGCAGTGCGGAAAGAAAATCAGCCAACGAAGTAGATTCTTCAAGTGGAAGGCGCAAAGACCTCAACTGCTCGGACACAGGCGCAACCGAGTTGTAACCCACACCGCTGATCTTGCCTCCATCCAGATCGAGCACGGTAAGCGATTTCAAGACATCGTTTAACTGTGAGCTGGTGAAATCGATTTTGAGGCTTTGATTGCCGCGCACGTGGCCGGTGTGCTCAAAATATCCAATACCATTTTTGTAGAGCACTACACGCCGGACCGGCAACTTCTCTGTCGTGGTCTTTTCTGTAGGTTTGTCATTGGCAAAGCACAGCGACACGCACACAACCACCACAACGGCCAGCAATTGTCTGCTCATAGGTAGGTCTTTCTCCTTGTTGAGCTATAGACACCGGTGGGTGGGAAAAAGCTCCGGGCTGCTGGCTTACCTTCTTTCCAGTTCGCCCGAGTCTATGGTCTCGCCGGTTCGCGAAATGACTTGAAAATATAGCTTGTCGCCGGCAATTTCGACAACCATGAAGCCCCGGTCCGTATCGAAACCTTTAGCCCGATCGCCAGAGTCGCGAAGGTCGTGAGTCATCAGTTGACCGGAATTGCCGAGAACAAAGTAGTAGATGTTTTGCTCCGGTTTCATTCTCTGATAAACGTGTTCGTGGCCTGAAAATACGGCGTTGACTCCGTTACGCTGAAAAATTGGCAACAACCGGTTGCGCAGGTCGAGGTCCGGACCGTGGTGACGGCCGTCGTTATAAAGCGGATGATGAAAGAAGCAGATTTTCCATTTTCCTTTTGAACTCTTCAGGTTCTCGTCGAGCCAATCGAGCTGTTTGGGATCCATGTAGTTGCTGTCCAGCGCAAAAAATGCAACTTCGTCTTTGCGGAACGCATAGTATCTCTCGCCGCCCATGTTGAAGGGCTTGTAGAGGCGTTCATCATTAGGGTCATCATGGTTTCCAAGGGAGGCATAGAATTTCACGCCAGCATCGAGTAGCGGCTTATACGGCACTTCAAACTTCTTTTCGAAATCCCTGGGCTGGTGGCTGCCATAGATGTTGTCGCCCAGCATGATTACAAAATCAAACTTGATGGCCTGCCGGTAAGTTTCCATTTGTTGTGCCACCTCGTACTGGTCGCGACCGCCGGTGCCGCTGTCGCCGATCACAGCGAAGCGCACGGATTTTTCCTGCAGCGGCAGCTTGATATCCAGATGCTGGGCAGATGTGGCCTGGTTATTGTTCTCGGTTGGTTGCGTTCTGGCCGGCTGTGTCGCTGAATTGCACGCTGTCAAAATGACCAGAAGCAAGAACACATAGAGGGGCTTTTTGATAGACAGGATCATGGCTTCGGAACCGCGTCCGGCAGAAAATCTACGATCAGATTGGAGGTCACGTCAAAGAGCACAAGAGTCTGGCCCACTATTCTATAGTGCAGCTCATCCGGCAAGCGCGGGAGATGCAACAGGAGTGTTGGCGGAGTAGATTGCAACGGCAGGTCCTGTGGGTACTTTTCGTTGACCTTCAATGGAACATTGGGCAGCGGTTCGGCATGGCGAAGGCTCGCGCTCACCTTGGCTCCATCGCGCCCTTGCAGAGCAGCGGCAATTTGCTTTTTGAAATAGGCCCCTACTTGCGGCGTAAAGATGTCTCCCTGCTTCGCATCGGGCCGTGTTTCACGAGTTTTCTCTACGGCCTGGTGCTTCTGCTCAGCGAGTTTATCCGCAGAGTCAGTGGGCTTGGTGGAAACCCCATTTTTCTTGCGTGCTTCAAGGTATTTCGCGATTCGCTGCTGGAAATCTTTTAATGGGGTTTCATCCTTGTTTTGTGCGAAGGAATGACTAAGAACGAGGAAGGAGAGGATACCTGTGATTACAAGCTTGAGTGCGATATTCATTGGAGTTCCTCTTTCTTCGTCGCAACCCACCTGTCGCTGAGAGCGGCTGATGCAATTCGTTACGCCAGGGCTTCTTCTACGATTTTTGCAGTTGCCTTTTTCACCGCTTTCTTGAGCGTGCCTTTTACGACCTGGGTGGCTTGCGAGGAATCCACCTTGACGTTGGCTTCGTTTTGAATGATCTCTAATACCTGCTTTATAACCGGGGCAGGAGCGAGTTTCTTTTCGACGGTTTTTACAACTTTTCTGGCTGCCCGGTCTGCGTGACCGTCGATGAGTTGCTTCCTCTCCGAGCGAGGAATGTCCGAAACCGCTGTCTTCCAGTCTCCTTCAAAGATCGTAGCCAGCTTGCTCACAATTTTGCGGTTATTGACCATGATGCCGATCTCGCGCCGGGCATCAAGTTCCATCTTGCGCAGGCTCTGGCTTCCGAGGAATGCCTGCGCGGAGTCGCGAATGATCGCACGCGTATGCAGACGCATTTTTTGCAACAGGTGAGCAGTCAAGTACCTGCTCCCGGCCACGTGTCCAATGATCTTTATTTGTACGCCGGCCCGGCATCGATCTTCTAAAATACGCACCATCTCCTTATCGGCGAGATTGATGTCGTAGATCAGCAACTCTTGTTTAGCACCCTTGAGAAAAGCGGCAAGGCATTTGCGGGCGTTCACCGGGCTCACCACCAGCTTGTTGCACCTGGATACATAAGCCTGCCGCTTGGTGTCACAGCCGAATAGCTGAGAAGCTGCCTGGATCAATTCGCGATTTCTGGTCACAATTCCGAAGCTGCGGCTCCTGGCTGTATCCAGATGGGTAAAATTGTAAGTGAGCAGGTAGAGTTCTTTGCCATCGACCAGCATCATCTTGCCGTGATAACGCGCAAGGTCATTCGCCGTGCGCGCCACGGTGATGCCTTTTTCGAGGAAGCGCATTTCAAGCCTGCGAAGATTTTTTTCTCCGCCCCGATTCGTGAAAGCAATCAGGGCATGAACGAACACCCCCCTCTCGGCAGCCTCTTCCAGGGCGTGTTCAATATCCGCCTGGTCGAACCGAAAAATGACGATCTGGATGCTCTTTTTGGCCTGGGCAATGCCCTTGAGCAACGGTGCTGTGCCGTCGGCTGGCTGGACGATCAGTTTCAATGGGGATTCCTCCTTTAACTTAGATGCATCTCTGACCTGCTGCTCGCGAACCGGCATCCAACAATTTGTGAGATGGTCATTCAGCTCTCTATTGCTATTGGCGGCTCTGGCCGTCATGCCCGCCACCGGCGAGAAGAAACCAGTTCCCTCGACCGCGCACGAAAGCGCGGCGGTCATCTGGAAGGATCCCGGCAACATCGGAGCTAAGGACCTGTTCACCGGACCTCCGGGAGACGAATACCGTCCTAAGTTTCCAATGAAGTTCCTCAAGGAAGATAAACATGGCCACAACTCCAAGCTGGATTTAGAAGATGCCCAACACAAGAAGTGGAAGGCCAAACTGGGAATCGAGGCACAGCCGGAGATCGTCGCTACCCGGCTGCTTTGGGCAGTAGGCTATTTTACCAATGAGAATTACTTCGTTCCGGACTTGGAGGTACTAGGGCTTCCCCCACACCTAAGCCGCGGACAGGGTCACGTGATCGCTCCTGGTCACCTTGAAGGCGTGCGCCTGCAAAGACATCCCGGAAAAAAGGAGAAATCGGCAACCTGGAGTTGGCGGCACAACCCCTTCGTTGGAACACGCGAACTCAACGGCTTGCGGGTCATGATGGCATTGATCAGCAATTGGGACCTGAATGATGAAAACAATGCAATCTTCGACGATCACGGCAAGCAGGAGTTTCTGGTCACCGACGTCGGCACCGCATTTGGGGCCTCGGGCGATCGCTATACTGAAGCTGGATCGAAGAACAACTTGAAAGCCTACGAACACTCTAAGTTTATCGCGAAGGTCGCTCCCGAATACGTGGATTTTGACTTCCCACGGCGGCCTCCTCTACTCCATATATTTGATCTTCGCCATTACATCCACCAGATCCGCATGAGATGGGTTGGGAACCACGTGCCCAGAGCGGATGCCAAATGGGTGGGATTTTTGCTGGCTCAGCTCTCTACAAAACAGATTCAGGATGCCTTTCGAGCGGCTGGTTATTCACCTGAGATGGTGTCAGGGTTCACCAAGGCTTTGGAGGGCAGGATTGAGCAGTTGAAACAGCTTTAAGCCATGGTGTGGAAGGAAATCAAAAACCAAACCCACTACGGAGGCACGAAAATACAGAGAAAACACGGCGAACTACAGCGGAGGCATTGAGACGCGGAGAAGATCATAGCCAAGCCAACCGCAGAGGCCGCAGAGATCGCAGATCGAACGCAAAGAAGAATTGACGGGATGACAGGGCGCACGGTGGTTCAATAAGATCTTTGAAGCAAAGGGCGTCAGGCAGCGCTTCCACCTTTGAATTGCAGGTCGTGGAGTTGCGCGTAGAGGCCGCGGTTCTTGAGCAATTCCCGGTGTTTGCCGTGTTCCACAATTGTGCCTTCATCGACAACATAAATCACGTCGGCGCGGCGGATGGTGGAGAGCCGGTGAGCGACCACGATGACGGTCTTGCCCACCATCAGCCTGTCGAGCGCTTCGAACACCAGCTTTTCCGATGCTGCATCCAAGCCGGTGGTCGGCTCATCCAGCATAAGAATAGGCGTGTTGCGGATGATGGCGCGGGCGATCGCGATGCGCTGGCGCTGTCCACCGGAAAGAGTCATGCCTCGCTCTCCCACCACGGTGGCAAAACCTTGGGGGAGTTTTTCAATGAATTCCATGGCATTGGCCAACTCCGCGGCACGCACGATTTCCTTCTGCGTGGCCTCCGGCTTGCCATAAGCGATGTTCTGCCACAAGGGACCGTGAAATAGAACATTTTCCTGCAAGACGTAGCTAATATGCTGGCGCAACGATTGCTGCTGGAATTGGCGTATGTCCGTACCGTCAATCTTGACTGCTCCGCTTACGGGATCATAAAACCGCGAAACCAGGCTGATAATCGTGGTCTTGCCGACTCCGGTTGGTCCGACCACAGCCGCAACCTGGCCGGGCTCAATGCAAAAGCTCATGTTTTTGATGATGGGCTGATCGGCAGAGTAGAAGAACGAAACATCCTGAAACTCAATCTTGCCTCGGATTTTCTTGATCGGTTTGGCTCCCTTGAGGTCGCGAACTTCGTTATCGGTCTCGAAAATTTCCTGTATGCGTTCATATCCTACTGCCGCCTTGGAATAGGTATCCGTCATCTTCGAGAGCTCTTGCATGGGCTTGTACATCTTGCTGAGATACTGAATAAAGAGCACCATCGACCCGACGGAGAGAGCGCCGCTCAAGGTCAAACGGGCACCGAACCAAAGCACCAGGCAGGTTCCGGCGGCGACGATCATATCCACAAGCGGCATGAGTCTTGCCTTCAGGCTGCGGGCGCGAAGCGCAGAGTCAACCTCTTCAAGGCTGGCTTCTTCCAGGCGCTCCTGCTCATATTGTTCACGCGCGAAGGCTTTTACCAGACGAATGGAAGAGAGCACCTCTTCGACTACGGAAAAGACTTCGCTCTCCTTCTTTCTCACGTTGCGGGTCGCGTTTTTGATGCGGCGCGTGTAGGTATAAACAACAGCAAAGAGCACTGGAGCCACGGAGAGGGCAATCAGGGTGAATTGCCAGTTGATCCACAACATCACGCAAACCATGCCCAGGAGGGTTATCACGTTGATGAGGGTGCTGAGCAAACCCGAGTTGATGAAGCTCTGAATGTCATCCACGTCGCTGATCACGCGACTGATGAGGTCTCCGGTGCGCTTCTGGTCATGAAAGGCCAGAGAGAGCCTTTGTATATGAGCGTACAATGTCCGCCGGAGATCGTAGGTTACCCACTGGCCTACTTTGGTCGTCAGATATTTCTCGGCATAAGTCGAGACCGCATCCAGGAGGGCAATGGCCAGCACCGCGAGGCAGGCAAACTTCACCATGGACAATTTGTCAGCGCCTAAGAAGTGATGAACAAAACCCGGAATAGCCGTTTTTCCTGCATTCGTGCGAAATACCTCGTCCAGCACAATCTTTAAGGGCCAAGGCTGCAGCAGGTTGGCAATCGCTTCTCCCAAAACTGCCAGAAACCCGAGGCTCAGCGAGAAAACGTGCGGCCTGAGCAACTGGCGTATGGTCATCCGCCTGTTACGTTGCGGCTGCGACACGCTTCGATTTGTGCGTTTGGCTATCTCCGCCACAGAATCCGGCTTCCTTTCGAATCAGGTACTCGCCTCCTAGATTAAGATGCAGATGGGGAAGCAGTCGCCAGGAGAGCTGGGGAATTCGAGATGCTTAAGAGGTTATGTGGTTCAGAAGCACTAGTCTGGGCGAGAGTGGCCGCCGTCTTCGCGGCTTGGCTCACAGACCGAAGTGCTGAAACCGGGGGCTGGCCACCTTGCCATGAGGGCCTCCAAGAGATCAATTCTGCCAAACCCCATTTGCGGAACCTGAACGGCATGGGCCAAGGCTTGCATCACAGAACATTGCAGGTTGCTGGATTGGTGCAGGTTTTGGAAGAGGAGTGCGGCCGCACCCGCGACAATGGGAGCGCTGAAACTGGTTCCCCATCCGGCGGCATAGTTGTTTCCGGGATAGGTGGAGATCACGCCTTCGCCGGGAGCGGCAAATTTAACGTCGGGCCAATTGAAGTTCGAAAATGCGCTTCTCTGGTCACTGTTATTGGTAGAGCCAATCCCGAGCACACCCTCAGCGGCGGCAGGATAGACGTCGGTTTGCTTGCCGTCATTTCCGGCTGCTGCGACCAAGAGCACGCCATGATCGGTTGCGTAGTCCAATGCGCTCAATAAGGCGGGCGATGATTGGGCGATCTCAAAACTCATGTTAATGATATTTGCGCCGTGGTCTACACCGTAGTAAACCGCCCGGATGATGTTGGAAATATCCGAAGTGCCATCGATTCTGAAAGCTTTCAGAGGCATGATCTTGGAGTCGGGCGCAATCAAATGCACCAAACCGGCAGTCATTGTGCCGTGGCCAAAGCCCGGGGGCGTGCCATCCAGAATGCCTTCGGTAGATTGAGTCAGGATTGCAAGTGTCGAACTGCTCAATTGGAATACGTGATTGCTGTCTAAAATGCCTTCGGTGGATTGGCTCAAAGAAGCAGCAACATTGTGGTTCAGGTCCGACAGTTCAGAGCCGCCGGCCTGGTTGCGCGTGAAATCGAATCCTTGGACCAATGCGCTGGCCAACGCCGGATGATTGGGATCCACTCCGGTATCGATCACAGCGACAGTACCTGCTCCGGTCAAACCGCTGGCCTGCAAGGCATCCCGCAGGCGGATGATCTCGGTGGCCGGCTGGTCAACATAGTTGCTGGGTACATTCACTCCGTTGAAGCTGACGAGCGTACGACCAGGGAGCGTATCGAGGATACCCTCGGTGGATTGTGCAAGGACAGCCGAAGTTGTGCCCGATAACTCAGGCAATTGAACGACCTGATTCGGCTCGAAGGAAATGGCGGCTGTATCGGCATTCAGTTCGGCTTGCAATCGTGCTGCATCTCGCGAGGAGGGATCGGTCACCAGAAAAATCGCATAGCCATAATTCGGATTGTGCCATACAGTGGACTTGAAATTCAGGCCATGACGATGATTGAGGGAATCAAGCGACGATGGAGTGGTCGTCAGAACATACTCAGTGTGAGCGACTTGTCTTTGGGCCATAAGCGGCAGACCCAATAAAATGACAAATCCCAGAAAGAAGAATCTCTTGCTCATATCCAAGCATTCCTCGCGCCCGTTAATCCACGCCGAAATACAGCTATTGGGCGCATCCTCGAGTGGAATCGGCAATTGGAGTATAGCCTGCTATGGGACAGAAGTCAGGATACTTCCGTGTTACGAGCGTAACGTTATGGGTTAAGAAGGGTAAGGGTTACGGACTGCCGTCGGCGCAGCATTCACTTCCAGCGTGAATTAACCTTTACCTTTACCGCTGGTGCTGCTGGTGCCGCTGGTGCCGCCGTCACCACCACCCGAGTCAGTCGAAGCGCAATCGTCGCTGCCGCCGCCGCTGGTTGAAGTCAATGCCTGAAAGAGATCGATTCGTCCGTGTCCCATTTGCGGAATCTTCACGGCTTTCCAAAGGGCTTTGATCATATCTTCGAGCTGGATGCCAGGGTGCTGCTGCAATATCAAAGAAGCAGCGCCGGCAACGATGGGAGTGCTGAACGAGGTTCCCCATCCAGCAGCATAATGTTTGCCGGGATACGTGGTAATCACTCCTTCGCCGGGGGCAGCGAACATTACATTGGTGCAGCCGGCGGCAGGATCGAAATTGGAGAACGTGCTCTTTGCATCAGCGTTGCTGGTAGCGCCGGTGCCAAAAACATTGGGCAAGCTGGCTGGAAAAATTGCAGTGGAAAAATTGTCATTACCCGCAGCCGCCACCACCACGATCCCTTTGTTCTGCGCGTAAGAAATCGCTTGCTGCAAGGCAGGCGATGACTGGGTGATTTCAAAACTCATGCTGATGACGCCGGCGCCATGATCGGCTGCATAATAAATTGCGCTCACGATTCCGTTGAGGTCAGAGCTGCCATCGCCGCGGAACGCCTTGAGCGGCAGAATCCTGGCAGTAGGAGCAACCAGATGCACCAGCCCAGCGGTCATGGTGCCGTGTCCAAATTCGGAAGGTGTATGCCCGTCGAGGATGCCCTCGGTGGATTGCGTCAAGATCGCCAGGGTGGAACTGTTGAGCTGATCGACCAAGGTGCTATCCAAAATGCCTTCTGTCGACTGGCTCAAAGAGGCAGCCACTGTAGGACTCAGGTCAGCCAACTCGGAAGCCCCGGCTTGGTTGCGAGTAAAATCGAATCCCGGGAGCAAGACCGGGGACAAAGCTGGGTGATTGGGATCAACTCCAGTGTCGATGATAGCTACGGTTCCCGCTCCTGTGAGTCCGGTTGCGCCGCGAGCATCCGCCAGACGAATGATGCTGGTTGCCGGTTGCTGGGGATAGTTGCTGGGCACATTGACTCCAAAGAAGCTCACGACGGTGCGATTCGGCAACGAATCCAGAATTCCTTCGGTCGATTGCGTTAAATTCGCCGAGGTGGCGCCGGAAAGCTCGGGAACACCGGTGGAGCGATTGACTTCAAATCCCAGCACGCGCGAGTCGGAAGTTACAGAAGAGGGATTGAGCGAGGAAGGAGCCGTTACCAGG
This sequence comes from Candidatus Angelobacter sp., assembly GCA_035939855.1. GTDB lineage: Bacteria > Acidobacteriota > Terriglobia > Terriglobales > Acidobacteriaceae > Angelobacter. The sequence continues at coordinate 9,639 of DASZFK010000724.1, forward strand.
TAAACGCCGTAGCTGTAGTTGGAATTATTCCAACTTGTACTGACGTACGTTAACCCATGACCGCTGCAAACCGAGCTGACGCTGCTCTTATAGGTTGTCAATAAATACTTCGTCTGGGCAGACAAAGTTAGACTCAGCAGCAAAGCAACGACGAATGCATAGCGTGTTTTCATTTTCTTGATTCCTCTTCCCAACGGCAAAATGACGAAGGCGGCAGCCTTAAGATTGGTTGAAAGATATTTTGAACTGACCTAAAACTGCAGTAGCAGCGCTTAGTCTGCTCCGCGGTCACTCAGAACCACTTCAAGCTCTTGGCCTCTGGTTTCAAGAGGCACGCGCAAATTGAGATTTGCTTGCGGAGTGTATTCCAACTGAAACTCTCCAAAGGAGTTGCTGAGGGACCGGGTCAGTTCCCGAGTTCCAGAAAAAAGAATTACGGGGATGTGGGCCATCAATTCTTCCGGTGCCCGCCGGTTGGCGATCTGTCCAACCATCACCATGCTGGGCGATCCCCGTTCATGCTCGAAGCGCAAATCTACGGAGTAATCGCCGGCTTGAAACAACACATGCCGGTTAATTTGATGTCCGGCCCGGAGCCCTACCGGCAGCGGGTCGTCAAAGCTGTCATACAGGGAACTTCCCAGGATGCGCTGAAATAATGAGACCTTGAGCGGCCTGTTCAGGGCAAAGAACGCCTTAACGGAACGCTCCACATCCGCAGGCACGCGATAGCTGGCTTCGCTCTTGCAAATAACTGCAAATCTCTCCAGTAACTCCTTTATATTCTTGCATTTGGAGCAACCAGACTGAAGGTGGGAAATCATGGCCTGGCGCTGTTCCGGCGACCCTTGGTTACGCACAAAATCCGCCCATTCGGAGCGGTCGAAGTGACGCACGGCTGGAGTCATAAGACGCATTATAGACGGGGGATGCAGCTTCCGGGTCCACATCCCCCTGTTCTAGCAGTCGACGGATGAGCCTGCTGTTTCATATAGAGTCGTCCATATAACGAAAAAATATAGGCTGCACCCCAAAAAATTTACGAGATTTTACCGACCATGGCAAAAGCAGCCCAAAAATAGGGGTGCGGATGCTCTTCCCTGGCCTGGAGCACCGCTTGGCGCAATGCCACCGCCTTATTACCAGCAGTTTTACATGCCTCATAGAAGTTGCGCATAAGCTCGGCCGTGCTCTGATCATGGATTTCCCAAAGGCTGACTAAAAGAGTCTGCGCCCCGGCATAGAGCAATCCCCGAACCAAGCCGATTAATTCATCCCCCCCCAGAACTACATTCATCCCAGTGCCGCATCCGCTCAGCGTCACCAGCTCCGCATCGAGATGAAGTTGGTAAAGATCAAAAAGATTTAACCATGAGGAACCCAGACGGATGGAGGAGAACATCGGGTTATCCTGCCGGAAATAGCCATGGGTCGCGATATGGATATACCGACTTTGTGGTCCAAAGGTACGCAAGTTCTCCTCTGTAGCCTCTTCGCCCACAAAGAGCTTTGCTGTCCCCAGGGCTTCGGCGACAAAATGGGCTTCCTGCTCTATGTTGGGCGCGCGGCGATCTGGGACCGCCATCACCAGGGAGCGCCCCCCAGCCGCAGCGCTTTTAGCCTGGCATAAGGTAAAGACGCTTCCACTGGGCGCATAAGAGATGGAGTAATCGTCAATCAAATGCCGGTCGTGGTCGGCCAAAGCATGAAACGGAAGATAGTGCAGGAATCCGTGCGGCACAATCACTAGATGAGAGGCATTCAAGTGCTTCCTGATAGGAGCGATGATCAAAGAATATAGCTCCTGAAGGTGTGCTTGAGTGGCCTCCAACAGGAGTTGCCGAAAAGGCCGCACATAATCCGATCCCAGGCGAAATTTAGCCAATTGCAACTGCAAGAGGCGCAGGTGTTCACGTATGCGCTTGGAATGCGCGACTGGAAAGATTCTTAAATCCTTGGCGGTGGCCAGGCACGCGTAAAACGTTCCCCGGGCTTCGTAGTACTCCACCAGCATCGTGTCTTCCGGCAGCCTGGATTGCAACTCTTCCACCGATGTTGTGGAAGCATTTTGCAAACCCACAAATTCCTGGTCCACAACCTGGAATTGCGAAAAGGCCTTCATCAGAGCGTCTTCCATCTGCCGCCCTTGTTGCTTCAGCCGCTGGATGCGAGCCGAAGAACGGCTGGTGGGATTCAACTCCTCCAACTCAATCTGGTGATAGATCCAGGTGAGCTTTTGGCGTAGAGCGCGGAGCTGTTCCATGGCCGCCGAATGTTCAGGATTTCGCGAAATCAGGGAGGGAGCGCGAAATGCAATCAGGTCGGTCAAACTTCTGGACTTGGCGCGCTCGATATATTCAAACGTGGCCCGGTCTTGTCGTGGCCCGAAACCGAGCGAAGTGATGACCAGTCCTTCATAAATCGCAAGTTTGTTTTCGAGAAAAGCAATCTTCAACTCTTCCCTGCCCAGATGGCTGCGCAAATCCTCGAGCTTTGCGTAAGCATTTTGATATGCCTGGCGGGCTAGATTCATCTCCCCTACCGCTTCTTCCACCTGGCCCAGCACAAAGTAGGCTTGATACGTGGCCGGCGATTCGGCTCCCTGGAGCCTGGCAAGCGCGGAATCAGCGTGATGTCGAGCTTCTGATAATTCACCCGCCCGCAGGTGCATCGAGGCCAGCAACAGCTCACAAATGGCTGCCTTGGCCTGCAAAGGAGAGGACCCGAAATAGCTCAACGCCGAAGCGGCGAGATCGTAGGCATTTTCGTCGTCTTGCACTTCATAAAGCACGAGGGCCTTATATACATCGATCAAGGCGGGCCATAGTTCATTCTTTTCTTTGACAAAAAGATCGCGGGCCTGATCAAAGATCTCCAGAGCCTCTTTGTGGCGGCCCTGCTGGCTGAGAGCAATGGCAAAGAAGGCGGCGGCTTTAGCGCTTTCGTACTGCACGCCCAGTTGCTGAAAGCTTACAAACGCGGCCCGCGCCAGTTCCGCGCCACCTTCGGTGAGGTTTAACTCCAGATAAATCTCGGACTCATCCAGATCGCAAAGGGCTTTGTGGTATTTATCTTCCACCTCCTCACAAAGCGTGCGGGTTGCATCGTATAACTCGATGGCCCTCAGGTACTCTCCGCGCAGGTAATACAGATAGGCAATGTTGTAATCAGCCCGGACTTCGAGCAATCGAAAGCCGTGACGCCGGCAATGGTCGCGGGCAAGCTCATAGTTCTTCTGAGCACGATCGAAATCGTTCAAGCTGGTGTAGCAAACAGCCAAATTGCGCAGGATTGCAGCCACATCCTGCGCTTCGCCGAGGCGCAGACATTCTTCGTAGGCCGCTTCATACAATTCAAGAGCTACATGAAAACGGTCCTGGCGATAAAAAATATTGGCGATGTTGCTGTTGAGCCGGGCCAGGCGGAGCCGGTCTCCGTTGGCTTCAAAAATGGCGCGCGCTTTTTCGCCCAGGGCAAAAGCGCGGTCATATTGGCCGTCGTAAATTAAGCTGTGCAACGCCCCATTGATGGTCCGGGCAACATCCAGATCACACCCCAGAGATTCAAAGACCTCCAACGCCTTTTCATATTCCGCGATCGCCTGCCGGTATTTTCCGTGCAGATGAAGAACGTGCCCTACAGCGCGAGCGCTCTGAGCAAAAGAGTATGGGTCCTTCAGGTCAGAAGCGATCCACGAGGCAGCTTCCGCCAGCCTTTCAGCGCGTTTCAGATCGATTCCAGCGAGGCGGACCACGGCGTCATAAAGCTTTTGCACCGACTGCCGGCTCAACGATTCTGGCTGCTGGCCGAGAAACGAACGGCGCTCCGTCTCTGTCTCTATGAGAGAGAGATGCGTAATCCACGGTTCCATCGCGTTGGTTGGCTTCGGCTCGGGCATCAAAAATCAAAGTCCTGAAGTATCTTTTGTAACTGGCGCAAGCACCGGCTGCGAATAAAACCAATCGAACCAGTAGCCAGGCCCAAACGCTTCGCAACCTCGGTGTATGGAACCGGCGGCTGCTCAAAAAACAGCATGTTGATCAACTCTGCGCAGCGGGGCGAAAGGCGTTCCAAGGAATCTCGAACGACTTGCTCGCGACGAATCTCGCTCAGCACATCGGCCGCGACTCTCATGGCCTCGCCAGTAAATTGGGCCATAGCGTCAAACTCGATCTGCCGCCGCTGCTGTTTCTTCCAGTGCAAACATTTGTGCAGGGCCACCGTAACCAGCCAGGAGCGCAACGATTCGATCTTCCGCAGCTTCGACAAGTGAGTGAAAAGCTCAACACAAACACTTTGAAATATGTCTGCTGCGTCTTCCGGGCTGAATCTGTATTTGACCGGAACCGAGTAAATCAGGCCTTTATAACGGTCAATCAATTTATTCCATGCATCTTGATCGCCAACGCAGCATTGTTGGACAAGTCTCTCATCATCCGCTGCGATTTCAGGAGGGGCCCCAAGGATGGGCTTTTGAAGAGTCTTTCCCATTAGTTATGACCCATCATCATTATGGAGAGCGCCAGAAAAGTTCGTCGGCATTCCAAAGAACATAGTTCTCGATGATCGCCGGACGAAAGTTCCCCAAGTTTTGCTGAGCGGCTACCAGGATATGAGGACTGGCGAGACAGATAATCGGTAGATATTGAGCAACAATCTCCTGCACCCGATCATACAGTTTTTTTCGGTCCCGATAATTGATGGTGACCAGTTGCTTTTGCATGAGCTGGTCGATTTCGCTTTCCCACGGAGTTGCCGGCTTTTTCTCTCCGAGATGCCAAAGATGCGTTTGGCCGTTGGACATCCACACGCTCATGGCCGGAGTCGGGTCTGCATCTCCGCTGGCAAGGCCCATGAGCGCCGCATCGTAATCATGGGATTGAAGGATACGATCATTTGTGGCGCGAAACTCCAGCGACACGACCGCCACCTTCATGCCGAGCTTCTTCAAGTCATCTTGCGCGAGAGTCGCCATTTGAGTTCGCTGGACGCTGCTGGAACTGACCAGGATGCTGAATTCTACTGGCTGGTGCTCGCCATCAATCAAGTCGCCATCTTTGTTCCAGGAAAACCCTGCCGATTGCAAGAGTTGTCTGGCCCTGGCCAGCGATTGTTGTGGGACAGGGATTGCAGAATCGAGCCATAACTTGTTGCCGGGTGTTACTTGCGATGCCAAGGGCGCGCCGCGTCCATGGTAGACGAGCCGGACGATGGCGGCACGATCAATCGCCAAAGAGACTGCCTGCCGGAAACGCACGTCAGTGAACCACTTTTGGTGGCGCGCGACTTGCGGAAGACGGCCCTCGGTGTCGTCGTTTAGATTGAAGACCAGAAAATTGTATTCAAGACCTGGACCGGCATCCTCGAGCCTGGCATGAGTACGCGGGTCTTTGGAAAGAGTCGCGAAGTCCTCGGCGTTAACTCCGCTGATGATCTGGGTGTCGCCCGCTTGAAAGCGAATGACTTCAGCATCCTGGCTGGGGACAAAGATGAACGTCAACTCATCCAGGTACGGCAGCTTCTGGCCTTGGGCATCGACCTTCCAGTAATAAGGATTGCGTTCCAGCACGAGCCGCTCTCCGGGCGTGTATTGCTTCAAGCTGAATGCCCCAAGACCGGCAATTTTTTCCCGCGCGACGGCCACATTCCACGCCTGGTTGATCGTGCCATCGGAGTAATCTTTTTCCAATAAATGACGCGGAAGCATGGCCAGGCTGTCGAACACCCGTTCAGCCGCAGCATAGGGTGCAGCAAACGTGAAGCGGACAGTGGTTGCGTTCAGTTTTTCCACCGTCATCGGCTGGCCGGCAACGATCAGCAGGTCGCGCTGCGGAGAGTGTACTTTGGGATCGAGATAGACCTTGAAGGAAAACAAGACATCATCGGCATCGAAGGGAGCGCCATCGGAGAACCGCAAGCCCTGCCGTAGCTGCAAAGTGAACTGTTTTCCATCGGCGGAACTGGTCCACGATTTGGCCAGTGCGGGTTCCGTTTTTTGGGTGTAGCGATTGATGTGGATCAGATCGGCGGTCATGCATCGAATCACGTCCCGCGAAGGACGATCGAGAGCACCCGCCGGGTTCAAGGTCTTTGGCTCTGAGCGCTCGGCAATCGCCAGCTTCCCGCCCGGACGGCCTACTTCCGCCGACGTACGCAGCCAATCCTGCGACACCGCAGCCTGGCCCCACAAAGCAGCGGTAAGAGCGAACCACAGAACACAACCCCGCGATTTTTTCGCGCAGCAATCCACGTTCCCATCCGTCTTTAAAAATCCGTCTTTACAAATTCTGGAGCTTTTCAGGATAGTGATTGTAAACGCGCATGAAGATAATCTGCCAATCGGTGATAAGCAAGGAAAATTGGAATGGGCGCCAATCCCGGCAGCAACATCCACCAATAGGAAACGAGGATGTGGTATTGCTGGGCATAAGCCAGCATGTTCCCCCAACTCGGCATCGGCTCTCCAATGCCCAGGCCGAAGAAGGAGAGAATCACTTCGGCCAAAATGAATTGCGGAATCAGCACGGCCGCTTGAGTCAGGACTACACCCCAAGTCAGCGGCAGGATGTGACGGCGCACGAGATAGAAATTCGAGGCTCCAAAACTTCGGGCCGCCAGGACATAGTTTCGTTCCCGCCCGCTCATGACAACCCCACGAACCAGCCTTGCCGGACGCCCCCACCCGATCGTTCCAATGACGATGACGACCAGAAGGAAAGCCACCGCGGGCGGAATTTGTAAAGGCAGCACGGCGCGAATCGCAAGCAGCAAATAAAACCAAGGGACCACGATAAAAAGGTCGGCGAAGCGCATGATTACATCATCGATCAAGCCACCGTAGAAGCCGGCGGTGGCGCCCAGTCCCAGACCCAACCCTACCGACACAATGGCCGCCAGGAATCCGGCAAAAAGCGAGATGCGGCCTCCATAAAGCAGTCGAGAGAATTGATCGCGTCCGAAACCATCGGCTCCCAGCAAGTAGATTCGCGCAGGGGCATCCACTCCAAAGAAATGAACCCGGCAACGCCACACACCCAACAACCAATATTCATCGCCGGAAACGAAAAACCTGATCGGATACACCGTGGAGCGGTCTTCCCGATACTCATTTGGATCGTCTTCTCCGCTTTTGAGGGTGTAAACGAAAGGCCGGAGATGAAACTTTCCGTTGTTGTCGATGAAATGAATTCTGCTGAGAGGCGCAAAAGAATGGAAGCGTTCCTGCGTATCAAAACTGTAAGGAGCGACAAATCCGGCAAAGATCACCACCAAGTGAATGACAACCAGGCAGACTATCGGAAGCGACATAGATCGGGCGGTTTTCATTCACTGCATCCTCATTCGAGGATCGAAGGCATAAAGAAGAACATCTGCCACGAGATTTCCAATCACAAGAAATAAAGTAGAGACCACGACAGCGGCAATCACCACAAACAGGTCGCGGCTTAGAATAGCCTCGGTAAGCAGAGGCCCGATGCCCGGCCAGCCCACAATCACCTCCACCAGCAATGACACGCTCAACAAACCGGCTACCGAGAGTCCAAACAAGGTGATCAACGGGTTGGCCGCCGCAGGGAGCGCATGGCGGAAGAGGAGCCTCTTTGCGGGAAGTCCATGACCGTGAGCGGCGCGCATGAACGAAGAATTCAATACCTCCACCATGCTCGCCCGCGTGTGACGCAATAAAACCGGCAAAGAACCGGCTACCAGCGCCATGACCGGTAGAAGGATATGCCAGGCGATATCGAGCATGTTGCGCCACCAACCCTGCGCCTGATTGGCAGAACTCATTCCGCCTGCCGGAAAAATACCTGTTCGTAGCGCAAACAACAGGATCAGCAGCGCGATGAGCAGGTCAGGTAATGCCAGAAGAGTAGAGGTTCCAGCCGAGAAGGCGCGATCGATCCAACTTCCCTTTCGATAGGCAGCCCATACTCCCAGCGGAACAGCAATCAGCCAGGAGATGATCAGCGCAGGAACCGTAAGCAACAAGGTATTACGAATTCGAGGCGCGAGTAACTTCGATACCGG
>DASZFK010000725.1:0-15455 GCA_035939855.1 Candidatus Angelobacter sp.
GAAGCATATATCTATGTTCCCGCAGAGAAATCAACGGCCGTGCATAAGGGTATGCCAATCGATATTCTTGATGAATCGGGCAAGTCGCTGCTTCGAGTGCGGGTGGACTTTATCTCGCCGCATGTCGATACCGGCACGCAAAGCCTGTTGCTGAAGGCCTCCATGCCCAATGCAGCGCCAGGATTGCGAAATGATCAGCAGGTGCACGCGCGCCTGATATGGTCAGAACAGAAGCTGCCTGTCATTCCAGTCACGGCAGTTTCCCGGCTAAGCGGGAAAATATTCGCATTCGTGGCCGAAGACCAGGGCCAGCAGGCTGTGGCCCACCAAAAAATGATCCAGGTGGGAGACCTTGTAGGCAATGACTACGTGGTGCTCGATGGCATCAAGCCGGGCGAGCGGCTGATTGTGAGCAACATTCAATTGCTGGCCGATGGAATGCCAGTGATACCGCAGTCTTAGGTCGGCAAGAATTTGGTAATTGAGTAAGTTGGTAATTGGGTAATTTGAAAATCCAAAAACTTCATTGTGAGCAACATTCAATTGCTGGCCGATGGAATGCCAGTGATACCGCAGTCTTAGGCCGCCAAGAATTTGGTAATTGAGTAAGTTGGTAATTGGGTAATTGAAAATCCAAAAACTGAGCCACTACCTGCAGTCTTAGTCTCGGGACTATTCATGTTTGTCAATTTCTTCATTCGCCGCCCGGTATTTGCGACGGTGTGTTCTTTGTTGATTGTGCTGGCGGGCGCAGTCTCGATTCCGACGCTGCCGATTGCCCAGTTCCCGGACCTGGCGCCGCCCCAGGTGACGGTCAGCGCCTTTTACACCGGGGCAAATTCGCAGGCGGTTGAAACAGGGGTCACTACTCTGCTGGAGCAGGCCATCAACGGCGCGCCGGGCATGAGGTATTCCAGCTCCACCAGCAGCAACGACGGCACGAGCTCGGTTACGGCCACATTCGAACTGGAGCGCAGCCTTGATCTGGCCGCGGTCGACATACAAAACCGCGCCTCCACGGCGTTGGGACGCCTTCCGGTCGAAGTGCAAACTACCGGCTTGAACATCAATAAGAACTCCGGCTCGTTCGTGATGTTCATCGCCTTTTATGCCGAGAATAACCGGTACGATGACCTCTTCATCAGCAACTACATTGACGTTTACATCAAGGACGCCCTGAAGCGCATCAAGGGGGTCGGCGATGCTCTCATCTTCGGCGAGCGCAAATACTCGATGCGCCTGTGGCTGGATCCGGTGCGGCTGGCGGCTCGGGGGCTTACTGCTTCCGATGTGACGAATGCTCTGCGAGAGCAAAACGTGCAGGTGGCCGCCGGACAAGTGGGACTGCCGCCAGTCAAGGCCGGCCAGAATTACCAGATCAGTGTCCGGGCTGTTGGGCGACTCACCGAACCCAAAGACTTCGAAAGAATTGTGGTCAAGCGCACGCCCGACGGCACGCTGGTGGAGTTGCGCGACGTAGGCCGGGCCGAGTTGGGGGCTGAAAGTTATGGCGGCAGCCTGCGCTACAACGGAAACCCGATCATTGGGTTTGGCGTTATGCAGCTTTCCAATGCCAATGCGTTGGATGTGGACCGGGAGGTCAGGGCGGAGATGGCGCGACTGGCGCAGCGTTTTCCACCCGGACTGAAATACACGGTTGCCTTCGATACCACAACCGCAGTAGGAGATTCGGTCCGCGAGGTCTTGAAAACGCTTACGGCGGCCATTGCCATCGTGATCGTGGTGATCTTTCTTTTTCTGCAAGGCTGGCGCAGCACCATCATTCCCGCCATCACCATTCCAGTGTCACTGGTTGGAACATTTATCTTCGCTAAACTGTTCGGTTTCTCGATCAACACGCTCACCCTCTTTGGCATTACGCTGGCCACCGGACTGGTGGTAGACGACGCCATTGTGGTGATTGAAAACGTCGAGCGCCATATCGAAGAAGGCGTCACCGATCCGGCCGAAGCCACGCGCATGGGCATGAGAGAAGTTACAGGAGCAGTGATTGCCACCTCGCTGGTACTCATAGCCGTTTTTGTGCCAGTGTCGCTGTTCCCCGGCACTACCGGACGCCTCTATCAGCAATTTGCTTTGACCATTGCATTTTCGATTGCCATATCAGCTTTTAATGCGTTGACTCTTTCTCCCGCGCTGGCCGCGCTCTTGCTCCGTCCCCGGCGCAGCATGAACCGATTTTTTGCTGCCATCAATGCTGGCATTCACTCGAGCAGCACAGCCTATCAAAGACTCCTGCACGTGCTGGCGTCGTGGAAATTGGCCGTGATTGCCGTGTTTATCGCAGGCTTAGGGGCCACCTATTGGATTTATCAAAAAGTGCCATCGAGCTTCGTGCCTACGGAAGACGACGGCTATTTCATTGCTATCGTGCAAGCACCTCCAGGGTCGTCCCTGGAATACACAGAACATGCGCTGGATAAAGCCAGCGCGATTGTCAGCAAGAACCCGGATGTTGAGGGCGTCTTCTCCATTGCCGGGTTCAGCGGAGGATCAGGAGGGGCTACACCCAATCAGGGAGTGTTGTTTGCCAGCCTGAAGAATATTCGGGGGCGGCATGGGGCCGAGCACGGTGCGCCGGCGGTGGTGGCCGGGCTTCGTGGGCCGCTCTTCAGTGTCTCGGAGGCCGTGGTGTTCCCGGTGCTGCCTCCGCCGATTCAAGGATTGGGGCAGTATGGCGGCTTTCAATTCGAGCTTCAGCAGGCCGGAGGCGGAAGCGCGGAAGACCTGGAGAAGGTGTTGCAGGAGCTTATCCAGAAAGGAAATGCCCGCAAAGAATTGCAAGGCCTGTTCAGCTCGTTCACAGCCCGCGATCCGCAGATTGTAGTGGAGATCGACCGGGAGAAGGCCAAGAGCCTGGGCGTGCCTTTCAGCCAGATCACTTCAGCGCTGCAGATCTACATGGGATCGCAGTACGTGAATGACTTCGACTTCAACAACCGCTCCTATCGCGTGTTTGTGCAGGCAGACCGGCAGTTTCGCTCCCAGCCGCGCGACCTGCGGCAGTTCTATGTGCGGTCTGACGATGGGCAAATGATCTCCCTCGACAACCTGGTCACAGTGAAGCAAGGGAACACAGCAGGCGTAATCACGCACTTTAATCTCTTTCGCAATGCTGAAATCAATGGCGGCGCGGCCCCTGGCTACAGCTCGGGACAGGCCATCCAGGCAATGGAGGAGTTGGCTAAAGAGTCGCTGCCGGCGGGTTATTCCTATTCGTTTTCCGGGCTTTCGCTGGAAGAGATCCAGTCGGGGAGCAAATCCCTGCTGTTTTTTGGGCTGGGATTGCTGGTGGTTTATCTGACGCTCTCGGCTCAATATGAGAGTTTCGTTTTGCCGTTCATCATCCTGCTGGCGGTGCCCATGGCGGTATTGGGCGCTCTAGGAGCGCAGAAGCTTCGGGGCCTGGAAAACGATGTCTACTGCCAGATCGGCCTGGTGATGCTCATCGGCCTGGCCAGCAAGAACGCAATTCTTATCGTGGAATTCGCAGAGCAGTTGCAGCATCGCGGAGTGGCCCTGGTGGAGTCCGCAATTCAGGCAGCCCGGTTGAGGCTGAGGCCGATCCTGATGACCTCGATAGCATTTATTTTCGGGGTCCTCCCGCTGGTCTTTGCCACAGGCGCGGGCGCCGAGGGACGCCACTCTGTCGGCACTACGGTTTTTGGGGGTATGATCGTCTCCACCTTTCTGAATCTTTTCATTATTCCCATTCTGTACATTGTGGTTCGAGGGTTATTGCCGCTCGTGGTGAAGCCGGAGACAAATATATCAAGGTAAATTTACTTGGCTTTAACCTGTTGTTAACTAGGGCCAGCTATAAACATATCAAGTCACTGATATAACCTCACTGCATGAGGGAGCTCTCCACCTCACGTTCCGGGGAGCTCCCTTCTTCATACTGCCCTGCTACTGAGCTTGCCTATTGCATTTACGCGATTTCATGAAACGGCTTTTGGTGATAGGCGGGGGCGCATCTTCCTTTAGCATTTCGTTCCAACAGGGAGCGATGAGCCAGCAAGAATGCGGCGGCGACCAACAGCACCCGCTTGCCTCCTTGTTGCACTTGCCAAAGGCGGTATATTCGTTTTATATTCGCTAACGAATACCTGAGAGACCTGACCCGATGAGAGCACGGAAGGTAAGCGCAAAGGTTAGAACCTTTTTCAACATTGCAGCACATCGGTACCCAGAATTACACTCGCTGGGGATGCCCTCTCAATCCCCTGAGCCGAAGCTTGTTCCTTCCTTCGACCTGCACCCGCACGATCCATTGCTGACTGGGTTTTTCAATGAGCTTTTGGCTGCCAAGCAGGAGCTTGCGGAATCGAACTGGCGGCATTTCCGCAAAGATCTCCCCTTTACCGACGGAATCTACGACGCGCTCATAGCTGCTGCCCTTGATTTTGATGGGCCAGCCGTGACTCACAACAACACGATAGCCAAACTTCGGAGTCTTCTTCAGGTACAGCATTTCGTTACTGCGTTGCCTGTGCTGGTTGAAAGGTTAAATACACCTGTCGAACGGCTCAACCTGCCCCGCCGTGGGCGAAGCAGGAATCTTGACAGGGGCGAATTGGACACGTTCTATACCCCTATCGACCTCGCGGTCTGGGTGGCATCGCTCACCACGAAAAGGGCTTGTGCGACATTCTTGAATGTTGCTCCGAACCAGGACGGGGCGCAAATGCTAAATCAGTTAGCCGCTCTGCATGTTTGCGATTTCTCATGCGGCTCAGGAATGTTGCTTCGTGAAGCTGCTGAGTGGATAGTTCGAGCTTACGAGACTCTTTACCAATTGCTGCCACACCATGATATATCGAGGTTGCCAAGCGGGCTCCGATACTTCAAGGCTGGGTTATTTAAGCTTCAGTGCCTGACGACCAACCTCTACGGAATCGACATCAGCGCAAAGTCTCACGAAGCAGCGAGTCTCGTACTATTGTTGTGGGCAAGAGAAGAATTGCGGAGGCATCCGTCAGAGTTGTCGGTGGTCTCCCGACTTCTTGAATTGAATCTCAGAGTCGGTAGCGGCGCTCATTGGGAGATCGGTCGGCAGCAGGTTACAGAGGCGAGATCGATTCATGCAGCCTGTGTTCGTGCGGCGGAACAGCGGTCGATCGTAAGGGAGAGGGCAATGGCTGGGGAATTTCCCCCACCGAAATTGGCTGAAACAACCGAGATTGTCCACATGTTCCCTGAGGCTTTTGTTGATTCGGGCAATCCAGGTTTCTCTTGCATCGTGGGGAATCCCCCATACGGTGAACTGCCCATCGAATTTGAAGCACAATTGTCGAAGTCATTGTTCCATGGCGTGCCGAAGACAAATCGCAACCGTCACCAATACACTAAGTTCGTCAGTTCGCTGCTCTATTTGCTTCGCGATGGGGGCTATGGGGCAATGGTCGCACCTCTTGGGTTGGCATACAACAACGCCGAGACCAAGGCGCTCCGGCGGGAAATTCAGGAGCAGAATAGACGATGGAACTTTGCATTCTTCGACCGCAGTCCTGATGCGCTTTTCGGTGATATGGTTAAAACTCGGAATACAGTTCTTTTCTGTGAGCCTTCTGCAACAGGATCGCCAGAGATTAGAACCACGAATCTGATCAGGTGGACACGTGCAGTGCGTCCTCAAATCTGGGGGAGCGTGAATCCAATCCATATCAGAGCCGTTGACATTACGGAGTTTGTTCCCAAAGTTGGTGACGAACTTGAACTGCATGCTTGGAAAACTATCCGCTCACGAACGACGTATCTGCTGAGCTCCCTTTTGGGAAGCCGGAGCGAGAACTCAACCCTCTACTGTTACGCAACAGCTTACAATTGGCTTCCATTCTTTCGCAGCGATCCCACCGCGTTCGCCGATGAAGGCAAGCACGCTTCTCCATCGACGCGACAATATAGATTCGGTACACCCGTAGATGCAGACTTTTTCTACGCCTGCGTGGTTAGTTCGCTTTCGTTTTGGCTCTGGACAGTCGAGTCGGACGGGTTCCACCTAACGCACGGCTTCGTAGAAAAGCTGCCATACTCTCCCGATTGCTTCCAGCCGGAGATAGTCCGGCAACTGGCTGGGCTTGGACGACAACATGATGAAGTAATCCGCAAGTTGCCAATGGTAAAAGCCAATGCAGGAAGACAAATCCTCAACTTCAATCGGCACACAGCTCAACCAATTGTCGAACAAATCGATTCCATCCTGATTTGCGGCCTTGGAATCTCTAAGAGGTTTTTTGACGTTCTGCAAACTCGTGTGCGCGACCTGATCTTTGCCGGACGCAAAACCACCAGAATCCATCCCGTTGAACAGGTATAACTGTTATCTCCCTAGAGTCCCCACCTTTTCCTCGCCGCCTAAGAATGTTTAAGTTGACTGGACGACTTGTCTCTATGCGTTGGAGGGACTGTGATCTGCCGTCTTTTCGCCCAGCAGCAAAAGAAACAGCAGCTAGGTACCGAGTTAATGGCGCTACTCTCAAAAGGCGCATACAACTGCTTAACTATTGTTGTTGCATTTCTGAGAAGTGAGGGAGTATGTCAGCTTGAGGATGCACTGAAAAAATTTGTTGCATCTGGGAAGAAGGCAAGGTTCATTATTGGCATTAGTCGCAAAGTCACAAGCTACGAAGGGCTTAAGCTATTGTTAAAAATCGGAGGGGAAGGATCGGTATTCGTCTTTCACAACTCCAATTCATCGGCCGGGATTTTTCATCCAAAACTATATCTATTCGAGGGCGAGAATCAGTCAGTCGTCGCAGTTGCGTCGAACAATTTCACCGAGTCCGGTTTATTTCTCAATTACGAACTTGCAATCATCATCGAGCTTGACCCGAAGAAGCCAGAGGATCAGCAGTTACAAAACGAGATTAATCAATACATCGCCGAACTGGTAGCCAATGGCGAAGTAGCCAAGCCGCTTACGGCGGAATTTCTCGAGAAATTGAAGGAATCTGGCGCGGTAGAGGTTGAGGCGCAAGAAACAGATACTGAGCCGGAGGAGGAAGAGAAAGCGGAAGCGAAGCTCGAAAAGGCAGTTCATCAGAACAAGATCAAAGGTCTGTTCGGTTCAGCTCCCGTGACCGGAGTACCTTCAAGACCGAAGCCGGCAGCACTTTTCGCCAAATCAGCCGCCGAGGCAGTACCCGCTGCGGCAGCGCTATCTGCCGGAACGACCCTCATCATGCGTCCTTACCCGCAGCGCAACGGTACACAGATTCAGGTGCCGATGATGGCTAACGCCATATACTTCAACGAGTCATTGGATGTGATTTCCGAGCACAATGGTGAAGCGCACAGTATTCGGGAAGCCCATTCAGGTGGTGGAGTCAACACTCTTAAACTCGAAGTCCCAGAATGTCAAAATCTCCAGGTACCGATAATCGTTTTCCGGAAGACAGAAAAAGAAACTCTTTATAGGGTCATGCAAGGAAAGAACGGAGAGGGAGCAAAACTTCTGAAGCGACTTGAGGATGGCCTTAAAGACAAATCAACCCGGCGGACCCGAAAAGGCTCGACCATGTGGCGAGTCGAATAGTCGGTTATGCGCGTTGCAACGTGAATTTTGTTTCTCGTTAGCGACGCACTCTGCCTCTCTGACTTCTCGGGGTATCAGGGGCGGAGTTCCTGGCTAGTTAGTTGCCCATCAATAATGATAGTTCCGGCCCCTTGAACTTTCCGGCGACAGACTTCTTGGCGATAATGATGTATTCATGCACGTTTTTGAAATAGAAGTGCGGAGGATAAGGATAGCTGCCGAAGATCGGACGCTGTGCGCCGAAAGAGCCCCACTTCCCGCCTGTTTTGTCCTTCGACCAAATGATTTCATTGACAACGTGGAAGCCCGCACTCTGAAGCAGCTTGATGAAATCGGACGCGATTGGGAACGTGAGCAGCCCATGTTCGGAGTACTGGTTCACGTTGGCGGTCACGATGCAGAGCCTCTTGCCATCCTGCAACACACGAAAGAATTCCCTGAAGGCTGCGCCTATCGCATTCAGAAACTCGTTGTACTTGTTTAGACATCCGAGATTGAAAGAATTGTGAGCGTAATCCGCCTTGTTCCAATATGGCGGTGAAGTCACGATAAGGTCTAGGCAATTCTCTGGAAGAAATTCGAGCTTCCTTGCATCCTTATGCAGCAGTACATGATGCGGAACAGGAAATGGCAATTCTTGGGTAGCAGCTTGCAGATTTGCCTTAGCTATTTTCAAGTAGGTCTTGCTGGAATCCGTTCCAACGAAGTGGCGCCCCAGCTTAAGGGCGATACTTCCAGTCGTGCCCGTCCCGCAGAAGGGATCGCAAATCACGTCGCCGACCATCGAGAACAACTTAATGAGTCGCCGTGGAATTTCTTCCGGGAAAACGGCAGGATGATCCGGGTGGGATATATTGGCGATCTGCCAGACAGACTTGGTGAATTCCTTCCATTCTTCCTTCGTTAGCTTGGACTGCTCTCTGATGTCGGCTGTATTGGCCAGTTCGGGTTTCCATGTGAGGACATTAAGGGGAGGGGCACCCCTTCCTACTGCGCTCTTCACAACCGCTCGCGTGCTGATTGCTCGACTGCTCATCGGTGATCCTCCCTCTTCTGCTTTGACAAACGGCGACCTACGGTTAACTTCGGTTTCTCAACGAATTGCTTGAGGGCCTCATCGATGAAACGGGCTGCTACCTCAGCGGAATTGCGTCCATAGATTCCCTGCTGCGCCAATTGCTCCAGTAGTTGCTCCGATTGCACAGAAACGGTGACACGCAGCGTCCGGCTTTCGGCGAGATTGTTAGTCTTTGCCACGTTAACATATTTAAGACGTAATTATGACTTAAGTATGAACAGAGAGCAAGGTCAAAACTGAAACTCCACCAAGCCCGGCAAAATGAATTTACTTGTCTCCGCCCCCGTCCGAGCGTGCGCGAGTTTCATCCAATTAAGCACTATGCCCGCTTAGGACAAGAGCGTTGGGTCGCTATTTCGGGAAAGTGTCAAAAAATATTTTTTTGGCAAAATAGCCCCTCAGGCTATAATTTCGATGTATATAACCAGCAAATTGGTGTAAATTTTACACTTTATCTTATTTAACATGCCTCTTTAAAACAAGACTTGTTATAACTAGTAGACTGAATGCAAAGCATACCTCGAAAATCGAGGTCGATGCAAGTCATTCAAAAGACGCTAGGTTCCAGAATCCGCGAGTTGCGGCTTAAGAGAGGTTGGTCACAGGAGCAGTTCGCGGACATTTGCGACATCCATCGTAGCCACATGGGCGAGATCGAGCGAGGCGAGACGAATCTTACCCTTTCTACCATGCTGGTGATTGCCCAAAGATTGGAAACCACCATCGCTGCCCTCTTCAGGGGAATAGCGTGAGGTTCATTAGAAATCGCTAATCTATAGTGGCTGTAGCTATCTATAGATTTACGAAGAGTTCCCACTTTGGGCAAGGCGTTTTACATTGTAGGGCCAATGTCTTCATGACAACGCCAGACGTTTTTGGCTACAAGAGCCACAAACTTCATCTACGATGATTCTCGAAAACCTGTGCGGCTTCCTTCGGCTTCGCCTCAATCGGAAATCCTTTCGTTTATAGCGATCCACTTCGTTGTGCGCTGGGCCATTCGGTTCGCGAAGAGGCTGTGACTTTTGACGCTCTGAAATGGCATGGGATTCCTTTGGGAGAATGACTCAGCCGTCCCTTCGGGACTTGGCAGGACCCTCATTGTTGTACCCGGCATTCCGCTAACGCTCCATGCCGGGCTACTTTCAGCCGCGCCTGCGGCGCTGGTTCGGGGGATACTTTCGTCCACCCCTCCCGGGGTTGGGTATCTGAGTCCCGAACTTGATGCAAACCTTAAGAGAACCGTATTGGGTGCCGTAAGAGAACGGTATTGGGGTGCCGTTTTTGACGTGATCTTGCCAAATCTGAGATACATTTCTGGAACGCCAAAACGCCAGAGTCCATGTTCACAACTATTGCCGGATTGATTAGCCTGCTTATCTGGATCTATCTTCTTGCCGCGCGGGGAGGGTTCTGGCGAGTCAGCGGTTTGATTCCTCCTGAATCCAGGCTGCGCAAGATTCAAGGGCTGGTAGCGGTGATCGTTCCCGCCAGAAATGAAGCTGAGGTGCTGGAGAAGAGTCTTCGGTCACTGCAAGAGCAGAGCTGTAATGAATCCCTGCATATTTTTGTTGTGGACGACTCGAGCACCGACTCTACTGCCGAGATTGCCCTTCAGGCTGCGGCTTCGCCAGGCAAGGCTACTTTGACCGTGCTCCAAGGCCGGCCGCTTCCCGCGGGATGGTCGGGCAAAGTGTGGGCGATGGAACAGGGCGTGGAGCGTGCGCGTAAATTGAATCCACGATTTTTGCTGTTCTCCGATGCCGATATCGTGCACCAGCCGGAAAGCATCTCCACGCTGGTGGCTTTGGCCGAGGCCGGTTGCTATGATCTGGCTTCTTACATGGCAAAGCTGCATTGCGAGACTTTGGCCGAGCGCTTTTTGATTCCCGCCTTTGTGTTTTTCTTCTTCAAACTCTATCCTCCGCGCTGGATCGCCGATCCGCTGCGGCAGACTGCCGGTGCCGCCGGAGGATGCATCCTGCTTCGTACTGAAGTCCTGGATCGTTTTGGAGGGCTGGCGGCGATTCGCAATGAGATCATTGACGATTGCGCTTTAGCGAGGGAGGTAAAACGCAGCGGAGGCTGCCTTTGGCTTGGACCGACTCACTCAGCCAAAAGCATTCGTCCTTATGGAAGCTTGAGAGAGATTGGACGCATGATTTCCCGAACGGCATTTAACCAACTGAATCATTCGGCTGTCCTGTTGTTGATGTCGTTGGTGGGTTTATTCATCACTTATCTGCTGCCGCCGCTTCTGCTGTTCTCTCACAATTTGCCGGCGCGAGCCTTGGGCGCGGCTACATGGCTGGCGATGGCTACATGCTATCTACCGGTAGTACGTTTTTATCAGTTGAATCCGATGTGGGCAGCGGGTTTGCCTTTGATCACTCTCTACTACATGGGCGCCACGTTGCATTCTGCGGTTCAATTCTGGGCAGGCAAAGGCGGAAAGTGGAAGGGGAGGGTACAGGATCGAAGAAGCCGGTGCGGATTGCCAAAATTGCCATAAATGCCAAAATTGCCAAAATTGAAAACCAACTGCGACAGATCAAAACCAATGCGACCGGAGCACGCGGTTTATCCGATCGCCCGATTATTTTGGTTGGGGTTCGGCGGGGGATGGGGCTAGTTCTGTCTCGGGTTCAAGCTTGTTGATTTTTACGCCTACGGCTGCAAAAATTTTTTCTTTGGGCACGAGGGCATGGGGGTTAAAGGCGCGCATCTGGGTGAGGGTTTCTGCGGACGGCGCCGGCGGCAGCGGGTCACGATGAAACATTGTCCAGATCCATCCGCACAGCGAGCAGAGATAAGCTGCCTGGCCAAAGCCACTCGCGATGCGTTGAAAAAGCTCATTGAGATAAATACCCATCAGGAACTTTGTGATTGCCTGGACGGTGAGAAACAATACAAACCCCATCGCGATTTCGGCAACCGACGATTTCCAGGTCACACCCAACGATCGAGCTTGGAGCAGGACAACCCATAAAAGTCCGGCGTCGGCCAGGAAGATGGTCCTCTGAACCATCAAGGGCATCGTGAAGTACAGGTTGCGCGGCAGAGGCTGGCTGACCGAGACGGCAATGGCTACCGAGATTCCAATGACCGCCCAGAAACAAAACCAGGCAATATTTCTTCCCGGCAGGGCTTCGAAAGGGTCCAGGACCTTGACCAGTATCTCCAAGACAACCAGGCTTAGCAGAACGGCCTCAATGAAACCCGCGCCGTAATAACTCCAGCCATAGCTAGTAGGGCTGCCAAATCGTTTGATCGCCAACAAGATTACCGAGTTGGCAGCCATGACAAACAGGTAATAACTGAATGCCTTCCAACTGGTGTAAAAGCCCTTCTTCACGACCACCCAGGACGCCCAGAACTGGATTACGATGATGCTCATCCAAAGCATCCAGAGAATGTGGTCGATGGTAAAGAGGGAGTTCATCGAACAGGTTTTAAGGTCCTAATCCTAGTTTGATCCAGGAGGCGGCAGATTAGGCACTGGGGCCGGCTCTGGGCTTCCTGGCATCATGGGTGGAACCGGGTTTCCATCGGGGGCAATCGGTCCGGGTTTGGGGTGAGGTTTGCCGCCAGCCCAGGCACTTGGGCCGGAGAGAAGCATTGAACTCATCAAGGTGCAGGCCGCCAGAAGTATCTTTATTTTCTTCATTTTGGGGAACCTCCTCATCTATGTGTTCATACTGGCGTGCGGGCTGCGAGCCAAGAATATAGGCTCGTTTTTCCCGAATTGAAACGTTTTTCCCGATTTGTTCCTGCGAGGGGAACAAGAAGAGTCAACATGCTTATTCTCGTGGCTGATTGGACATCACGCTACGTGCCTGGAGTTCAGATCATATAAGACACTTTAGTAACCATCCTTGTTATTCATGCTTTGCCCTTGACAAATCTCATTAATCGATCAATTATGACTGTATCATGAATGATCTATTAATCCTGTCGATCCTGCTTCCTGGTCCGAAGCACGGCTATCGCCTCAAGCGGGAAGCAGGATTGATGTTCGGGCAAGGGAACCTTCATAGCAACCTTGTGTATCCCTTGCTCCGCCGGTTCGTATCGGAAGGATGGGTCCAACAAGAAACAGCGCCAGGGGAACGTGGGCAGACACGCAAGATCTATTCGCTTACGCCATTGGGCCGCCGCACCTTGATCGAGAAAATCGCCAACTTCACTGACCAAGACGCTCGCTCGGCAGATGCATTTCAATTGCGCGTGGGCTTCTTCTTGTTGCTCTCTGAAGAGGCGCGCGAGCGAATTCTCTCTGCCCGGGAGGCCGCCTTGCAACAGAAGGACCAACAGATGGCGGCATTGCAGCAAGGCATGCCATTGGGAGTTTTCGGTGAAGAAATTGTCCAGCATCGGCGCGAACACATAAAAGCTGAGTTGGACTGGGTACAGCACTTACGTCAATTTCAAAAAACACAGAAGGGGATGACTTAAATGAAAAAGCTTGTTTTGGCAGCAACTGTAGTCACAATTTCCGCCCTGGCTTGGACACTTCAGCAGACCACGCCAGCCGCGATGCATACGAACCACGTCCATGCAACCGGCACGCCCGTTTCTTATGCCGAGCTGAAAGATACGGTGGCCATTCTCGACCGCACACGGAAGGCGACAGAAAAATACCAGGATGCGCGCATTGCCCGAGAGGATGGTTACCAGGCAACCGGACCCGATGTACCGGGCATGGGTATACATTTTGTCCTTACCACCCGGCATTCGGCGGCATTTGATGCAGAGCAACCTCCGATTTTGATATATGAAAGCAATGCATCCGTACCTGGTGGATACTCGCTGGTCGGTGTAAGTTACCTGCTGGCCGCGCCCGAGGGTCCTGACGGGCAGCCGCTCAACTCCCCTTTCCCAAAATCTCTCGCAGCCTGGCACCGGCATGAAAACATCTGCGTGTTGCCGGACCGCAGCACGAGCACGCAGCTCACAGAAAAGCAATGCACGGAGAGGAATGGCCACTTCTCTGCGGAAACACCGTGGATGGTCCATGCCTGGATCTGGAAAGAGAGTCCACTAGGAGTGTTTAGCCCAACCAATCCCGAGGTACGGTAAATAACGAGATTTGGTAATTGGGCAATCGAGAAATTGAAAACCAAGGGGGAAATCCTTCTGGTACGGCGCCTTCGTTTGATTAACCCTGGCTCTGCTAAGCTACTGCCAGCGGGAGCCGAAAACTTTGTTTCGTCGTTTCAACGACATAAGGATACGGAGCAAACTGATCGTGATCGTCTCCGGGGTGGTTACGCTCCTGACGACTGCCGTCCTGGTCTCCGTAGGAGTCTTTGCCGATCGGCAAGTGAACGACGATGTTCGCCATGAGCTTGAGGATGGGCGCATCCAGTTCAGCTTGAGCGAAGGCGAGCATCTGCACGACTATGCGCTGGAAGCCAAAGTGATCGCGAGTGATGACGCCCTGGTCCTGATGGTTCAACACAAAGATCAATCGACGACCTGCTCATGGGCAGCGATGCTGCTTGCCGGCAAGGTAGGACCGATCAAACCCAAAGACGTTTTCGATCTGGTTGGAGTCGTGCTGGCGAACGGAAAGACGCTTTCCATCAGTCTCCGTGGGAAAAAACCTTGTGGCGACGCCGAGATGAAGTGGAGATTCCCGGGCATCGCCAACGATAAATATCAGCCTGAGATCACCAATTGGGAATCGGGAGGCGAGGCTTTTTATGAGCTGATCGAAGCGCCGATTCTGGACGACCACAACCACGACCTTGGAACACTGGTGATCGGTTTTGAAGTCGCCGACTCTCTTGCCCAGCACATTGAAAAACATACGGGCAAGAAGGCCGCCCTGTGGCATGTCGAAGGTCCTTCCGCGCACCTTTTGGGAAGCAGCGACCCGGCGCTCAAGCCGCAACTCACGCGGGAAATCGAGGATGGCAGGCTTATCGCCAAGGCGCCGTGCAACAGCGCCAAAGAGGCCTTCTGTTTCCTGGATGCCTCCTTTGAAGACCCGGATGACATTGTCCACAATCCGCAGGGCCTGCATATCGCTTTGGCTCAGCCGGTCGCGATCAAGTACACTCCCTTTTACCAATTCGTGCGGCTCATGGTGGGCCTCGGCGTGATGGCTTTAGTCATGGGTGTGATGGTCGGAGGGTGGCTCTCTCGTCCTATCTCCAAACCACTCATGAGCTTGGCCAGCGCGGCCGAATCGGTGGCACAGGGCCAGTTGGACGTAGCTGACGGACTCATGAAGCGCCACCCCGAACGCCTGGGAGCCAAAGATGAGATCGGCATCTTAGGGCGATCGTTTCTGGGGATGGTGCAAGGGTTGAAAGAGCGTCTGGCCATGTCGACATTCCTCTCACAGGCAACTAATGAGCACATCCGGCGCCACCCTGAAAGCTCCAGCGCGGTCAGCGAGAGGGCCTCGATGGCGATCCTGTTTTCCGATGTCCGGCAGTTCAGTAATTTCGCCGAGACGCGCGATCCGGAAGTTGTCATTCAATTGCTCAACCAGGTATTGAGCCTGCAGGCTGAGATCGTCAAGAAACACGGCGGCGATATTGACAAGTTTGTCGGGGATGCGCTGATTGCCTGGTTTTCCGGCGAGGACCGCTGCCAACGCGCGGTGCGGGCAGCGAACGAGATGATTGATGCCTTGCAGGTTCGTTTCAAAGGAGAGCCGGGCACCAGCATTGGGGTTGGCATTCACGTCGGGGAGGTCGTGGTTGGTTCCATCGGCAGCAGCGCTCGCAAGGATTACACCGCCATCGGCAGTGTGGTGAACATGGCTGCCCGGCTTTGTTCGAATGCTCATCCGGGGCAGGTTTTGGT
>DASZFK010000726.1:0-13130 GCA_035939855.1 Candidatus Angelobacter sp.
CCTTCCCGGGTGAATGCGATCGAGTTGGGGGCGCTTCCAAGCTGCGCGCGAATTTCATTTTCCAGGTCTCCAAGATACCGGTAGTTGCGGACGATATCGTCCGCCCGACGATAGAGATTCACCATCAAATAAAAAATGACAATTAAAAGAATGCTTTGCACCAGGCCAAAGGGAAAGCTCTTGCCAAATTCCTGAACCTGCGTGGAACCACTCACACCGAGTGCCTTGGCGGCCCAAAGCACAAGAAGAGGAGCGGTGTTTGCCGGACTGAACGTCAGGATGGTGGCAGCGCCAATGGCCGTAATCAGAGCAAGAAAGAGCCGGTTTCGCTCCTTCCACAGATCGAAGGTGAGTTCGTAGGTTTTCTGGTAATGCTCGGCAAGGATTTCGCCATGACCTTTCATGAAAGCCCCCACAGGTATTCTTTCCGGGTTTGGGAACATTGTTGGTTTTGGGTAGTATATGGGAGTTTTGACCTGAACTCCAAAAATTTCTACAGACCGCATGGGAGAGGGGGCCAACCCGGAACGTCTCAGCGATCTTGTTTCTGCATGCGAGTCTGGCTTGCTTCAATCATTGAACTCCAATGCTTCTCGTTTTGCGGATAAATGGGTGGCAGTTCCGGCACATCGGAGAAGGCGCGAACGAACTTGCCATTGCCGCCATAGAAAACGATGACATAACGGTCGCGGAGTGAATCACGATTGCGGTAGTCAAACTTTGCGCTTTTCCCCGTTCGATTTTCGATGACATAGAATTCTGCCGATTTCTCAAAACGATTGAGCTCAACGACGCCATCCAGATGCTCAAGATCGGCTATGGCATCCGGAGCGCCAAGCAGTTGGCGCGCAAGTTTTTCGTTCATTCCAGGCTTCAACTTCATCCAAGCCTGTTGCAGCTCTAGAAAGCGCTGTTGTGCGATCTTGTAGGTTGGCGTGTTGTTGATTCCTGTAGGGCCAAAATCCGCCTCGCTCCCGCAGCATTCGGGATGCTGCTGCAACCAGCGCTTCACAGCCCCCTGAACCACTTTGCGATGATGCCCCTTGTTGACCCAGTCGAAGTATGCAAACACGCCTATTACCCGCCACTTTTTTGGATCCATCAGCGGCTCAATGACACTGCTCCAGTCCAACCCTGCATCCGCCAAGATCCAGAGTGCTGCATCGCCGGAGTGAAAAACCGCCAAAGGCTCTGACCGTGAATCAGGCATCCACGTGGAGTCCGTAAGGTGGTCCACCAGGCATGGCTGCGCAAATCGGCTCAGCAGAACCAGGGTGTCATGCACATCGTCGCCGCTCAGAAACGATTTCAGGGGGAAGGCGGCAGCGTTAGGGAGCTGGCGGCACATCAGCTCTGCGCGTTCCCTGGCCTCATACGCGTTTAAACCTTTTAGCCTCAACTTCCGCACCTCAGCCACTGTTGGTTCAGGCGCCTCTTGCAGCGTTATCTCAAGATCTGCGAGATGGTCATCCGCATTAAGCGATTTACTGAATGGCTGATATCCATCCCTGGTAAATGACAAGGTCAATTTAGCGTTGGATGGCGCATGAACCATCTCAATGCTGAATCTGCCTTGATTTGAAGAATGAGTGCGGACCGCGTGCTCTCCCTGCGTTAAAGCGATATCCACATTGGGTATTACCGCACCGTACGCGTTCTTGACGATGCCGGTGATGTGGGTGGAGCGATCGCAGCCTGACAAACCAAGGAACACGATGGCGCAGATCATCACGCCGGCAATTGAATGGAAACGATTCTTTGTGGAGCCTGTGAACGGTCGATTCAAAATGAAACTCGCACTTCTTGTCCTTTGAAAACTCCGGTGAGTTTATTCATTGTGAACCTGCGATGGCCGCCTTGACTTGGTTGCGGCTCTGCTGCACGGCAGCCAGAGCCAGCACTTCGCTGAGTTCCTCGATGCGGAGCGGTTTGCTCAGATAGTAGTCCATGCCGGCATCCAGGCATCGCTCGCGGTCGCCTTGCATGGCGTCCGCGGTCAGGGCGATGATGGCCGGCTGCTGGGATTGAGGGAATTGAATTCGCACAAGTTCGGTGGCCTGCATGCCATCCATTTCAGGCATGTGCATGTCCATGAGAATTACATCGTAGGGCCGGCGCGCCAGTGCATCGAGCACCTCTAATCCATTCGCCGCTATGTCGGGGAAGTAGCCCAGGCGGGCGAGAATGTGCAGTGCGACTTTTTGATTGATTGCATTGTCCTCCGCCAGCAGAATGCGGAGCGGCAGTTGGTCGGCCATCTTGGTGATGGTCTTGTCCCTAGCCGGGAGCTTTGGGTTCGCGGGCTTGACCTTTAACACGCTGCTGAGTGCGCTGTAGAGTTGAGACGGCTTGAGGGGAATTGTCAGTTGCGCCGCAAAATGCGACCGGTTTATGTCGCGGTTGCCACGCCCGAGATGGGTAATGGCAATCAGAGGTAAAGGATCGTCCTGCCGCAATGCATCTTTCTTAATTGCCTGCAGAAAGCCAGCGCAACCGGCTTCCGGCAGTTGCACGTCGATGATAACCGCGTCCACTGTAAGTCCTTTGCGAAACAATTCCAGAGCCTCGGAAGTGGATGACGCAGTGCTTTCCGTAATCCGCCATGATTGAACATAATCCTTCAGGACGCTGCGGTTGGTGGGATTGTGCTCCACGATCAACAGGCGTTTGCCCGTCAGTTCCACGCCCGAAAATTGTTGAGCGCATTGCTCCGTGTCCACAGCATCGGCTGCAATGGTGAAATGAAAAGTGGAGCCCAGTCCCGGCTCACCCTTGCTTTCCACCCAAATATCGCCTCCCATCAAGGTACTCAAGCGCTTGCTGATAGCCAAACCAAGGCCGGTACCGCCATATTTCCGTGTGGTGGAGGCATCCACCTGGTTGAAAGATTGAAAGAGACCAGCGAGCCGGTCTTCAGGAATCCCGATTCCAGTATCCTTCACACTGAAATGTATCTCGTGACGAAGGGTTTCTGTATCCTTGAGCTCGCCGGCCACCGAGACGACCACTTCTCCCTGCTCCGTGAATTTCAGGCCGTTCCCGACCAGGTTGAAGAGAATCTGTCGCACGCGAGTCACATCGCCCATGATACGGACTGGCGTTTGCCCGGAGATAATGCAGGCCAGGTTAATGCCCTTTTCGGCTGCCTTGGAGGCCAGCAGGTCCAGGGTCTCTTCCACGCAAGCGCGCAGGTCGAATGGATGCCGTTCCAACTCCAGCTTGCCCGACTCGATCTTGGAGAAATCCAGAATGTCGTTGATGATGGTGAGCAAGGACTCGCCGCTGGTGCGGACAATTTGCGCCATCTCCCGCTGGTCTTCATCGAGATTAGTTTCCAGCATGAGGTTGGTCATACCCAAGACCGCATTCATGGGCGTGCGAATCTCGTGGCTCATGGTGGCCAGAAATTCGCCTTTGGCGCGGGAGGCTGCTTCGGCAGCCTGTTTGGCCCGGTGCAGTTCTTCTTCTGCGCGCTTGCGCCAGGTGACGTCGTGGAGGGCGACCAGCCTGCCAATGGTTTGTCCCTGGCGGTCGCGAATCGGTGAGATGCGCAGATCGAAACAGCCCTGGGCCTCACGATTGCCGATCACGATCTCATCGCGGGCCTCAATCGTATTGCGGTAATGCTGGATCAGCTCCGGTTGCCCGGCAAATATATCGCGTGCCAGCTTTCCAATTGCCTCTGCCGGTGACTTGCGCAGCAATTTACAGGCGGCAGAATTGATGTCGGCAATGCGGTTCTGCTCATCGAGCACGATCACGCAATCGCTCATGCTTTCAAAGATGGCGTCGCGGGCGATGGGGGCAACGTGGAAGAGACGGTAGCGGAAGAGAGCCAGGATGAAGACTAAACCAGACGGCACAAAGAGGAGGCTCGATATATCAACCAGGAACCGGTGCCTGGTCAAAATGTGAATAAACGGGCCGGAGCAGCTCACCAACAAGCCAATGATCAAGATGATCGCCTGGCTGCGCCGGCCGCGTGGAGAACGCCGGGCGGCATTGGCAAGAATTATAACGGCGGCCAGTAAAATGCAATGAGCGTAGCCGAAATATACCCACCACCATAAGCCCGGGCTAGGCTGAGATACAGTCAGCGAAAGCACGCTGTGCAGAGGCCCCCAACACCTGATCAGGTGGTGATAGTTGTCGGTCCACACTACGAACAATGTGATCACCGGCACTAATGATTGCCACAACAGAGTGCGGCGGGAAACTCCGCCAGACCTGAATTGCAATCCCAGAATCAGCCACGCCGGGGGCACAATCACCGCTCCTGTCCAGGCCACATTGGCAAAGAACTCGATGGAAGGAAGGTCGGAATGACTGATTATGAGCGCGTATCCTGTGGACCATACTGCGGCGCCTACCTGCATCAGGGCAAAGGCTGCAGCGCCCGGAGTGGCCCGGCGTCTCCAGGCATAGAGTGCCATCCAGCCGGCGAAGATGGCGCCGGCCGCGTAAATCAAGACGATGGGTCCATATTGCCAATGCATGGCAGCTTAAAAAAACGGATCCTGAATCTCTTGTTAAGGGGTGAAAGGATTGTCTCCCCGAAACCAACCGGAGTCAACGATTGTTTGTAATCCGGTTATGGGAAGAAATGCTTGATTTTTTGCTGAGCCTGTGAATGTCGATTCAAAATGAAACTCACGCTTTTGTCTTTTGAAACCTCCGGTGAGTTTACTAATTGTGAACCTACGATGGCCGCCTTGACTTGGTTGCGGCTGTGTTTCACGGCAGCGAGAACCAGCACTTCGCTGAGTTCCCCGATGGGAGGCACAGACAATAGGTCTACCTCATTCACGATTCCCGTAATCAGCGGCATCAATCCCACTTCCGGCAGAGTAGGGGATGCGGTCACTATTCTCGGCAATCACCTGGGGCAGGCGACCACCCTCATTTATAGCTTGAACCTCAAATTCAAACGATGCATTATATTCCCGCAAATCACATCTCCTGGCTTCTAAAGAACCTTCGCCTATGGGATGTGGGTGCCATCTTATTTCAAGCCCATGCTAAACAAGCATCGACTATCATTTTTTGCAATCTTTGTAATTTCTCACTTCTGTTGGGCCGAACAATCCGTGGGATCATTTCCTGAACTCGCTCCAGGACAAGTCATTCATTACAACGTGCATTATGGACAGAAACGCAGTGTAGCGGTCAGAGTGAAGCAAGGATTTTTTGCGAGAATTATTGTTGACCAGATCAACATAGATATTGGCGTCACTATTTCAACATCCTCAGGACGGCAGATTGCGCGGGTAGACCGACCCAACGGACCATATGGACCCGAAGCAATATCCTTTATTGCGCCTGAAAGCGGCACCTACATTGTGACCATCGGAACGGAATTAAGATTTAGCGACGAAGGAAAAATTCATGTTCGGTTGGTGGAACGCAGGCTGGCCTCTCCTGACGATCGAAGCCGAATCCGCGCTGAACAGTTGTGCTCAGAAGCAGAGGTCTTACGAGGTAAATCTCAAGAAGAGTCCCACAGGCAAGCGCTTTCAATGTTTGCCGAGTCCGCCGCACTCTGGCATAAATTAAATGAACCCTATGAGGCCGCTGTTGCGCTTTACGGTGTGGGCATCACGGCTCGAGCGATGGGATTGTATACCCAGGCAGAGACAAGTTTAAGACAATCCGCTACTCTGATGCATCACTTAAGAAAGCCATATGGGAAGACCGTTGCACTAGCTGCCTTAGGTTGGGTTTATTTCTATCTAGGCGACGATACAAAAACACGAGAAGCTCTTCATCATGCGCTTGCGATCAATCGCGTTATTGGCAACCGGCGCGGCATGGGACAAAATTATTATATTCTTGGCGTGATGGAACTTCGTAGCGGGCGCTATTTGCAAGCGCAAGTCTTGCTCGAACGAGCTAGGAGCCTGCGCGCTGCCGCTGGCGATCAACTGGGCGCAGCGCTTGCGAATTCAAAGCTGGCAGCCACCATGGTCTTTACAAAGCAATATGATCAGGCGCTCAAACTCCTTACAGAAGTGCAAGAAAAGTTTAAAGAACTGCATCAGCCATACAACCTTGCTGACTCTCAGATTACGATGGGGTTTCTCCTGCTTCAGCAGGGGAACACCAGTGAAGCAGCGAAGGTCGTACAGGATGCGTTGCGGTTCCTTCAGGGCACGGGGAACATCATGGATACATTCAACTCGCGCTTCCTCGTGGCAAGAATAGCGATCCAGGAAAACCGATTGCACGACGCCGAAGCACAATTGGAGTCTCTGGTCAGCGATGCCGAGAATATTAAATCAGAAGTTCCAAGCGAACAGCAGCGTATCACCTATGTTGCCACTTTTCAGGACTTTTATGCGCTGCTATGCTTTGTCCTGTTGCAATTGGATGAGCAGGAACATGGAAAGGGATTTGATCGACGGGCTTTTGAAACCTTCGAGAGAGCCAGCAGTCAGGCCCTGATAGAGAAAATGACGGGTCGCCATTTCTCAACTCACACAGTGGGCCAGAGCGGTTTAGAATTCAGACCCAATGTGCTTCACGAACTGCAACAGAAGGTGTTACGCCAGGATTCCGTCCTGCTTGCTTATTTCCTAAATCAATACTGCTCTTGTGTCTTTGTGGTTACAGCAGATGAAGAAATCAGGTCATTTTATTTAGCTGATCTCACTTCCATCTTGCATCTGGCCCGACGCATTTCTCAAAACTTGGCCAGTTCACCCGATACGCCAACAACTTCTGCATTGAAGGAATTGAGCGACGCACTCTTAAAGCCAGCGGCAGCAGAACTTAGGGTCAAGAACAATGTCGTTGTTGTTTCCCAAGGAGTGCTTGATCCGCTACCGATAGCCCTTTTGGCTGATCCAAATTCGTCATGGCAGCTTACGCTAGATCTGCACGAAGTTTCCCAAGCGCCCTCGGCCTCTTATCTGGCGTATGCGCAGAGTCGTTTCACAGCGACCTCAGCGACCAACAATAAAAAGTTGCTGGTATTCGCTGATCCGATCCTGGACCGGGATGACCCCCGCCTGAAACGCAATTTATCGAGCGCAGATAGCGATGGTTCAACATCGCGGCTTGTGTTTACCCGTTTGGAGGCGGAGGAAATTATCGACAGCTTGCCGAAGGGCCGATATGCGGAGAGATACGGATTGGAGTTCACAAAAGAAGCGGTTCAGTCTGTTTTCTTGAATCATTATCAGTATGTTCATTTCGCCACTCACTCAAAAGATGCTGCGGACATGCTCGGAGGGACATTGTTGTTATCTTATTTCAATTCGAGCGGGGAGGAGATACCGCATACACTTACGAGTCATGAGATAGAGCGGCTCAATCTGACTGGACAGCTCGTAACCTTGAGCGCCTGCCGGACGAGTGCCGGCGAACAAATAAGCGGCGAAGGAATCGTTGGTCTTACAAGAGCATTCCTCTACGCGGGAGCTCGAACAGTAATTTCAAGCAAGTGGATGGTAGAGGATCGCGCAACAGCAGAATTGATGTCCAGGCTGTACCGGCACCTTATGGTTCGCCGCGAATCTCCTGCAAGGGCCCTCGCGCAGGCACAGCGTGAAATGAGGCGCACGACTCGCTGGCGGCATTCATATTATTGGGCTTCGTTCGGTGTATATGGAATGGGTAACTGGAGATAAAAGCCATTTACGATGTCTCAAAACACAATCTCGGGTTACGAGTTGTTGCTCAACAGTTTTGGAACCGACCCCGCTGAGGCCGGGCGTTTGCTCCAAGTGCAGAGAGATAAGATCATTGCATATTTTGATTTCAAAGGATCAGGAATTGTCGATGGAGAGCGACTGGCTGACGAAGTTATGGATATTGCCGCGAAGCATCTCCAAAATGGCGAACCAATCCAAAATATCCGGGCTTATCTATACGGAACCGCAAAATTAGTTTGGCGCAATTATTATCGTGAGACGGAATATACACGGCGGAAATCCGAGGAATATCAATATTTATCGAAAGCTAAAATCTTGACCAGTGATGAGAGGACAGAAGAGCTGGAATCCATAAAACTGGAATGTAATCGCAAATGTCTTCAGCAAATAGACTCAGCAAATAGGGAGCTCTTGATTGAATATTCTAGCGGTTCTGCTCAAGCACGAGAGGCCTTATCACAAAGACACGGGATAAGTCGCAACTCTCTGACGATACGAATCAACCGTATACGCTCTGATCTGCGCAAATGCAGGACTATTTGCATGAAGAATAAATATGTTTAGATCGGTCGATTTTCTACACTAGTCATATGAGAGGTCAGGTGGATAATTTTCAAGAATATCGTTCGCAACTGCGGGCCTATGTGCTCCAGCAAAGCACCCCGGAAGAAGCGGAACGTCTTGAAGCAGAACTCTTTGAAAATGACGACCTTTTTGCTGTTCTCATTGAAATCGAAGAGGATCTGGTGCAACGGTTTGCCCAGAGCCAATTGTCACGCCACGAGGATGAGGTTTTCCGTATCGCCCTATCAAAATCTGCACGACTTCGTGATCTCCTAGAAGTGCGTCGAGTGGTAGTGCCTGATAACAAGCGCCAACACCGGATATTTCCATGGGCGATAGCGACCGCCGCCATGATCAGTGCAGTTGCTTTCCTTGGGCTGCGGCATTTCCATTCGCCTAGCATCCATTCAACAATATCCCGGTCGTCCGGCCAAAATGTGTCAACCGAATCTCTTGAAGTTACTGCCGTGCTGGTCAAGCCAGGAGTGCGTGGCAGCAACCAGCAGTCCACGGGAACGGTTGTAAGAATCACACCGGCTTTGAAGAAATTGGTCTTACAGCTACCTCAACAATTCCCGCACTCTGAGCATTTGACCGCCGCAATTAGACCGATAAGTGATCGATCTGTGGTCTGGCGGGGCAATGTCTCTATTAATCCGCAAAATGAGGCTATTCTCATAATTCCCAACATCTTGAAAGAAGATGACTACATTGTGACTGTACTGTCCGGCGATGACCCCATTGCTGATTTTTACTTCCGCCTCAAAATCTCCTTGTGATTGCTGAAATATTTCACAAAACGGCACACTCATAAAGTGGATTGACTTTAATCACAAAATATTGAGCTCAATTTTCATCCAGCAATACCCCGTTTAGACGGGCGAAAGAGAGATTTGTTTGATAGCGAAAAGGCTTCTTCGGCAATGATCCAGAAATTTGTAGCTTTATGTAGCATGCGTGAAATTATTAGTTATTGCAAAAATCGAAAGGATGTCATCACATGGCAGATCCCGAGCTGACGCTTCTACAAAGGTATGCTGATGAGATTCAGTCATTAGGAGAACGGCTGACTGACGCAGATCCTCAGAAATCAAAGCCCCTACAAAAGGATCTCGAACGGAAAATTGAGATCTATGCCAAGCAATTGCAGGTATACAAGGAGAAATTTCCCGGCACAATTGAAAGCAAAATCTATGAATCTTCCCTGTACGGCTTTCAAGCTCAAGCAAAGTTCAGTTCCGTCGGCTTCATGAGACGAGCATCGGTCAAGCACAACAGCCTGACTTTAGCCATTGTTGCTAAACAACAGGAGAAGAGCAATGCAAATCAGGCTCTGAAGCTCTTGGATCGGGCAATCAGCATTTACGATGATGGTCGTTCAAGATTCGCGAAGGCGGCAATCTATTATTCCATCAAGCAGAAGGAGAATGCTCTGGCTGAGTTGAACCATGTAATTCAATACGTTGATCCATCAGACGAAATTTACCTGCAGGCTCGGCAACTAAAGGACGAGATCGAGAATCCGCCCAAAAAAGGCATGTGCTTTATCGCTACGGCTGCGTACGGAACTGCTTTGGCACCGGAAGTGGTCTTACTGAGTCGCTTTCGAGACGAAGTGATGCTAAAGAGCTCGGTGGGCGCATGGCTGGTCAAGTGCTATTACCATGTCTCGCCAAGACTAGCCGCCATCATCCGTCGGAGCAGGGGCCTTCGCATCTTAACGCAGCGGCTCCTGATTCGGCCAATGCTGCGCTTGGCTGCACGCTGGCTTCAGAAGAGGAACCTATAGAAAAATCGTTCGGCCAAGAAATCACCTGAATGTAAAAAATAGAAGGAATTTTTGTTATGCATATTGGTTATGCGAAAGGAAAAAGCAGTTCTTATCAGGTGAGCTGGGATGAATATAGCCATGAGGTTTATATCGATAACGGTGCCTACTATGTCGGAAAAGCAAGAGACTCTCGACAGGCAATCATCATGGCAGAGGCGTTCCTGGCGCAAAGAGGCTGGTAGCATGTAAGCAAAAGGCGGCCGGGTTGGTTTCCCTGGTAGCCGCCGTTTGCGGCTTGCCGGCAGTTTTTGTCTCGCATGATTGAAATTTGCTGCGATTGTGACTATATGCAATGCTCTGATTGCCGGAAGGACCTGGAAAATGATGCCGAGTTTTGCTATTTCTGCGGCGCCATTCTGACGGGTAAGGAAATACTTTTACCCGCCCCTGAAGAGATTGCAGAACTTGGAATGCCTTTTGAGGGCAGCGGGAATCTCTGTGACAAAGGCGTGCCGGCCTTTGACCTTTTGAAACTGCCCGCGGGTGTCACATATTTGAGGATGTTGCGCGGGCATACGAGTTGGATAGGTCGGATCGCATGGTCTCAAGATGGACGATTGATTGCATCGCCCTCCGATGACGCAACTGTTAGAGTGTGGGATGCAAAGGGAGGCAAATGCCTCCACGTTCTAATTGGCCACAGGGGCTCAGTGTGCGCAGCAGCCTTCGATTACGAATCTCGAATTATAGCGACTGCCGGTAATGACCACACGCTTAGATTCTGGAGTGCAAGCACAGGCAGGCTTATCCACACTGTCGAAACGCAAACAGTCAACTACTGCGTGGCTTTTGATCCGAAGGGCCGGGTTCTTGCTACCGCAGGCGAGGGCGGAGTTCGACTATGGGAGCCGGATGGGGAGTTAGTAGCGACGCTGGAACAGCGGCAACATTCTTTTTTTCCTTCGGCAGCATTCGATCACGAGGGAGAGTTGATCGCATGTGCAAGCTCTGATGAGTGCATTTATTTGTTTGAGTTTCCAAGCTGCCAATTGCTCACCAAATTTACCGATCATGATTCTCCGGTGAATTGGGTTGACTTTAGCGTACAAGATGATCAATTGATTAGCGCTAGCGCCGATAAGACGTTAATGCTATGGGATCTCCGTGAGGATAGATTGGTTCGAAAATTTGAAGGACACACAGGAGAGGCCTATTATGCATCATTCGCTAGAACAAGTAACCTCATAGCGAGTAAAGGCGGCGATTCGGTGCGCCTTTGGAATCCTGAAGACGGGGCATGTGTGGCAATCTCCGGGGGAAGTTGCGGGGTGTGGTTGCCTGGCTTGAGTTTTCACCCGACAAAAAACCTGCTGGCGACCGTTGGGTCAGCTCCGGGGATTCCAGAGCGTACCAAGCAATGCGATCGGGTGATCCATATTTGGGAGCTTGAAGGCAGCCTCTTCGCCTCGTAGGCTGCCCGCTAGCACGCCGTGTGTGTCCGTGGAAAAATTTCTTGGGGGTCATCATCCCAGCCGCTCGACAATGACCTACTCAACTGCCAGCCCGTTGATCAACGGCGTTCCCACTGTACCGGTCGTGAATTGAATCACGATCTGGC
Organism: Candidatus Angelobacter sp.; assembly: GCA_035939855.1. GTDB lineage: Bacteria > Acidobacteriota > Terriglobia > Terriglobales > Acidobacteriaceae > Angelobacter. The sequence continues at coordinate 11,606 of DASZFK010000726.1, forward strand.
CACTACTGTTGGCAGTGGCGGTAAAGTTCTCTTCGATGGCTTTATTGGCTACTCCCGCGTTGGCCACGATGTCGAAATTGCTCAGTACCGTGGTTCCGTTGATCACGATGTTGAAGGCTCTCTGACGGGCCGCAGTAAATACGATCTCGGCAAAATGCAGATGGACCTGGTGCCCGCTGCCAGCAGTCAAGCCGGTAATCGTGTAGGTAGAAACTCCGGAGCGTGCAGTCTGATAGACAGCTTGCGGAGGAACGGGAGCAGGAATCAACCCTGTGTCGATTGCTGCAGTGGTTGAGACAGTGCTCCCCCCGGAAAACCCAACGTCAGCGACAAAGCTTCCAGCGGCGGCTCCTCCAGCGTTGATCGAGATAGGCCCATTTGCCGATCCGCCACCCGATTGTGATACGCCTGTGCCACTCAGGGAAGCGGTCTGCGGAAGTGAATGAATCTAAAGTGTGTTGCCGTGGATGTCTTGGAAGGCAGTATCCGCTTCGCGGTTTGGTTTTAAGATAGCCCCTATGACAAAACAAACCCTGCTTCTTCTGACGATTGTCGCGTGTTCAGCGATTTCGTTTGCTCAAACTCTAACCAGTGCGCAGGTCATGCATATTCAGATTGGACAAGTATGGAATTTTCAGGATGGTAATGGCCATCACATGACCATTACTCTCGAAGCTCCGCAAGGCAATTTTTTACCTTCAAACTGTGTCGTTTGGCACTATACGAAAGACCATCCAAATGCCTATTGGGCGCCAGGAAACCCTGGCGCGGAACAATGGTTTCCCGTCTGTCCCGCCGCCGATGGAAGTTGGGCATCTCCGCACTATTTCTATAATTGGGCCGGCGGATGCCCAGGATGTGCGACCCCAACATGCCCGGTAGTTTGTGCCGGTCCTCAATCTTCCACCAAGACTGTCGTCCCAAACTATAGCGGAGCGTTGCAGACACCGTATTTCATTATTCCCAACAGCACCACCACAACTGCAGTGCATACCGCCTGGACCAGCTATCTAAGTTGTGATCTAGGTTTTGTCATGACATGGAGCAGTGTACAATCTCCGGCGAACTGTACTCACAGCGTTGGTTGGAACACATGGTCATACACGGCCAATGTTTCAACTCCTGCATATTCGGGACCGGCAATGGTTTCGGAGCAGTTCGAGGGGGCCTGCATCAACGACGTGAATGATTGTGTTCACGAGAAATGGTTTTTTGCGCCGAACCTGGGGCTGGTGCAAGTCATACCAATAGCCAGTGGAACCGCGCTCCTTGATCCAAATCTGACAATGAGTCGCATGTAGCCCGTAGATCACTCTTGATGGATGCATGGCTTCGTTTGAAGTCCATGCATCCTTAACTGCCTCTTCTTTTTACTGAACAACAAGCCCGTTGATCAAGGGCGTGCCAGCCGAACCGGTTGTGAACTGGATCACGATCTGCCCACTACTGTTGGCGGTGGCGGTAAAGTTCTCTTCTATGGCCTTATTGGCTACTCCCGCGTTGGCCACGATGTCGAAATTGCTGA
>DASZFK010000727.1:0-3922 GCA_035939855.1 Candidatus Angelobacter sp.
ACGCTGTTTTCGTCGTCGCTCACCCCAAGTTTTGCCGCATGGCTGCGAAAACTTCCTGGGGATATTGTCCACGTACACATGCCCAACCCGGTAGCGGAGATCTCATACCTGATGACCGGACGAAGACGCCCCCTGGTAGCCCACTTCCATAGCGACATTGTCCGGCAAAAGTCTCTGCTGCGGGCCTATGCTCCGCTGCTGGAGGCCTTCTATACACGGGCATCTTGCATCATTGTTCCCACGCCGAACCACATCACTGCTTCACCTTTTGTCTCCAGGTTTCGCAGCAAATGCCAAATAGTCCCGTATGGGATCTCCGTGGAGAGATTTGATCTCACCGAAGCCACGGCCAAGAGAGCGGCAGAGTTGCGAAACGGGAGGCCTGTGATCTTATTCATCGGACGGCTCGTCTATTACAAGGGACTTGAATATCTGCTGCAGGCCATGACGGATTTGCCGGCACAGCTTTGGATTATCGGCGCCGGTTCCCTGGAAACCGTCTTGAAACAACAGGCGGCCCAGTTGAACCTTCACGATAAGGTCAAGTTTCTGGGCAATGTGCCGGAAGAAGACATTCCCGCTTACTACCATGCGTGCGACATCTTCGCGCTGCCTTCGGTAGCCAACAGCGAGATGTTTGGCATGGTGCAACTGGAAGCCGCCGCCTGCCGAAAACCCGTAGTCTCAACCAGCCTGCCCACCGGCGTCTCGTGGGTGAATCAGCATGGTGTGACCGGTTTTCTGGCGCCGCCCAGGGACGCCGCTGCGCTAGCAGAAGCCATCAGGAAGCTGCTCGACAGCCGGTCGTTGAGGGAAGAGATGGGTGACGCCGCGCGCCAGCGCGTAGAAGCCGAGTTCACGACCGCCAGGATGGCGCAGGGAATTCTCGAAGTCTATCGAGACTTGAGAAACTAAACCCATTCACCGCAAGGGACACAAAGGACGCAAAGGAAAATCAAAACCACTCTAGCCACGAATTTGCACGAATCAACACGAATAAGAACTAACAAAACCATTGGTGGGAAATCAGATCTTTAGATCAGTGGTTTCAGTGTTAATCAGTGGTAAGCATTCTCTTCCCTTTTGTGCCGTTCGCCGCAGAGCTTCATCTGAGGTTAGAAAATATTCATAAAATGAATATGAGACGCTGAGCTATTTACAAGATAGATGCTGCTCGCCACGAAGTAACTTTGGTAATGATGATATCTCCCCGGCTATCAGCGAAAATTAACAACAGCCTTTACTAGTCCCAGGGTTCTTGTAGATAGATTTAGATCTCGACATGATTTTGCCAATTGTCTAACTGCCAATTGGCAAGCGCTATTTGCTAATTGCCATTTGCCAATTGCTCTTTATATGAACGGCTAATTACTAACGGCTAACTACTGGTCCATGCAATTCATCGTCTTCCTAATTTCGGTCTTAAGTTCGGCGGTGCTGACACGCTGGGTTCGCGACCTTGCTATCAGAAATAACTGGGTTTCCGCGCCCACGTCCAGCCGCCATCTGCACACGCGCCCCATACCTCGCTTCGGCGGCCTTGCTATTCTTCTCACGCTCTGGGAGATGGTACTGCTGGCCCGCTGGCTGCCCGGACACCTGGGCCTGGCGGCCGTCCTTTCGTCTCGCGTTGCCGTGGGGATATTGGGGCCTGCGACTCTGATCTTTCTTCTCGGTCTGTGGGACGATATTCGCGGGCTAAGCGCCTACACTAAGTTTGCCGTCCAGATTGTGGCAGCCATTCTGCTCTATATGAATGGTTTTGGAATCTCGCTCCTGTCCGTAAAGATTGGCGGAGCCAGCGTTAGCTGGATGGTTGGATTGCCGCTCACCATCGTCTGGGTGCTATGGATTACCAACGCCTTCAACCTGATTGATGGCCTGGATGGCCTGGCCGCAGGTTCGGCCCTCTTCTCCACGTTGGTGATTTGCATCGTGGCGGTGCTGGGACACAACGACAATATTCTGTTCCTAACACTGGCGCTGGCCGGAGCTATTGCCGGATTCTTGCGCTACAACTTCAATCCAGCCTCAATTTTTCTGGGCGATTGCGGAAGCCTGTTGATTGGCTTTCTGCTGAGCGCCATCGCTCTTGCCGGCTCCCAGAAATCACCCACCATGGTTGCCGTGGCTATTCCCATCGTCTCGCTGGGTTTGCCGATCCTGGACGTGACCATTTCGGTACTGCGCCGGTTTCTGGGCCGGAAGAAGCTGTTCAGCGCAGACAGCGAGCATATCCACCATAAACTGATCAGCCGCGGCGTGCCCCATAAGCAGGCTGTGTTGCTGCTCTACGGCGTGAGCGCCTGCTTTGCTCTCCTGAGCCTGTTTCTGCTGAATCCCGGTAGCCGCACCGTGGGCATGGTGCTGGCTGTGCTGGGGACCGGAGTATTGGTCGGCGTCCAGCAGTTGCGCTATCACGAATTCTTTGAGTTGAAGCAGGAAGCCAGCCGTACCCTAAATCTGCGCCAGGTGATTGCCAACAATGTGCATATCCGCCGGGCTGTCGAAGAGTTGGAGACATGCGACGCCAGCCCCGACCTCTGCGCGATCTTGCAGAAATGTCTTGAGCCGATTGGCTTCAACGGCTTCAGTGCTTCCTTGCTGGTAGATCTGGCCCCGGATGTTGAGTGTTTTCCATTCCGGCACTCAGCAGGCTCGAACTTGCATTTTTCCTGGGATCCCGGTGTGGCCGAATTGGAAACCAACTGGAGCGTGACCTTTCCGATGGCCAGGAAAAACGGTCAGGTGGTGGGGACCTTCACCCTGTATCGCAGAAGCACTCTCGCTCCGCTGTGGATGGATTTAAACGTGTTCACCGCTACTGGATTTTCTCCGGCGCTGGCCCACGCCTTTGAAAACATCCAGGACCGCTGGTTGATTGCGCGCAGGAAAACCGCCCAGCGAGCGAACACGCAACTCTTGGTCATTGAGAATTCTCTGGTCCGGTCACCAAAGTAACCACCTAGGATGCAGTTGCGGTTTACCACGTGAAAATGCCGCATTTCGAAGTTAAGATAGGTTAAGAAAGAGAATCCGGGCGGCCCACGCAGTTATTAAGGTTGACCTTGATTCTTGATACGCTTATCATAATAGAGCTGTTATGGGTACCCAAATGTTCAGGAAAGCTGTATTTCTTCTATCGCTGATCGTGCCCTCGTGCATGTTGATGGCCAGCACGACTGGTGCGATGCTTATGGGTACGGGGGCAGTTCAGGTCAACGGCGAGGAGACTGCACGTTCTTCGACAGTATTTTCCGGCGACCGAATTCAGACGGCGCTCAATGCATCCGCGGTAGTCAAGTCCCCGCGGGCGTTGGTTTCTATCGGCTCCGATTCCACAGTCAAATATGAAGACGCTTCGGTCACCCTGGAACATGGCGTGGTTGCATTGACGGCGGCTAAAGGCATAGAGGCCCATTTAGGGAATCTTGTAATCTCGGCGGACCCCGATCACAACGCAAAGTTTCAACTGCTAAGCGCCAACGGCGTGGAAAGAGTCTGGGTCATGGAAGGCTCACTCAACGTTACCGATGGCACTCATATAGCTAAATTGACGGCCGGCGAAGTAATTACTCATGCGCCATCTTCCAAGCATGAAGATGACGATACTGTGCCGGTTCATAAAAGGTCGATTCCCGGCTGGGTTAAGGAAATTATCATTGAAGGCGCGATTGCCGGCGGCATCGTTGGCGGTCTGGCTGCTGTCGGAGAATTTAACAGCACTCCTGTAAGTCCTTCTCATCCCTGAAATCGAGATTGAACTTTCGTACTATACAATCGACCATTTTGAAGCGCCGGGACCTTCCCGGCGCTTTATCATTTTTAGAGGATGGCAGGTCTGCCAAGGTTGCGGCCATCATCCGCACTTTTCCGCATGATTGATATTCATTGCCACGTTCTTCCGCTCATTGACGACGGC
>DASZFK010000728.1:0-3461 GCA_035939855.1 Candidatus Angelobacter sp.
GCCAAAAATAGGCTGTAACCTATCATCGGCCAGAATTTCTCGTTTATTTTGTGGATTCTGCAGTTTGTGCTTCTTGATGTGCGCCCAGATCTTTTTCGTGACCTCACTTCGCGGAAGCGGTTCTGTGCCGACAATTTTGGCCAAATGCTCCGAAGGCTGCATTGGCTTCATGAATGCGCTATCCTTCTTTGCTTTACTCGCTGTTTTCGTCATCCATCACTCCTAAACATTCGCCGTCTCTCAACGAGTGGAATTGTAACGGATCAGGTACTGATGTGCGGAAAAGGTTTATGGCGTCGCGACTACCTCGATGTCGCCTTTTTGGTCGGTAACCTCAACTCGCACGGCATTATTATTACGTTCGAAAAATAGGTCCACTGAAGCATTGCCGCTGCGAAGGCCCTTAATCCAAAGCTGCGGGATGCCCTCTGGCAGGTAAGGACGCGCAAACAGAATCCGATTGCCAGCGCTTTGTACGGAGGCTCCCAGGCATGCCTGCACCAGCAAGAATACTGCTCCCGAGGCCCAAGACTGCGGCGAGCAGGCGACGGGATAGAGCGTGGGACCTTCACCCCGCCGCCGATCGAGTCCGCAGAACAATTCAGGAAGACGCCCAAGATCCGCCCACCTGCTTGCGTCGAGAAGGCCGAGCAGGATGCGGCCGGCCAGGTCCTTGCAGCCATACTTCGCGAGACCGCTGGCAATAAGGGAGTTGTCATGCGGCCAAATGGAGCCGTTGTGGTAAGACAGTGGATTGTAACGAGACTGTCCCGCAGCGACCGTGCGGATACCCCAGCCACTAAAAGAGTCAGGGCTTAACAACGTCTCGGCGACTAGGCGCGCCCTGTCCGGCCTGGCAATTCCAGCGTACAGGCAGTGCCCAGCGTTTGAGGTTCGCACCCGGCATGGCTTCTTGTTTCGATCGAGCGCCAAGGCGTAAGTCGAGAGATCGTCGCACCAAAATGCTTCTTCAAACTTTGCGCTTAGTGTTTCTGCTTGAGACTTCAGGGTAGCGCATCTTTCCTGGTCTCCCAATGCACAGCTCAGTCGGGCCGCCGCCAATTTCGCTGCGTAGACGTAACCCTGAACTTCGCATAAAGCGATGGGTGCTTCCGCCAAAGTTCCATCGGCGTGCCAAACTGAATCATTTGAGTCCTTCCAACCCTGTTGAACCAACCCTTTGCTCGAACGTTGCGCGTACTCCACAAAACCATCGCCATCCATGTCCCCGAATTTGTCAATCCATTGCAGCGCAAGCTCGATGTGTGGCCACAAACCACGCAAACACTCACGATCCCCTGACCGCTCGTAATATGAGCCGGCAAGTACAATGAAGAGCGGAGTCGCGTCCACGCTTCCGTAATAGCGCCCAAAGGGGATCTCAGCCAAGGCAGCCATTTCTCCACTACGCGTTTCATGCAAGATCTTGCCGGGCTCAGCTTCAATCACTGGATTGAAATCTCTTGCCTGCGTTGCCGCCAAATACTGCAGAACGCCCTTGGCAATCTCCGGGCTCAGCCAAAGCATTTGGAGAGCGGCAATGATCCCATCCCGGCCAAAGACCGTGCTGAACCATGGCACTCCGGCGTAAGGATAATTTATCTCAGGGTTGCCGATCATCATCATTTGAACGTCGGCTGCGGAACGTTTGATCCAGTCAGTAAAACGAGAATTGGAACTGCCCATCCGAGGGAAAGTTTCGGAGGCCGTTTTCTGTTCGTCTCTGGCAGAGACCATTGCGCTGCTGTAGCTAACCGAATCATGGTCAGCCTGGGACTCACAAGAAATGGCCAGGTGGAAAACGGCCTTCTGCCTGGGCTGGAGATGCACTTCGAACTGCAATTCCGACGCCGAGATATTTGTGGGCCGCGGATCGCATTGAATGCAAGTTTGACGAATCGTGTTGTCCAGGCCTTCATATGAGAGCAGCACAAGATTTTTCTCGACATGGTCATCCAAACGCCGCCCGCTCTTCTGCCGGTGCATACCGCGCACTTCGAAGATGTCGGCGAAGTCGGCGCTATATCTCATGCTGAATGGCACGAACAAAGCCGAAAGCCCGTAATTGGTAAACGTGAACTCTTCGTAGCAGACATCGTGCCACAGGAACTTAGACCGCTGAAGGTGCAGAGTGCCCCGAGGTATGGCAACTCTGTCCAAGTGTGAAACGTCGAGATTGGTGAGGTCAGCGGTGAAGAGAAAATTGTTGGCCTTAATAGCAGAACTTAAAGGCAATGGCCGGGCGTTCCATAAGCAAAGTGCAAGCTCAGAAAGGTGGCGCGTACCTTGGAAAAAAAGCCCTTGCTCGCCCAGTCCGGACGTTTGGATGTCCCCGAGATGGTCGAACACGGAGAACATTCTGCCATATTTCAAAACTTTAGCACGGTCATCAGCAGGCGATGACTTCGTAGCTATGTAGTATTGCTGGGTAAGGCGAGCTTCATCCAACTGGGAACTCCGTCCGCTATTGTGCTCGATGAGGATTCTCCTCGAGCCAACCGTTGATAAATGTTCAAGTAATCCTGCGCCATGCGCTCGGCGTCAAAATGTTGTTCAAAATGTTCCCGGCATTTTCTTCTGTCGATTTCTCCAATTCTTTCCACTGCTCCCACAGCGCTCTCCAAATCAGGCACTATGAAACCTGTAATTCCCTCTTGTATGACCTCGGGAACAGATCCTAAGGGGTAAGCAATCACGGGTGTGCCGCAAGCCATGGCCTCAATCATCACCAAGCCAAAGGGCTCACGCCAATTGATGGGAAAGAGAAGACCAGCGGCGTTGCCGAGAAATACATTCTTCTGTGGATGCCCAATTTCGCCGATGAACTCGATGAGAGGGTGATCGAGCAGCGGCTTGATAACCTTATCAAAATACTCCACATCAACTCGATCGATCTTAGCTGCGATCTTCAGGGGCATCCCGGCCCGTTTCGCGATCTCGATTGCCTGGTCCAGGCCCTTTTCCGGAGAGGTCCGACCGAGAAATGCGAGGTATCTGCCGGCTCCGCCGCCAAGGGAAAAAGACTCTCGCGGCAAACCATGATGGACCGTGCCCTCCCAATTCGCCCAAGGCAGAGGCTTACGCTGGGCGTCTGAAATTGAAATCACCGGCATGTCCCGATAATGCCGGTAAAGGGGCACCAAATCTGGAAGGTCGAGCCTACCATGAAGGGTCGTAACGTGCGGGACTTGCTCATGGCGACTCAACGGGAAGTGCAGGTAATCAACGTGAAAATGAATTAGGTCGAAATTCTCTTTTTCGCTGAAGACCTGGTCGAGCATCACCACATGATGTGCTAGCTGGTCCACGCAGTTCGAATCCAGTCGCAAGGCTTTCTTGCACGCCGGCACCAGACGAGCAGTTGTGAGGGAATCGCCGCTTGCGAATAGAGTCACGTCGTGACCAAGACGGACCAACTCCTCCGTAAGCCAAGACACAACGCGCTCCGTGCCCCCATATAG
>DASZFK010000729.1:0-12836 GCA_035939855.1 Candidatus Angelobacter sp.
CAACGGGTAATACGGTTTCCCATTCAGCTTGGCTACTTCTTCCCTGAAGGTCGTGCCGTAATCACGTTGGGAATCGGAGAGGAGCCAGGCTTGGCGCTTGTAGTTCCAACTGTCGGGATTCAAGCGTTGGGCTTCTTTGAAATGACGGATGGATTCGGGCAGGTGGCCGATCTTATAAAGATATTCGGCTAATCCGAATTCTGCTGTTGCTTGAGACCATTTTGAGTCTGGCGGCGCCAGCTTTTCCCGCAAACGTTTTTCGCTGAAAACATAAGCGCTCTGGTCGCCTTTTTCCACCCAGTCGCGAAGGGCCGCAATATAAGGACCGGATTCCAGGCCGTGGATGTATTTCAAACGATCGTCTACGTAAGCCGTTTCGTTGGGGCGGACAATCATTCCCTGTTCGTTAATCCAGACCGCGGTAGGAACGTTGACCATGTTATAGAGCTTGGAGACCAGATGTTGTTCGTCAATCAGGGCGGTGTGTGTGAGGGGAATTCTTTGTGCCGGCGGCGCTGACCTTACGGGAGCATCCATCGGCAACATGGCGGCTGTCATCCATGGGCCGGCGTCCTGCGCGCCACGAGTATCTTCGGCGACGGTGATGATTTCGAAATTGCGGCCTTTCAGTTCGTCGTAGAGTGCCTGCCATCCTGGCAGATCGAAGTGGCAGCCTCACCATGAAGCCCAGGTGAGCAGGAAAACTTTTCTTCCGCGAAAATCGGAAAGCGAATGCAGCTTACCGTTGAGATCGGGCAGGGTAAAGTCAGGCGCTTGCAACGAGGCCAGTTGCTGCCGCTGATCGGAGCGTAGCCCGAAATACCATGCCGAAAATTCGCCGGCATCCTCATGGGCTACAGGTTGATGAATATGCTCGGCAAAGGCGCAGAGATTGAACCAGGTTTTGCCTGCATCGTTGCGCACGAATTCCTGGCGTCGGGCTTCAGGGAGCGGGAAGCACTTTTCATCCCGGCAGACTCCCTCGGGCTTCAATTCAAACCGTGTGGCGCGAACCAGGTCAGTGGTGGTGAGCCAAAGATAACCGGCTTCGATTTCGGCAGAGTCAAATTCAACGGCGACGTCGTCGTAGAGAACCGTGGCTTTCATTCAAGCTCCTTTAGAGCGGAGAAATTATACAGAATTGCGGGGATTGCCATGATTGCCATTTCGGCGCGCCTCAGTCCAGGCTCCATTGCCAGAATTGTCGAAATTAAAAGGCTAATGGCTAATGGCTAATGGCTAACAGCTAACAACTCCAGAATCGACCAGCACCATCATCCAATCGTGCATCTAACTCTGCGGACCCAGATCGTGAATGAGATCCGCTCCAGAAATCCTGATTTCCGAATCCAGCGGCATCTCAGAATGCCTGGACAGGCTGGCGGCGCACAAACGTAGTGTGCGTCCGCTTTCAACTTATCGCCTACAATTCAATGCAGATTTCACCTTTCTGGACGCCCAGCGGCTGACGGGTTACCTTCATGCTTTGGGCATCTCGCATGTCTATTCTTCTCCGATCCTGCAGGCCCGGGCGGGCAGCCGGCATGGCTATGACATTACCGACCACAACTGCCTGAATCCTGAAGTCGGCAGCTATGAAGATTTTCAAGCCCTGGTGCGCGAACTCAAGAACTACGGCATGGGACAGATTCTGGACTTCGTTCCCAACCACATGAGCGTGGGTTGGGGAAGCAATTTCTGGTGGAACGATGTGCTGGCCAATGGACGAGCCTCAGAGTTTGCCGGTTTTTTCGATATTGACTGGAAGCCACTCAAAGCAGAGTTGCACAACAAGGTGCTGTTGCCGATCCTGGGCGACCAGTACGGGGCGGAATTAGAGGCCGGACGAATACGCCTGGTGCTCGATGACAAAGAGTTTCACATTGAGTATTTCGACAACAAGCTGCCCATTGATCCAACCACCATCCCTCTTATCTTCGCAGCGCACCTGAATGGCAGCGGCGAATTGCAGTCTTCGGAATTTCGCGCGGTTCTCGCCGGATTGCGCCAGCTTCCCGGCCACAGCACAACCGAAGCCGAGTTCGTCCGGCAGCGGCGGCGCGCTATTCCTCCGCTGACGGAAGCCTTACAACGGCTCTTGGAGCAATCACCCGAAATCCGCTTCGTGGCGGAGAAAACCGTACAGCAACTGAACGGACGCCCCGGCGATCCGCACAGTTTTGATGCTCTGCATAATCTGCTGGAAGCCCAAGTGTACCGGCTGGCACACTGGCGAGTCTCGGGTGAGGAGATCAACTACCGGCGGTTCTTCGACATCAATGACCTGATCGGCTTGCGGATGGAAAACCCGCAGGTGTTTGCAGCTACACATCAACTTCTGCGCCAACTGCTGGCAGAAGATGCCATTCAGGGCTTGCGCATCGACCATTGCGACGGGCTATTGAATCCCATGCAGTACATGGTCCGGCTGCAAATGCTCTATGCCGCCAGCCAATGCTCAGGCTCTCTGCCGAAGCCTCCACTGGCGGAAAACGGAATCGAACTGGAGATACAACAGGTGTTTGGCCAGCATCCGTGGATGAACCGGCACGCGCCCTTGTATACAGTCGTAGAAAAAATACTGGAGCCAGGAGAAGACCTGCCGGCGGAGTGGCCGGCCGATGGCACTTCAGGATACGAGTTCACTACGCTGGTCAATGGCCTTTTCATCGAACGCCGAAATGAAAAGCTGTTTACGACGCTCTACCATCGCTTCACCGGGCTGTCGCCCAACGTGGATGATCTCATCTACAACAGCAAGAAACTCATCATGCATGCGTCGCTGGCGAGCGAGGTCAACGTGCTCGCCCACATGCTCGATGAAATCTCGACTACCGAACGCTATGCCCGGGACTTCACCCGCAAGGCATTGCGAGACGCCATCCGCGAGACGATTGCCTGCTTTCCTGTTTACCGCACCTACATCGACGAGCGGGGCGAAATGACCGATCGCGACCGTAGTTATATCCACGAAGCCATTTTGCGGGCCAAGCGCCGTAATCCCGATATGGCGCCGGCGTGCTTTGATTTCCTGCGCGACATACTTCTATTGAAAGACCGGGAGAATCACGACCAGTCTGAGCAGTACCGCAAAAGACTATATTTCACGTTGAAGTTTCAGCAGTTGAGCGGGCCGGTTATGGCCAAGGGACTCGAAGACACCGCCTCATACATTTACAACCGGCTTATCTCGGTCAACGAGGTGGGCGGATCACCCAAACAGTTCGGCATTCCGGTGCATGAGTTCCACGACAGCAACCTGAAGCGGGCCGAGCGCCGGCCCTTTTCCATGCTGGCGACCTCAACCCACGATACCAAGCGCAGCGAGGATGTTCGCGCGCGCCTCAACGTGTTGAGCGAGATGCCTCGCTTGTGGGCGTCGCAGGTGTTCAGATGGCGCAAGATCAATCGCACGCGCAAGCGCGCTCTTCCCGACGGACGCACCGCTCCCGATCTGAACGAAGAGTACTTTCTTTACCAGACATTGGTGGGCACCTGGACGTTCGACCTTGGAAATGAAACTGCTCGGGCAGCCTACACCGAGCGAATCAAGCAATATATGAACAAGGCGGTGCACGAGGCCAAGGTCAATTTGAGTTGGATCAACGACGATCCAATTTATGTGGACTATTTGCAGCAATTCGTGGAGAAAATCCTGAGCCCCGGAACGCAGAAACGTCCGAATTCTTTTCTGGACCAACTCCAGGCCATAATGCCCTCCATTGCGTTGTTCGGAGCCATTAATTCATTGGCGCAACGATTGCTGATGATCGGATCACCCGGCAATCCCGACATCTACCAGGGAACGGAGGTATGGGACTTCAGCCTGGTTGATCCGGACAATCGGCGTCCAGTGAATTACGAATTGCGGAAGCGAATGCTCAACGAACTGGACCGCAGGGCGGAGCAAAAGGACCTGCCGGGATTGTGCGCCGAATTATTGAAGGACTATGCCGATGGCAGGATCAAACTGTGGACCACGATGCAGGCGCTGCGTTTTCGCCGCGAGCATCGGGAGTTATTCCAGGCTGGCGCGTATACCCCTCTTCATGCGATCGGGCCGAAACATGATCATGTGGTGGCGTTTGCCCGCGAGCAGCGAAACCAGATCGCGATCATCGCCGTCCCCAGGCTCAGCTACACGCTGGCCGCAGGCGCGTTGCGGCCTCCCATCGGCGATTTATGGGAGGGCACGGAACTGCATGTGCCTTCACGCACGGCAGAGTTTGTAGAGAACATCTTTACTGGCGAGAGAGCCAGGGTCACCGCAGGACGCACGCTGCTATGCCGCGAAATCTTCGCGCACTTCCCGGTCGCTTTGCTGACCAGCAGTTGAGAGGCTTGGAGCACGATCGGTAACCGTGACCAGCGAAGCAAGCTTCTGGGCCACGTCGCCCGCGAGCATACCGGACTCAAACTGCCAGCCCCAATTGCCGTCGCTCAGTGAAGGAATGTTCATGCGGCTTTCGCTATCGAGCCCGAAGATATCCTGAAGAGGCACGATCGCCATCTTGGCCACCGAGGTGAATGCCGCGCGGATAAAGGCCCAGTGGATTCCATCGGCGGCATCTCCGATGTAAGCCAGGGCGGCACGTTTTTCTTCCGCGCTTGCGCCCGAGTTCCACCATCCGAGGGTCGAATCGTTGTCGTGAGTGCCGGTGTAGACGACACAGTTTGGCTCGAAATTGTGGGGCAGATAAATATGCGCGCCGGGATCGCCGAAGGCAAACTGCAAGACCTTCATGCCGGGAATCTCAAGCCGTTCACGCAATTCATGAACTGCCGGCGTAATCATTCCCAGGTCTTCGGCAATAAATGGCAGGTCGCCCAGTTGTCTGCGAAGCTCTTCAAAAAGATCGTCTTTGGGCCCGGGAACCCAACTCCCATTCACTGCTGTGAGCTCTGCGGCAGGAATAGCCCAATAACTTTCAAAACCACGGAAGTGATCGAGCCTAACGATGTCGCAAACCCCTACTGCCCACGACATGCGTTGCACCCACCAATCGTAGCCACGGGCCTTCAAGACATCCCAGCGGTAGAGAGGATTGCCCCATCGCTGCCCGGTTGCGCTGAAGGCATCAGGAGGTACACCCGCTACGATTGTGGCTTGCAGGTCATGGTCAAGGTAAAAAAGATCGGGGTACCGCCAGACATCGGCGCTGTCGTAGTTCACAAAGATGGCTACGTCGCCGACTACTTTGATCCCGCGCTCTGCGGCATAGCGGCGCAAAGCTCTCCATTGTTCAAAGAAAGCAAACTGGATGGCGCGCTCGATCTCCAGTTCGCGCTGGTACTGCAGGCCAAATTTGCGCAGGGCTTCCGGCTCACGCCGGGCCAACTCGCGCGGCCATGTGCTCCACGAAGCTCCCCGATGAACGCTGCGCATTACGCTGAATAAAACAAAGTCTTCGAGCCACCAATCATTTTCATGCTTGAAGGCCTCGAAACGCTGGCGGTCGCGGTTGTTTGACTGAAGAAAGCTTCGCTCCAGAAAACTCTGGGCGGCCTCTTCGAGCAGCGGCAGTTTCGTGGCCTTGACCTGCTCGAAGTCGATGCGCTTCTCGCGGAAGGAAGCAGCCGAAGGTTTTATCTTGTCGCGGGAAATCCATCCGCGATCAGCGAGCCGGTCAAGGCTGACGAGCAGTGGGTTTCCGGCAAACGCGGAAATCGCCGAATAGGGAGAGTTTCCCAATCCGGGCGGGGAGAGAGGCAGAATCTGCCACAAACCCAATTTGGCCTCTGACAGGAAATCTACAAATTTGTAGGCTTCGGGCCCAAGGTCGCCAATTCCGCTGCGCGAGGGCAGCGAAGTAGGATGAAGAAGGATACCAGCCAAGCGCTCAAGAGACATAAAGGCACTTAGATGCTGATTTATTCGCTATCTCTAGTCAGCGAGTCCATTGCGCTCTTGTAGATTTTCACTTTGCCTGCTTTTTCCAGCCGGGTCCTGAGATCGCCCATATAGATTCCCAGCGCTTCTTGTCGCTTTTGGCCAATCAATTGCTCGCGTATCTCATCCGAACCCTTGGTGGCCTCTTCAGCCGAAGGCTCCTGGCGCTCGATAAGGCTGATCACTACGCCCTTGCCTCCCAGGTTGATAGGGCCGCTGATCTCGCCCGGCTTGAGATTGAATGCTTCCCGGGCCTGACCCATTGAGCCGACATCATCCAATTGGTCCTTGGGGGAAACAAAACTGCTTGTCTTAACGGTGGCGCCCGCCTCTTTGGCCGCTTTGCGCAGGTCATGCTCGGAATGAGCGCGATCGGCCATCGCCTTGAGTTCGGTATCCAATTTATGAGCAGCCTGTTCCGCTTTGAAATCTTTGATCACACGGTCCTTGACAGCCTCAAAATCAGGAGGCTTGGGCGGCTCGATCTTGGTTACTTGAAAAATTGCGACACCATCGCCAAATCTGGCTGCTTGTGGGCCGGATTGGGTATTCGCGCTGAATACCGCTTGCATGAACTCGGGTGCAGGACCAACGCCCGGCAGGGAATCAGTGCGGGCGAGTGGATTGCTCGGAACCACCTGTTTGCCGGCCTTGGCTGCAGCCTTGTCCAGCGAAGTGGCGCGCGCCTCACCCTGATAGTCCTGAGCCATCTTCCCCAGCCAATCACCGGCTTTCCGGGCCTTGACGGCTTTTTCGACCTCGTCTTTCACGTCGCTATAGGGCTTTAAATGAGATTGTTCCTTGTCTTCTGCCTGAATGATGTGGAAACCAGCACTGGTTTGCACCAGATCGCTCATTTGTCCTTTATCGAGGGCTAAGGCGGCAGTCTCAAAGTCCGGGTTGAGTGTTGACACACCCTTCACAACCCAACCGATTTCTCCTCCGGCTGCGGCAGTGCTATCTTCAGAATTCTTTTTTGCCAGCTCGGCAAAATCGGCCCCATTCTTCAATTGCTTCAGCAGATCGAGTGCTTTGGTCTTGGCGGCCGCCAGTCCTTTCTCGTCAACCTTGCCATCCTTTCCGGTATCGGGTGTCTTGACCAAAATGTGGCGGACTCTAACCCGGTCCTGAGTGCGGAATTGATCCTTGTGCGCTTCGTAGTACTGTTGCAGGTCCGAGGACGTGACCGTGATGTTGGATTCCGCCTCTTTGCGGTCAAACACGAAATAACGCACCTGGCGCTTCTCGGGATTGGTGTTCTTGTATTGGGCCTGATGGGCGTCAAAATAGCCCTTCAACTCGCCATCCGTGTACTTGACCTGCTTTTCGAGATCGGTTGAGTTCAGGAGTGCGTAATCGAATTTGATTTTGGTGTTCTGCTCTTTGTAAGCCTTTTGCAGTTCTGCCGGAGTGATATCGACGCCGGCGGTGATGGCGGTGAAAAGTTTCTCCCTGAGCAACTGCAGCCGCAGGTTCGACTCATAGAACTCCACCGACATGTTGGCGCCCTTGATCATCTGTTCATACTTTTCCTGGCCGATCCATTTGCCATCGGGGAAGAAATATGGGCCATCGGGGCTGTTGCGCAGTCCATCCTGGAGTTCCTGATCGGAAACTTTTAAACCTAAACGATCGGCTTCATAGCGTATCTCGGCGTCCTGAATCAGTTCATTCATTGCCGCAGGGATAGATTGCTTGATCATCATCTGCCGATAAAAATCGGGATATCCCTGGCGCATCATGGCCTGCACGCGGCGCTGCGCCATGTCCCGGACATCTGTAATCTGGATATTTTGTCCAGCGACCGAGGCCACGGTGCCCGATGCGCTGGCGGTGGAATCCGCCATAAAGCCGGGGATCAGATATGTGACCATGGAAGCGCTAATGACGAACAGCAGCCCCCCCAGGAAATACTTGGTCGCTTTGCCGCCACTTTGAAGAAGCTTAATCATGTTATGGAGTACTCCAGGAAGTCCTTAATGAGGGAAGCTCGCTACCATTATATAGAAAATGATGCAGTTTCGGGTGCAGGGAGCGTGCCAAAGATCCGTGTTTCCTTGAACACCAAACACCTTGGCGGTGTCTGGACATGGTAGGGGAGCAAAGAGCGTGACCGAGCCGTCCGTGAATGCTTTTGTGGCCAGAACCGAGGCAGATCAACAGGAGACGACCTTCGGCCAGCTCATGAGAGAGAACCAGCGCCGGGTGTTGCAGATTGCTTATAGCGTCTTGGGGAATTCAGCCGATGCCGAGGAAGTGGCGCAGGAAGCATTCCTACGTGCTTATCAAAAGTTCCAATCGCTTCGCGATCCGCAAAGATTTCGGGCTTGGGTCAACCGGATAAGCTTCCGACTGGCCCTGAACCGCCAGCGCGGATCGAGGCGGCGGATGGTCCGCGATACCGTCTGGCACGATTCTGCCGTTGAGATTGTGGACGGAACCAAGAACGCCGAGGACTACATGCTGGCCGAAAGATTGCGCCAGCAGATCGAACAGTTGCCTGAAAAACTTCGCAGCGTGCTGCAACTTTCAATCGTGGAGGAAATGGATGCCACCGATACGGCAGCCGTGCTGGGGATTCCTCCAGGGACGGTGCGCTCCAGGCTACACACGGCAAGAAAACTTCTGTTGGAAGCGATGCAATGAAAAACAATTGTTCCAAGTGGGAAGACCTGTTGCTGGAAGCTGCGCTCACCGATACCACAACCAGCCAGTTACAGAAGCATCTCGCGGAGTGTAGCGGCTGCAGACAAGAACTGGCGCGCTTACAGGACCAGCGGCAACGGCTGGATGCGGCGCTGTCACTGCTCCCCGGTGCGCAACAACCAGGGCCGGATTTTGCGGCCAGGGTCATGGCTGTTGCAGAAGCTCAACAGCCGCAACGAAACCTGCATGGAAAGCGGTGGCTATTCGCCGCCGCTGCAGCAATCGTGGCTGCATTCGTGACTGCCCTAGTGCTGAGCCGGCCAACTGGCTCTGGACCCTCGGCGGCAGAACTAGCAGCGGCCGAGAAGCTGGTGCAATGGCACGCCCCAAGCGATGCGCTACTGGTTGTTCCAGGACAGGGGGTGTTGCGAGGTGTACCTAGTTTAGGTGAGTCGTATCTGAGGCTAGACGTGACAATGAGTGAACTCAAGGAGCAACAATAATGAAAATGAAACTTTTTAATCTGTTCGCATTGGTTTTTTTGACTGGCGCCGCTTGCGCGCAACAACCAACTCCCAACCAGGATCCCATTGGCCAGAGCTTCTTCCCGCCGGAATTGGTCATGCAAAACCAGGAATCTATCGGCCTCACCGATGACCAGAAGGCCTATCTCAAAACCGAACTTCGCGAAGCCCAACTGAAGTTCACCGACTGGCAATGGAAGCTGCAGGACGAGATGGAAAGAATGGCTGCTCTCGTGAAACAACCCCGCATTGATGAACAGCAGGTGCTGGCGCAACTGGAGAAAGTCCTGGCCACCGAGCGAGAGGTAAAACGAGCCCAAATCTCATTACTGGTTCACATCAAGAACAAGCTGAGTGCCGAGCAGCAGGCCAAGTTGGAGGCGATACGAAACCGGAAGTGAAACTTCGAATGAGGCCGGTAATGATCTCTGTTACCCACCACTGCATTCTGCGCCTCACTCTCGCACTGGCAAATTTCGGTCGTCCTTCCGGGACTCTTGGTCTCCGTCTCAATCTAGCCAGCATTTATGAGCCAGTGTAGGCACAAGCGCCTACGCTGGCTCAGCATGATGGGGCCACTCTCTGTCTCCCTTCGCTTCGGGGGTTGGATTGATTCAGCGTCACCGCAAAGTTCCCCGCCGAAACCTTCGCAGCGGGTTATGCTGGTAGCAACATGCCTTTTTCGAGGTGTCTGGTTACATGAGCGTAGGCGGCGGCATGGGGATCGTGGGTTACCATCACGATTGTCTTGCCATATTCTGAGTTGAGGCGCTTGAGGATTTCCAGCACCTCGGTGGCAGATTGGCTGTCAAGATCGCCGGTCGGCTCATCGGCGAGAATCAGGGTTGGATCGGTTACGATCGCGCGGGCGATGGCTACGCGCTGCTCCTGGCCTCCTGATAGCTGTTTTGGAAGGTGATGCATGCGGTCGCCCAGTCCAACCAACTGAAGAGCGGTCTTTACGTGATTGCCGCGTTGCACTTTGCTGAGGTTAGTAAGCAGCAGCGGAAGTTCTACGTTTTCATACGCGGTCAGCACAGGGATCAGGTTAAAGGTCTGGAAGACATAGCCGATGTGACGGTTGCGCCACTGCGCCGCCTTGGCATCGGTGTAACGAAAGACGTTTTCCCCCTGTACCAGCAACTCACCGGACGTAGGACGGTCCACCGCGGCGATCATATTCAACAGAGTGGTTTTTCCCGAACCGGAAGGCCCCATCAGCGCAACGAATTCCTTCTCAGCAATCTCGATGGAGACGTCGTCGAGGGCCTTCACCTGAAAGGTGTCCCGGGAAAAAACTTTGCTCACATGGTTGGCTTGCACAAGCCTGGTTGCGACGGCGGCGTTCTTCATTTCTGTGGTCTGAGTCATAAATCCGTTTCTCTCCAAGTCGATCCGTTCTCTCCAAAATTCTTCAGGCCTTTGAATTCACGATTACCCAATTACCAATTTACTCAATTACCCAATAGTTTCATTTCTTGATGCGGATGCGGTCTCCGTCTTTTAAGTCCGCAGGGGCGTTGACGATTATGTCTTCTCCACCGGTGAGTCCTTCCACCAGGTATCCATCGCTCCGCTGGCTTTGGACTTTGATTTGCCGCGCTACGGCATGGCCGTTGAAGGCAACAAAAACATTTTTTTTGCCGTCACTGTCATGCACGGCCGCACTGGGCACTACTGAGCCTGAGGATACTTGGGCCTGATTTTTGCCTTCCTCCGCAAGGAAACGAACATTGGCGTTTTCGTCGGGACGAAGATAGCTGTCAGGATTCAGTATCTTGACTTTGACCTGCACCGTAGCCTTTTGACGGTTGGCCTGAGGAGAGATCTCATCGATCACGCCTGGATACTCGCGGTCAGGATAAGCATCTGTTGTCAGCACCGCACGCTGTTTGGGGCCGAGCCGGGCGAAGTCGTTCTGGCTGATGTCAAGCTCGACTTGCAGGTCCGAGAGATCGGCAAGCGAAACAACCGATCCACGCGGACCGCCCGTATCGGCGGCGCTGGCAAATTGCGCAGTTACCAGTTCCCCCTTTTCCGCGGTGCGCTGGAGAATGGTTCCGCTCACTGGAGCGCGGATTTGTGTAGCTTCAAGCTGGGATTGAGCAAACGCCAGTTGGCCGCGCGCCTGGAGCAAGCTTCCACGAGCGTTTTCGATCTCCTCCGCCCGAGGGCCGATTTTGGTCAGGGTGTAAATCCTCTCAAGCGATTGCGTATGTTGCAAAGCGGCATCGTAGCGGGCTTGCGCGTCATCGAGTTGCTGCTTCGACACTACGCCCTGCTCGGTAAGGGTCTTGGTCCGGTCCAGCGTGACTTTGGCGTTGGCGAGATTGGCGCGGGCCTCATCAAGATTGGCAGAGGATTGCTGTATCTCTTCAGGGCGCGAGCCATGCTCAAGCTGCTTGAGCCGCGCCTCCGCCGCAGCTACAGTACCTTGCGCTTGCTGTACTTGGGCGCGGAACTCCTGATCTTCCAGCCGCACCAGAACTTGACCGGCCTTCACTTTGTCGCCTTTTTCTACGCCAATCCAGGCGATACGGCCTGTGACTTTGGAGTTCACGTCAATCGTATGGTGGGCAACAATGTAGCCGGCTGCCGAGAGCACAGTACTGCCTCCAGCGCCGCTAACGCTGGAAACAGTCGACGGACGCACAACCTGAACTTCAGGCGCGGACGACGAGAACATGCGCGCGATCACCGCGACAATGGCCAGTACCACCAGCACACCTATGCCGATCAGAATGAAACGAGACGACCACTTGGGAGGATCGTTTGGCTCCTTCTCCGACCGATCAATCCGGAGGTTTTTAAGTTCGTCGAATTTGGTGTCGATTGCCATTGGTTAATCCCTAAGAGCCGCGAGAATCTCTCTTCTTGCAGCGTGCCATGCTGGAGCAATGCCGCCAAAGAGTCCCATCACCACAGCGAACAAGACGGCGATGAGCGTAACCGTACCGGTGAGACGGACGCTAAACACGGTTTCACTGAATGCGACGTTGCCCATGCTGGTAGTCATTCCATTTAAGGGGAGTGTCAACAGCAAACCCAAGGCTGCACCCAGGAGCGAGAGCAAGACTGATTCAATCACGAAGGAAATAATAATGCTGGGCCGCGAGAACCCCAAGATCCTGAGGGTCGCTATTTCGCGGCCACGATAAGCCACTGCCGCATACATGGTATTCATGGCGGCAAAGCAGGAGCCTACTGCCATAACAATGGTGATCACAAAGCCGATGATCTGAATTCCCTTGCCAGAGGTGGTCTGCGCTGCATAATACGCAGGCTCGCTCAAGCCATCGAGTTTGAGCCGCTGCTCATCATTCATGCTTTTGCGCAAGGCTTCGGCCGCCGCCGGATCAACGGCATGAACCAGTACGGAAGAGAAGGCAGCGGTGCGGTTGAAGTCCTCGCCCATGACATCCGCATCGGCCCAGATCTCGGAGCCGGCGGAAGTTTCGCCCGCATCAAACATTCCCACGACTTTCCATTTTCCCTTGCCAAAGAACAATTCCTGTCCCAGTCCAGCATTTGAAAAGCGCTTATCAATGGATCGGCTTACCACGATCTCGCGCTGTCCAGGACTAAACCAGCGGCCTTCGACAAGATGGACGTAGGGCCGAAGTTCCAATCCGATTTGCGACATCCCGCGCACGGTTATGTTGGCGTCACCGGTGCCGTTCCTTCGCGGAAGAGTCACGATCACCACAAACTCGCCCGAGACCATCGGCTCGCCCGCTTTGCTTTTGGCGATACCCGGAAGGAACTTAATCGTCCCA
>DASZFK010000730.1:0-7499 GCA_035939855.1 Candidatus Angelobacter sp.
GGCGGACGCATGAGCAATTCGCAATTCCAATACACGTTGCAGGCCGATAACCTGGAAGACCTTAGAACATGGGCGCCGCGCATCCTCGATAAGCTGCGCTCCTTTCCCGAGCTTCGCGACGCCAACAGCGATCAGCAGGACCATGGCCTGGAAGAAAGAGTTGAAGTCGATCGTACAACTGCTGCGCGGCTGGGCGTGACTCCGCAACAAGTGGATGCTGTTCTTGGCGATTCCTTCGGCCAGCGGCAAGTCTCGGTAATGTATCGGCAATTGAACCAATATCACGTGGTCCTGGAGGTAGATCCCCACTTTCAAAGCAGCACGGACGCCCTGAATACAACCTACGTGCATTCCTCGAACGGCGCCGAGGTCCCACTGACGGCCTTTGCCCACTTTGCTCCATCCAACACTCCATTGCAGGTCAACCACCAGGGACAGTTCCCGGCAGTGACGCTTTCTTTCAACTTAGCGCTCGGTGTTCCGCTGGGGCAGGCGACCAATGTGATCGAGAAGGCCATGCGCCAAAGCGGAGCGCCAGCCTCTGTGCATGGTAGTTTTCAGGGCAGCGCGGCAGCTTTTCAAGCCTCCCTCGCCAACGAGCCTTGGCTGATCCTGGCGGCCTTGATCACTGTTTACATTGTCTTGGGTGTTCTCTACGAAAGTTTTATTCACCCGATCACGATCCTCTCAACATTGCCCTCGGCAGGCGTGGGGGCGCTGCTGGCGTTGTTGCTGACCAATACGGAGTTGAATGTGGTCGCCCTGATCGGAATCATCTTGCTCATCGGGATTGTGAAGAAGAATGCAATCATGATGATCGATTTCGCCCTGGAGGCAGAACGCCGTGAGAACAAATCTCCGGAAGAGGCGATTTTTCAGGCGTGCATGTTGCGCTTCCGGCCCATCATGATGACCACTATGGCTGCGATGCTGGGAGGTCTTCCCTTGGCCATCGGTGGCGGCACCGGCTCCGAGCTTCGCCGCCCATTGGGAATCGCTATCGTGGGCGGGCTGTTCGTCAGCCAGGCGCTCACTCTTTTCACTACACCAGTGGTTTATCTCTATCTCGACCGTTTTCGGTTACGGATGGAGGGTTGGAGAAAAGCGCACAAGCGTACGCGAAGGACGTCGCCGCTGCCCGCGGGGGATTGATTTAAATCTCATTTCCATCAATAGCGCGGATCGCCGCTCGCAAAAGCACATGAGCCACATCCATCAACGAAGCAAAACGCTGATCGTTGGTCAAGCCATGATGGTAGCGATAATAAATCTGTTGAACCACGACCGCAGTTTTAAACAAGGCAAACACATAATAAAAAACCATGTTCGAAGCATCACGACCGGTTTGTTGCGCATAACGATTGACAAGCTGCTTGCGCGTGAGACTTCCGGGAATCATCGTTGGTCCCCAGTGAATGGCCTGGAGTTCCGGTGGATCGTGGGGATCAACCCAGTAGCCGAGGGCTGTGCCTAAATCC
Organism: Candidatus Angelobacter sp.; assembly: GCA_035939855.1. Lineage (GTDB taxonomy): Bacteria > Acidobacteriota > Terriglobia > Terriglobales > Acidobacteriaceae > Angelobacter. The sequence goes on from DASZFK010000730.1 coordinate 1,479, forward strand.
GATAGCGGGTCGCCCAAGGTACACATCTCCCAATCGAGGACACCTTTGATCTGGGTGATGTCGCCTGAATCCAGAATCATATTGTCGAACTTGTAGTCGTTGTGGATCACCGTGGCCGGACATGCCGGCGGAAGGTGCCTCTTCAGCCAGCCGGCGACCTGTTCCACTTCCGGCAGTTCATGGGTCTTCGATTTGTGATATCGATCGATCCAGCCACTTACCTGCCGCTCCACATATCCGTCAGGTTTGCCAAGATCGGCGAGGCCGATGGCGTTGTAATCCAAGGCGTGGAGTCGAACCAAATTATCGACAAAAGACTCATCGAGCTTGCGCGCTGTATCGGGATTGATATCCAATCCTGCGGGCAAATCGCGGCGCAGGATGATTCCTCGCAAACGCTCCATGAGATAGAACGGAGCGCCAATGATGGATGTGTCATCGCAATAGAGCAAGGGGCGCGGAGCCGGATACACTGAACACAAACGGGAAAGCACGCGATATTCGCGTCCCATATCGTGTGCGCTCTTTACCTTGCTGCCAAAGGGAGGGCGCCGCAAGACAAGTTCAAGCTTCTCTCCAGCGCGAGCTAGCGATATGAAATAAGTCAAGTTTGAGTGTCCGCTGGGAAACTGCTGTACTTCCAGCGGCCCTGAAGCATCGGGAAGATGGCCACACAAATAAGATTCAAGCTTTGACCAATCGAGTTCCTCGCCCGGACGAACAGCGGCGGCGTGGTCTTGAAAATCGTGCCTCTGAACCAGATCTCGCTTTGCGCTTTCGGTGGTCATGGCGATCTTTGGGTGCTCGTAAAAATCACACAGCAGATTTAGGTCTCCACACGATTAACAATAGCCCAATGATTCCAACAACAATTCCGGCGCCGATTGCCAGGGGGCCATTGTTGTCATGTCCGCCAAGCGCATTGTAAAGCTTGGTGTGCATGTCATCCATGTGGCTGATTCCCCAAACAACCGCCACAATCGCAAACACAATCAAAATGAGACCGACTGCAGTCTTCAGGCTCATGTCGCCTCCTGCTATAGATGTGATATTAACAACCCAAAGCCGGTTCACCACAAAGGAAAACCAAAATCTTAACCACGAAGGAACACGAAGAGAAACTCAAGGGCACGAAGGAAAAAGCAAAGAAATTTTTCGCGGAAAAACAAGAATTTTCGTTTTCACGTTGTCGAGTCAACGTATTCATGCCTGTTGGCATAATGGCTCTGCTTGTGGCAGGATTTCTGTCGCTTATCCGAATGATGGAGGAACATGCGTATACTCATTCTCGTTTGCCTGATCTCGTCCTTTAGCTTTGGCCAGGGGACAACACACACCCTGAAGGCCACGCCGCAGACTGTTGCCTGGGGATACTATGACGCGACGGCACAGCCGGTTCTGCGGATTCATTCCGGTGACACGGTCATTTTTGAAACGCTGCTCACCAACAGTCCAATGGGCCTGGAAAAAGCCGGGGTCCCGCCTGACCAAGTGCAGCAGAACTTGCGCGATATCTATAAAGAGGTCACCAACAAAGGCCCCGGCGGACACATCCTCAACGGCCCTGTGTTTATCGAGAATGCCGAACCGGGCGACACGCTTGAGGTCCGTATGCTGAAAATCGACCTCGCCATTCCTTACGCCTACAACGGGTTTCGCTTTGGAGCCGGCTTCCTTACAGATGACTTTGCTTATTCACGCATCAAAATCATTCCTCTCGACCGCGATCGCATGATTGCCAAGTTCGGGCCGGGGATTGAAATTCCCCTGCATCCTTTCTTCGGCAGCATGGGAGTGGCCCCGCCGGAAGCTTATGGACGAGTCAACAGCGCGCCACCTGGGGTTCATGCGGGAAACATGGATAACAAAGAACTGGTCGAGGGGACAACACTCTACCTGCCTGTCCATGCCCGTGGTGCGCTCTTTGAAATTGGAGACGGACATGCAGGCCAAGGCAATGGAGAAGTGGACATCACCGCCCTGGAAACCTCGCTGGTTGGCAAGCTGCAATTCATTCTTCACAAAGGAATGAAGATAAAGTATCCCAGGGCTGAGACGCCTACGCACTACATCAGCATGGGATTCGATGACGACCTGAGCGCCGCGGCCCGCCTGGCAGTTCGCGAGATGATTGATTTTCTGGTCAACGAAAAACATCTCAGCCGTGACGATGCCTATATGCTGACCAGTGTAGCCGGTGATGTGGACATCACAGAGTTGGTGGACGGAAACAAGGGCGTCCATGTGATGATGCCTAAGGCAATATTTGTGGGGAAGTGAGGGGGATTGCCAAAATTGCCATAAATGCCAAAATTGCCATAATTTCCCCGATGAGTTGCAGTTCGTTGTCGAAGACGCCGGTTAGAACTTCTGCGCCTTGATTTGGGCGCTCAAAGTCTTGTTGGTCCCTTCGCGCACAACGTGACGGGTTGGGCAACCCGTACTTTTGGTTTCTGGAGTGCTAAAATGCGGTTGTGACTACGACGCCAGCTACCGACGAGATTACCGAACTCCTGAAGCGCGCCAAGACCATTGCGGTTGTGGGCTTGTCGGATAGTCCTTTGCGGCCGAGCCATGGAGTCGCCGCTTATATGCAGAGCCAGGGGTACCGCATTATTCCAGTCAATCCCACGATTAAGGGTGCTCTGGGCGAGAAGGCAGTGGGATCTCTTTCTGAAATCAAAGAAAAGATCGACATCGTGGACGTCTTTCGCCGTCCTGAAGGTGTTCCGGAAATTGTAGATGAGGCGATCAAGCTGGGCGTGCCGGCCATCTGGCTGCAAGAGGGCGTGATTCATGAAGATGCCGCAGCCAAGGCCCGCAAAGCCGGGATTTTTGTGGTCATGGATCGGTGCATCCTCAAAGAGCATCGCTGGCGGTTTTCTTAACCCGGAACTAGGGCGAGAATCTGAAGATTGGTTCGACCAACCATTGCCGGGTTGTCCGGCATCTTTTTAGTCAGCCCTTCGAGTATCTGGCCGTACATCGCAGGGAGAGGGGCCAGAATGCCTGAAAGCTACCGACCTGGGGAGATCGTTCCCCGGAGCGGGATTTACAGAATTGAGCATGATGCCCACCGGCTCATGCACGAGGCCACGCTGATTGCGGAGAGCCGCTTTCCGCGCTGCAAGCAATGTGGTGACGAGGTCCGTTTCACGCTGTCGAAGGCAGCGCGCAACGGCACCTACATTTTTCCGTTTCGATCGACAAGCATTCTGGAAGAATATCCGGAGTCGGAGCCACCCGTTAGCGCGGCCGGAGCGTGAGCCGCCTGCACAAATTTTGCCCCACTGCACAAGGTTTGCGGCATTGACTCCTGGAAGGACGAGGGTAAAATTGTTAAGCCATGAGTCTGACAGAAATCCACTCCCTCTCGTCTGTGCCGGGTCAATTCCGATCGGCGCGCGAAGCCTGCATGAGCGCACTGCGTAACGCCAGAGCCTCCTGTGGCCGTCTTTTGCCCATGACTGCTGAAGAAATCCACCAGCAACTCAAGAAGGAAGGCTTGGTCCTGAGAACAGAGGACATTAACGCTTGGCTGCGCGAGCTTTCCCAGGAAGGTATGATTCAGGAAATCGATGCTTCAGCAGGTTTCCGATGGAGTGGTCTGGCCGCGTGAATTTCTAATTCGATTTGCCTATCAGCGTTTTAGGCCGTTATGCAGGAGATAACGAACGTTCTCGCTGAGAATTTGTAAATGAGTAAGATCCTTCGCTTCGCTCAAGGATTTCGCCTGCGGGCTCGAACGCCCGCAAAGCGGCTCAACTTGGTAAATGGGTAATTGAAGCAGTGGCAAAGCTTTCAGAGTGCCGGGGAGGTCAGGCGAAGAAGCCCTTGGCTAGTTAGCTGGCCTCTTGCTTCTGGAAATGCTTCAGAACCGCCTCCGTCTGAGGCTTGGTAAGAATCGCGTTTAGCGCTGCAGCATCGGCTCCCTGGACAGCCCGCACGCTCCCAAAGTGCTGCAATAGTCTCTGCCGCGTTCGCTCCCCGATTCCTGGTATCTCCAGCAGTTCTGATTTTCGGTCGCGCATCTGGCGGCGCTTGCGGTGGAAGGTCACGGCAAAGCGATGGGATTCATCCCGCACCATCTGTACCAAGTGCAGGACAGGTGAGTGCCGGTCGAGAACCACCGGATCATCTTCCTGTCCATAGACATAGATGACTTCTTCTTTTTTTGCGATGGCAGCCAGAGGCTGATTGGTAATCTGCAGACCCTCCAAAGCTTCGGCGGCGGCATGAAGCTGTCCCAATCCGCCATCGACCAGCACCAGGCTGGGGAAATGTTTTTTTTGGTCTTGCAGCCGCTTGTATCGCCGCGTGACCACCTCGCGCATTGAAGCAAAATCATCTACGCCCTGCACGGTGCGAACAATGAACTTGCGGTATTCGGACTTGTTCATCTTTCCTTCTTCCCACACCACCATGGACGCCACCGTTTCCGCTCCCTGGATATGAGAAATGTCGAAACATTCGATGCGTTTCGGAATCTCCGGCAAGGTGAGCGCATCCTGCAGCGCCTCCTGGATGGCCTTGGCCGCCGGCTTCATCACCCGGAAACGCTGGTCATACGATTGCTTTGCGTTTTGCGCCACCAAGTCGATCAGCGAACGCTTCTCGCCTCGCTGGGGAACGAGGATTTCTACCTTTTTTTGCCTTTTTTCGCCAAGCAGTTCTTCCAGGGAGACACGGTCTTCGAAATCCACCGGTACCAGCACAGTGTGAGGCACATATTGCTGGTCAATGTAGATCTGCTTGACCAGGGCGGAGAAGAACTCGCCTGGATTAAAAGCTTGTCCCGGCTCATGTTCCGGCAACTCCTCCCAGAAGAACTCCCGCCGGTCCAGCACCTTGCCTCCACGGGTATGAAAAATGTTAACGGCCAGCATTTCGTTTTCGTAGTGATAGGCGAGCACGTCGACGTCATCCCCTTCGACAGCCGCCATTCGCTGCTTTTCCTGAAGGTGCTCTACGGTCGAGATCAGGTCGCGGCATTTAGCGGCCCTCTCGTATTCCTGGTTTTCGGCTGCGTCTTCCATGCGGCGGCGCAAAGACTTAGCCAAGTCGGTCTGCCGGCCCTCCAGAAGCCATTGCACGTCCCGGACGGCTTCTTGATAGGTCTCAGGAGTCGTGAGGTCCTTGACACATGGTCCCAGGCATCGTTTTATGTAGTACTGCAGACAGGGCCGGGAATGGTACCGGGTAAGATCGACCTTGCAGGAAGGAATCAGGAAGTTCCGGTGGATCAAATCCGCGATCCGGTAAGCAAGGTTTCCAGGGAAATAAGGGCCAAAATAAACGCTACCGTCTTTTTTTAGCCGCCGCGTTACATAAACCCTGGGGAAGCGCTCGGCCAGCGTCAACTTGATATAAGGGTAGGTCTTGTCGTCCCGGAGCAAGATATTAAAGCGCGGCTTCTTTTGCTTGATCAGGTTATTCTCGAGCGCCAGGGCCTCTTTTTCGTTGGAAACCACGATGTATTCAACATCCACGGCCTCCCGCAACAGCGAACCGGTCTTCGCGTTGGCTTCCCCCACGCCTTCCTGGAAGTAAGACCGTACTCGAGCCCGCAGACTCTTGGCCTTGCCCACATAGATGACCTCGCCCTCGGCATTCTTGTAAAGGTAAACGCCGGGCTGTATGGGCAAAGTTCGGATTTTCTCTATTAGATCCAATGATTGTTTAACCGCAGAGGGTCGCAAAGAGCGCAGAGGAAACCCAAGACAAAATCAGATTACGACATCCAACCATGCCCACTGCGCTGCATTCCTTTAGCCTAAACCGTTTGCGGGCTGAATGCCGAGTGCTGACTGCTAACTGCTTTATAACTACGTAAAAATTCTACTGTGGATTGAGCCTTTAGTAACAGGGCTCCAGGGGATTGGCTTTTAACTTGTTCATTCCAAAAGGGTTGTATATTCATTTGCGCGCGTTGGCATTGGCATGACAGTTGCTCTTCCAGATACCGAACTTATGTGACAAGCGATGCCCTGCCGCTTGGGTCTTAAGGAGCTACTCCCCATG
>DASZFK010000731.1:0-12597 GCA_035939855.1 Candidatus Angelobacter sp.
GTGTTCCAGTCGATCTGCTGGGCACAACTCACGCCGCGAATCAGGACCAAGACCGCGACCAGAAAAACACTTTTCATGTTGGCCATCCTCCGCGATTCGTTCTTCAATCGCAGATAAAACAAATGTTGTCAATCGTTGCGATGTGTGGCGCTGAGGCTAGGGCTAACGTCCAGACTTTTACCGGCTGGTCGGCCTCAGCCACGCTGATTACATCTTCGGCCCCGTTCTGCGTCATGATGGTGCAGCCCAAGGATTCCCAGGCAAAGACATAGCCCCCGCCATAGAGCACAATGCGCGCCGTGCGGCCGCACCTGAAAACCTTGCCGGTTGCGGTTTTGATCGTGAAGCATTTTTCCGGCTGCTCGACAGCTACGGGTTTCCCGATTGCGGGATCTGCCAATTCCGCTACAGCTACAGACCCGATGTTGGTTGCGATAAACGAATTAGATGGAAACATTCCTGTTCCTTTTGGTTTGAATTGCTGCGTGTCGCTGGCTGGGGCTCTCGCGCCAGCATTGCCGTTTGTGAAAGAGAGAACCCGGCAAGCCTCAGCTTGAGGCTTAGGGCATACAGTTCCACGCCCTGGATCGAGGATTTATTGGGTTTTGGAGTGGCGCTGCTCATGGGCGTACCCCCGTGGAAGGGTGAGCAGTCAGATGGTTCTTACTAACAATAGCCTTAACAATAAACTGCCGAATGGTGCCGAAAACTGCCAAGAATGGGCAGGTAGCGCCACTCGTAAATAATTGAGAACAAACAAGAGAGGGGAATGATTGCCCTTTTCCTAAACCGCAGGTCGCAGGTTCGACTCCTGCCAGGGTCACCATTACACTCGCTCAGCCCAACATGTTGTTGCGTTGAGCACGATCACCACAATTCATCGAATCTGCTGGATTCGAATCACGGATTGAACTCCGTGGCTCCATCCTCTTCCATTCCACATCAACGGTGCCGACACTTGCAAAAGGCATGCTGCGGTGTCGATGGCGATCGTGGCAATGGTTCCTACGAGTGCGTGTTCGTCGTAACGCACCCAAACACTCGACCTTGACAAAAGTCTTCTCTGTAACTACACTGTAGTTACATAAAAGCGAGAAACCGGAATGCGCTTTGAATGGGACGACCGGAAGAATGCTGCAAACATCAAGAAGCACGGCATGGATTTCAGCCAAGCGTCGCAAATGTTCTCCGGCTTGTACCCTTTATTGGCGGAGCCGGATCTGAGGGAAGATTACGCCGAGGAACGCTGGTGCGGAATCGGAAGGATCGGGACGAAAGTTGCAGTAGTGATTTTCACACACGATCCCTCTTTTACCACCATACGAATTATCTCCCTACGAGAGGCGGAAGCACATGAGCAAAACAACTATTACTCGAAAACGTTCTAAAAAACAAGACGTAGATGGTCTGGATTCCCCTCCGCTCGACAAGGGATTCTTTGCCACCGCAATTGCTCTTGAGCCGACCACCCTAATGGCCGCTCTGGGCGCAGGCCCTAAACAACAGATCACGCTCCGCGTGGACCAGGATGTCATCAAATTTTTCAAGGAGCAGGGCAAAGGGTATCAGCGCCTTATGAATTTCGCTCTTCGGTCCTACATGTTAAAAAAGCGGGCAGCCACAGAGCCAGGCACACTCTCCGCACCCAAGCGCAAGGCTCGAAGCGCTTAAAGCTAGCTCTGCAAACGTTTGCAACCTTCATTTTCCCGTGTCGCAGGTTCGACTCCTGCCAGGGTCACCATCCCTTACATTGGCGACCGGCCAACGCAGTCTCTCAGTCAAAGAATTCCAGACAGTGAATCAAGAAGCACTCCGGCTAGAAGCTAGAAGCCAGCAGCAAGTTAAACGCCAGCCAAATGTGTATCGACCGATGACAGCGACGGAATACACATCAGGGCTGGCGCGTTTCAGATTGAGGTTGTACGGCTCACTGTGAGTGGCGCCGCGTCTGGACAACTCAAAAACGACTCCGGAGTATTTACTGCAACTGCTGTTGTTCCTGTTATCGGCAGGCGTTTGCTGCGACTTTAGACATTTTGCTGGGTTTAGGCTTAAGAAAATTAAGGCAGCGTCAAATCGAGTCAGGTCGCGAATAAATCATGACGCGGTTATGTCGATTCAATTCGAAGTACATTCAATTTTTTGGACTGATTTTCCGGGTCAAAATGAAGTTTTGGGCTTTTGGATACTCGGCAAGAATGGTAGATTGAGGACACGGTGGACGCTTCCAACCCTCGAAAAAAGATAGTCTTTTTGATCGGCTCCCTGGCAGGAGGCGGCGCAGAGCGTGTCTTTGTCACGCTTCTTCGCCATCTCGACCGCAGTTATTTTGAGCCGCACCTGGTGCTCTTGCGGGCCGGAGGCGAGTTTGCCTGCCAGGTGCCGCGAGACGTTGCCATACATACGTTGCGCGGGGGGCAGCAGCGCCGCACGCCGCTCGGGCTCTTGCTGCTGATGTGGAGTCTCATCCAGTTATTGTGGAAGATTCGTCCACGAATTGTCCTTTCTACCGGGCGCATTAATCTGATGTTGGCCCTGGCGCGTCCGTTATTGCCCCGCGGCACGAAACTACTGATCCGGGAATGCTCAGTTCTAAGCGTTCGCCTCAAAACCGATACTCGATATCCTAATCTATGGCGCTGGCTCTATAAGCGTCTCTACCGAAGGGCGGACAATGTGGTTTGTCCATCCGACTCCATGGTCAAAGACATGACCGAGCAGTTCCACCTGCCTCATCAACAACCGATGCGTATTTACAATCCCATCGATCTTGATCTGGTGCGCGAATTAGGCAGAAGCGGCGGAAATCCTTATTCTGGAGCTGGGCCTCATCTTGTGGCTGCGGGCCGGCTCTCCAATGAGAAAGGCTTCGACCTGTTGCTGGCCGCAATGCCGAAGGTGGTTGAGTGCCTGCCGGATGTCCGCCTGACAATTCTGGGGCAAGGGCCGCTCCAAAACGAACTGGCAGAGCAGGTAAAGAAGCTTGGACTGCAAGAATCTGTGAGTTTCGTCGGCTTCCAGCAGAATCCCTGGCCCTACCTTTGCCATGCCGATCTGTTTGTCCTTCCATCACGTCGCGAGAGCTTCGGCAATGTTCTGCTTGAGGCACTGGCGTTGGAGACCCCGGCAGTAGCTGCTGACTGCCCTGGCGCAATACGGGAAATCTATGGAAGCAATCCGTCCGTGCGCCTGGTGCCCGCTGGAAATTCCATAGTGTTGGCCGAAGCAATCATTGAGAGATGCAGAGCTGCCAGGCACGAGCCAATCCACGCCAAGGCCTCCCCGGACTGGATTAATAAGTTTGCGTTGCAGAGAATCATCGGTGAATACAGTGCATTGTTCCTGGGTGACGATGACTTGAATCTTGCTGCCAATAAGGGATTGATGCTCTCTGGGAGCTTGATCTGCGATCGGGTTCCTCAGGGCGATTAGCGTATCCTAGATTCATGTGCGGAAGATACCGGTTGACCAGCCGTGAGAATGAAATAGCCGAATATTTTGATATCACCAGCGACGTGGAGTGGTCACCGCGCTTCAATATAGCTCCGTCTCAGCAGGTTGCAGTCGTTCGGCAGCGACGTGACGACGAGCAGGCGCACCGTGAATTTCATCTTATGCGCTGGGGCTTAATTCCATATTGGGCCAAGGATCCGCTGGGATTCAAGACGATTAACGCCATGTCGGAAACTGCGGCGACTAAACCTGCCTTTCGTGAGGCAATGAAGTGGCGCCGTTGCCTCATTCCCGCCAACAGCTTCTACGAATGGCAGAAGACAGGACGCAAAGAAAAGCAACCCTACAACATTGGCATGGCCGATGATTCGCTCTTTGCCATGGCTGGATTGTGGGACCGTTGGAAAGATCCTGAGAACCAGCCAATCGAGACCTGCGCCATCTTGACCACGCATACCAATGCGCTCCTGGCGGATATCCACGACCGGATGCCGGTGATCATCGATCGAGAGAACTATGATCTTTGGCTTGACCGGGGCATAACCGATCCTGAAAGAGTTGCCCATCTGTTGAAGCCATTCGACCCGCGATTGATGAAAAAGTATCCTGTGAGCACCCACGTAAACTCGGTAAACAATGACGACGAAGCGTGCTTGCAAGAATGGCGGACTTCGTTATTTTCGTGAGACAGAATTTTCATCACGGCCTACCACAGATAAAAGGCACCCAAAAATCAAAAACCCACCACGGAGACACGGAGAGAATCAATCAACAATTCCTTTAGGGCCTTCTCCGTACCACGAGGTGCTTTGAAATCGTGCTTTTTCTCGCAAAATTTGGAATCGCGCCAAAGCCACCTAAAAATTCTCTGCGCAATTCTGCGATCTCTGCGGCCTCTGCGGTTGACTCCGTTTTGATCTTCTCCGTGTCTCCGTGCCTCCGTGGTGGGTTTTGGTTTTTGGTCGTGTGATCTTGCTTTCCAATTACAATCTAAGATTACTCAATTTCAAACCACTTGAGGTTTTATGAATCGTTGGCTGATTTTCCTCGTCTTGCTATCGCTCTCGGTTCCGGCATCGGCGAAGTCTGAACCGCAAAAGCTCAGCATCACATCTCAAGGTAAGTCCCGCACCTATTATCTTTTTGTCCCTGATGGCGGCTCTGGATCGAAGCCGCTGATCCTGCTACTCCATGGATCGGGCCGTAATGGGATGTCGTTGATTGATCCTTGGAAGGGACTCGCGGAGAAAGAGGGAATCATCCTGGTAGCGCCTGATGCTCTGAATTCGCAGGAGTGGGCTTTCCCCGTGGATGGCCCCAACTTTTTGCATGACGTAGTCGAGGCAGTGAAGGCGAAGTATCCAGTCGATGCAAAACGGGTTTATCTGTTTGGCCATTCCGCCGGTGCCATTTTCAGTTTATACATGGGCATAGTTGAATCCCAATATTTTGCGGCAGTGGCGGTGCACGCAGGCGCGCTTCGCGGTGATATGGACCAATACATGGATCATGCCGAGCGCAAGACTCCCATCGCCATCTGGGTAGGGAACAAAGATCCATTTTTCTCGCTCGAAGCCGTCCATGCAACGCGAGACTCCCTGGCTGCGCATGGGTTTCAGGCAAAGATCACCGAGATGCTGGGACACGATCACAACTACTACGGCGTAGCGGGTGATATTAATAAAGCAGTATGGGATTTCCTTCACGCCCAACAATTAGAAGATGCCCCAGAATGGGAAGAATACAAGGTGCGGTAGTAGCAAATCAGCACTTGAATCCTTGACCGCTCAGCATTCAGTTCGTTCGGATTCTTGGGCTGGCCGAGCCATTGTTGTTGATGAACTTTGCAAACATCTTCGCCGGATCAATTGCGATGAAGAGCCCTTTGCCTCGGGCCAACACCTCTCCTGCTTCATTGGTGATTTCTGCAACATTGACATGGCGGCGGCCTCGCACGTGGCTCTCATGACCGATTACGGTCAATGTTTTCCCCAAAGGAACGGGTTTCACGTATTCCACATCCATCTGTTTCGTTAGCGCCAGCACGTTGCGGAATTTGTTTACTTTGCCCATCGCTTCGTCAAGGATGGTTGCTATGATCCCGCCATGAGCATGGCCGGGAGGTCCCTGGTAACGGCGAGTCAGCTTGAACTTGCAGATCGTGCGCCGCGAGTCTCCATCGATAAAAAACTTCAACTTCATGCCTTCAGGGTTGTCGCGGCCACACCCGAAGCAGTGGTTGAGCCGATGTTTCTGGTGCTTGGTGCCGTGTCCGTGAAATGGTTTGTTCTTAGTCATTAGGGTCACGAAGAATTTTACTATTTCTGTGCGACCAATTCCGCAATCCCTTTTTCTTTTGTTGTCTCGTGATAATGCAGGATGCGCAAGGACTCGAATGCATGGAGCAGTTCATTGTGCTCCAGCAAATACATGGGGTGGCTGGGACCGCGTCCCAGGCGTTTGCTTTCGGTGGTGTAAGTCTTGTAGATCAGGAACCCAGTGGGTCGCAGGGCCGAAATAAGGGCAGGGAAGAGCGATCTCTGAAGATAAAAGAAGACCAGAATAAGGTCATATCGTTCGTGTCCAAGATCGTGTAACTGGGAGAGGTCGAGAATTTGGCTGTCCAACTGCCCCATACTCCGCAGATGAAAATTCTCCTGAGCCAATTTGACGCCGACGCTGGAGACATCCACCAACGTTACTTTCCAGCCACGTTCAGCCAGCCAGAGCGCATGGCGTCCTACCCCACCAGCAACGTCCAACGCGGTGCCTGGCTGAGTATCGGCAAGAAACTCAGAGTAAGCAGTGACCAGAAACGAGTCTGGAGCCAAAGAGGCGTGTGACCCCTCCCGATATTTTTGATCCCATGAGGCTGCCTCGTTCTGCTTCACTCTTTAGTCCCTGTCTGGATGATAGTTGAACCTGCCGATCTTTTTCTGAAAACGTTAATTTGCTGCGCTATACTTCTTAGTAGTGACGGATGTTCGGCAAAAAACGTTTTACATAGAGACCTTCGGGTGCCAGATGAATGTCCATGACTCGGAAAAGGTCATCGGCACTCTTGTCCAGCAGGGCTATTGCCAGGTTCCGTCGGTCGAACAGGCCGATCTGGTCTTTTACAATACCTGCTCGATTCGCGACAAAGCCGAGCAGAAGGTCTTTCACCGTCTTCACGACTATAAGAAGCTTCAAGCCCAGGGAAAGAAGTTTGCTGTCCTTGGCTGCGTGGCCCAGCAGGAAGGCGAGAAGATTTTTGAGAAGGCGCCTTATGTTTCCCTGGTCGCAGGATCAGCATCCTACAGGAACCTGCCACAGATGCTGATTCAGATCGAGGCAGGGAACAATCGGGTAACCGGCTTGGACGACCGCCAAACCGATCAAACCTTCGAAACAGAGTTCACCGCCCGCAGCAACCCGCATCGGGGATATATCACTATTATCGAAGGCTGTGACAAGTTCTGTGCCTATTGCGTAGTGCCCTATACACGAGGCAAAGAACGTAGCCGAACCTCTGATTCTGTTCTGGCTGAAGCGCGGCAAATGGCCGACTTGGGTTATACCGACATCCAACTATTAGGCCAAAACGTGAATGCTTACTCGGATCCTCTTGGAAAGAAAAGCTTTGCTGAATTGCTCTATGCTGTGGGCAGTGTTCCTGGCATCCGCAGGGTACGGTTTACCACTTCGCATCCCCGGCATTTTGGCAAGGACATTGTGGAAGCAATGGACGCGCTCCCCACGATTTGCGACCACATTCATCTGCCGGTGCAGAGTGGGTCATCTCGTGTCTTGAAAGCCATGAACCGGGAGTACACGCGAGAGACATACCTGGAGAGAATCTCCTGGATCAGGTCGGCCAAGCGGGAAATCGCCATTACAACCGACGTGATTGTGGGATTTCCCGGTGAAACCGATCCTGAATTTGAGGAAACGATCACCTTGCTCTATGAGTGCCAGTACGACGGCGTCTTCAGCTTCAAATATTCTCCCCGTCCCAATACCCCCGCTCTAGGCATGGCCGACAGCATTGCGGAAGAGGAAAAGTCGGCGCGGCTGCAAATCCTCCAGGAGCGCCAACGGGAGATTCAAAGAGCTAATTATGAAAGAAGAGTGGGGAGGATACTTGAAGTAATGGTTGAAGGCAGGAATGACGCCCGGGGACAGGTGATTGGACGAACCTCGCAAAACATTACTTTGAATTTCACAACCAGTTCTGAGGTTCCAGAAACAGGAACCTATGCTAATGTGCTGGTAACCAAAAGTTTTCCAAACAGCCTCGTAGGCCAGATGGTGGAATAAAAGCAGGAGGGCCTCATGGAAGTCGAGATGAAAATTCGCGGATTGATGATGGATCCCGTAACAAACATGCCGATCGTGGTGCTCAAAGACGTGACCAGTGACGTGGTATTGCCAATCTGGGTAGGCATGTATGAAGCGAACGCCATCGCCCTGGAAATCGAGAAAGTGACCACCCCCAGGCCGATGACACACGACTTGATCAAGAACCTGCTGGTGGGGCTCGATACCCATGTCCACAAGGTGGTTGTGAATGAACTGCGCGATGACACTTTTTTTGCCGTGATCTGGATGGAGCGTGATGGCAAGATCATCAGCCTCGACTCCCGCCCCTCGGATGCTTTGGCCCTCGCCTTGCGCCTGGATTGCCCAATCTACGTGGAAGAGGATGTGCTCAAAACCTCGAAGCAAAGCGGCGCTGCAGCCGACCGCAATTCTTCAGAAGATCTACGCAAGTGGCTGGAGGGACTGAACGACGAAGACCTGGGACGATACAAGATGTAGAATTTGTAATCTGAAATTTATAATTTGTAATTTAAAACCAGACCCTTGGGGCCACAGCAAGCTGCATGACCCCGACAGAAAAATTAGAAATTACAATTTATAAATTATAAATCTCCTCATGCCTGATCCCGCCGAACAACTCCAACAACTCTATCTTGCCGGCTTTGATCTCCAGACATTTGAGCGGTTTCCGAAAACCATCGGTGTACTTCGCGATGGGTGCTTGGCGTTTCTGGTGCCGGGATCTGAAGGACTCCAGATTCTTGGCAATGCCGGCTGGCGCATGGGTGAGAGCCTGGGGCCTCTGGTAGAGCGCGGTGGGCGAAAAGTGTTCGTTCACAAAGACGAGGTTCTCGAAGCCACGCCAGAGAGAATTGCGACGCTGGAGAAATTCAAATCAGATTTGAAATCAATTCTTCATACTGTGAGGTAGGCTGTTGAGAACCCATCTCCAAGAATAATCCGGCCCACGTGACAGTTCACAAGAGCACCACCTTGGGATGGAACAGGGTACCGGCAATGCGCCGGGCTATTGCAATCAGCCGCACCTGGTTTTCGAATACCCGGATCAGGGTGGCTTTGGTAAATTCCGGCAAGTTGATCGACATGCCATGGCGTATTTTGGCCAGGGTTTCTGGTGGCGCAGTAACGGCAGGGAACTCTGGCAAAATGAGCCGGGGATGTAAACATAGGGCTTCAAACGGGCTTATTTCTGGGGTTTTTTCGTTATTTAACATAATATTCGTTATCAGACGTTGTGAATGGGAGCTATCTGGGAAATGGATTTCAGGCTGAGGATCGCTTTGGTGAGAGTCTGGACGATTTACAGCCCGGCTTGCTGCTTCCAGTTCTTCCAGGCTATGTGCTTGTGCAAGGCCGAACTCGCGTACCGAGGTCCGCACCAGCGAGGCCAGATGCGCTCCCGCCCCGAGCATCTTTCCCAACTCATGAGCCAGCGAGCGGACATACGTTCCCGAGCTTACCCAGACCCGGAATCGCGCCTGTTCGCCATTCCAATCCATAATCTCGAACTCTTTAACCTCGACCGGCTTCGGTTTCAGTTCCACATCCTGTTTTTTGCGGGCGAGCTTATAAGCCGGGACCCCACCGATCTTTTTGGCAGAAAATGGAGGTGGGACCTGCTCAATTCTTCCAATGAAGGTATGCGCCGCTTCCTGCACCTGCTCCCGGGTCAGATCGACTGGCTCCTTCGCCCCTTGGGGCTCGCCTTCGGCATCATAAGTGTCGGTGGAAAATCCAAACTGGATGATTCCTTCGTACCGCTTATCAGCATCCGTGTAAAACTGCGCAAGACGAGTAAATCGCCCCAGAACCAACGGCAAAACGCCCGTGGCGGAGGGATCAAGGGTCCCAAGATGGCCCACAGATCGTTCACCGACGAGGCGACGCACACGTGCGACCACATCGTGAGATGTCATTGCCGATGGTTTATTGATTATGAGTACCCCGTCCACAGATGTAAAAATTATAGATTCTAAGTTTTAATTTATAAATTAGCTGAGATGATTCCCATCAAAGATGACGCGCCGCGCTCGATCACTCCCTACGTCAATTATTTTCTGATCGGATTGAATGTCGCCGTCTTTCTTTTCGAATACTCGCTCTCCACGCGGGAGCTACGGATCCTCGTGATGCAATTTGGATTTGTGCCCGACCGCGTGAGTGCGTGGCTGGCCGGGGTCGTTCCGATCGATGTGGCGCTGGTTCCGGTCCTCACCTCGATGTTTTTGCATGCCTCCTGGCTGCACCTGATCTTTAACATGTGGGGCTTGGCAATCTTCGGTGACAACCTGGAAGACCGTCTTGGACATTTCGGTTACCTGTTGTTTTATTTGCTGAGCGGACTAGGGGCCGACCTGGTGCACTATTTTTTCAACTCAACATCCCGAATCCCGAGCGTGGGCGCAAGTGGGGCCATCGCCGGTGTCATGGGAGCATACTTCGTGCTGTTTCCTTCAGCTCGAGTCTTGACTTGGGTCTTTACATTTGCCTTGATCCGGCTGCCTGCCTGGCTGGTGTTGGGATACTGGTTTCTGGCGCAACTCCTGAGCGGCGCGGCCACCGCCATTACCGATTCGCAGCAAACCGGCGGTGGAGTGGCGGTTTGGGCCCATGTCGGTGGATTTATCACGGGATTGATCCTGATCAAGCTCTTCCCTCTTCGACCAACTTATTATTCGTATGAGCCCAATTGAGGGGATTGGGTAATTTGGTAAGTGGGTAATTTGGTAATTTGGTAATTGCCAAAAATGCCATGATTGCGACCGATAAAAATTACCAAATTACTAATTTACCAAATTACCCAATCCTCTTATTCGTATCGCAGGCAGACGATGGGGTCTAAATTGGCGGCAAGATTTGCGGGATAGTATCCGAACACGAGGCCCACGCCTACGGAGATCGCGAAGCCAATCGAGACCCATAAATATGACAGAGTCGCCGGGACGGACGGCACAAGCATCCGCACCAGGGTTGAGACTCCAGCGCCGACCAGAATACCGATAGTCCCTCCGACCAGGGTCAGCACCACAGCCTCCAGCAGGAACTGAAGCCGGACATCGGCCCGGCGAGCGCCGATTGCTTTGCGGACGCCTATTTCCTGGGTACGCTCGGTCACGGAGATGAGCATGATGTTCATAACTCCGATCCCGCCTACTACCAATCCTACGGAGCTGATCACCGAGGTCAGGATCACCAGCGCGCCTGTGAGCTGGCTCCACAGGTTGCTGAGAAAGTCAGGCGAACTTAACTCGAAATCATTCTCATGGTTGGCGGGTACACGGCGCAACCGGCGCATCGCTTGGATCACCTCATCTTGAGCCTTATCTACGCTGGCGCCTTTAGGGACAGTAAAGGCCATGACCAGCTCTTTGGACTCGGGATATCTCTTGCGAAAATCACTCAGTGGGATGATGGCAAACACATCGACGCCTGGTCCCAGAAATAGTCCCTGATCGTGCTCGAAGACCCCGATGACTTCGTAGAGCGCGCCGTTGATCCGCACGGTCTTGCCAACAGCATCGGCGTAGGGAAAGAGAGACTCGGCGATGGCAGCTCCGAGCACCACCACCTGGCGCGCATGCTCTTCGTCGAAATTATTGATGAAACGTCCGCTCCCTACACTGAACAGCGGAATCGCAGTTGTGTAATCGGGTTCGGCGCCGCGCAAAATCACTTTTTCTACGCTGCGATCGCCGCTGGTGATCAAGTTCGTGTCGCCAAAGATGAATCCGCGTGTGCCAATGGTGGTTACGATCTCGACATCGGGCGCTGCGCTGCGAATAAAGTTGGCGTAATCGTATTCGAAGTACTTGCGCACGCGAATGCGCTCGGGAAAGTGGAATGGATCCGTGCCAGGTGGAAAGCGGCTAAGAAAGTAGGTGCGGGAACCGAGCGATTCTACTTTGTCCTGCACGAACTTGTTAAGTCCGCCAATGATGGCAGCCATGGAGATCACAGAGGACACACCAATCACAATTCCGATCACCGTCAATGCAGAGCGAACCTTGCTGGACCGCAAGGTATTCATAGCGGCCCGAAAATTCTCGCGGGCCTGGGATGGAGTCATGATCGCCATTGAGGTTTATTATGCAGCAAAGCCAACCCGAAGTATTGGGTAAATGGGTAAATGGGTAATTTTGTAATTGGGTAATTGGGCCTCTACATTCTTAGTCGGAACGCAGGGCAACGATCGGATCCAGGCGCGAGGCGCGCAGGGCCGGGTAGATGCCAAAAAACAGTCCTACGCTGGAACTCAAAACTACACCGGCCACGGCCACCCAGGTTTGGACCGCCGCAGGAAAAGGGGTATAGGTGCGCAGAGTAAGAGCCAGCAGAAAGCCCATGGTGATACCCACGAGTCCTCCGGCAAGGCATTGCACAATGCTCTCGGCAATGAATTGGCGCAGGATATCGAACTTGGTCGCACCGACTGCGCGGCGCACTCCAATCTCCCGCCGCCGGGCGGTAACGCTTACCAGCATTACATTCATGATGACGATACCGCCAATGAGAATGGAAATGGCGCTGACCATGATGAACACAGCAAAAAATGCGGAGCTGATACTGCGCCACAGCGCCATGTAGCTTTCCTTGGTGCCGATAAAGAAGTCATCTTCCATATTTCCAGTGAGGTGATGGCGCGACCGCAGAACCTGCTGGGCCTGGTCCTGGGCTTCCACGAAGCGAGCCGGGCTGGTCTTGACATTGATGGTCAGGCTGCTGTGTAGGCCGTTTACGCGCAGAAAAACCGGGAGCGGGACTGTGACAAAATTGTCCTGATCCTGGCCCAAGACGCTGCCGATCTTCTCCATGACTCCCACC
>DASZFK010000732.1:0-9580 GCA_035939855.1 Candidatus Angelobacter sp.
GTTTGGATCATATTTGGAAGGATATTTTGGTGCGCGGCAGTTTTTGGAGTTTTTCTTTTTCGGCGTTCTGGGCGGCGCACTCACAACAGTCGTCCTTGCTTATACCATGGGACTGGCCGCACACCCGCTTTTCAACATCCGTCCGGACATCTCTACGATCGGGGCATCCGCAGGAGTCTTTGCGATTTATATGGGTTGCGCCATGCTGTTCGGCGAACAACAGGTTTTTCTGTTTCCGTTTCCATTTGCGCTCAAGATGAAATACCTGGTGGCGATCATGGGACTCATTGCCCTAATCGGGGCCTTGGATGATCGCATCGGGGGCGGTACGGCAAATATCGCTCATCTCGGCGGGCTGCTTTTCGGTTATTTGTACCTGAAGTTTATTCCGCGACGAGGGTTTTCACTTGCGTTTTCAGAACGTTACTTCGGCTTGCGAAACGCTTACCATAAGTGGAAGAGAAGGCAGGCCGCAAAAAAATTCGAAGTGTACATGCGCAAGCATGAGCATGAGCCGCGAAAATATTTTGACGAATATGGCAATTTCAAGCCACCTGATGATCCCGACAAAAAAAATGGCAAGGGTGGATGGGTGAATTGATGGAGCGAGATTGCCATAATTGCCACTTCGGCGCACCTC
Source organism: Candidatus Angelobacter sp. (assembly GCA_035939855.1). Lineage (GTDB taxonomy): Bacteria > Acidobacteriota > Terriglobia > Terriglobales > Acidobacteriaceae > Angelobacter. The sequence continues at coordinate 641 of DASZFK010000732.1, forward strand.
AGTGCAGGCTCAAATGCCAAAATTGCCATAATTAAAAGAAAGCACGTTCGCTTCACGCCTTAGTTGGTCCGGATCGAGATGGCTTGCGAAGATTCTTCGCAGATATAACCGGGTCGCCTTCTCCTACGACGTGCAGCCGCATAAAGTTGGTCGACCCGGTGGCGCTTTGTGTGCCTGCCACAACTGCAACCACATCCCCAATCTGGACGACATTTTTCTTGAGCAGAACCTTCTCCGCAAACATCACCATTTCCTCTGTTCCATCATTGATTTTCGCCAGGATTGGCTGCACACCCCACATGAGATTCATACGGGCGCAAACACGGCTCGATGAAAATGCATAAATGCCGCACTGCGGCCTGTATTTGGAGATGAGGCGCGCCGTTGTGCCTGTCTCGGTATACACAGCTATGGCGCGCATATCAAGATCCTGGGCGGCATGGGCGACGGACTCGCAGATGGTTTCAGAGATCGAAAGCCGGTGGTGCTGGCGACGCCGCAAAATACCTTCCTGCATATTCGATTCGGCTTCCAGAATGATCTTTGCCATAATGCCGACTGCTTCTCTTGGATATTTTCCGGTAGCGGTTTCGGCGGAGAGCATCAGGGCATCGGTGCCGTCGAAGACGGCATTCGCAACGTCGCTGGCTTCGGCGCGAGTAGGGCGCGGGTTTTCGACCATAGACTCGAGCATCTGGGTCGCAGTGATAACCGGCTTGCGCCAGTCGGCAGCGCGCCTGATGATGTGCTTTTGAATGACGGGGACCTTTTCAGGAGGCATCTCTACGCCCAGATCGCCACGAGCAACCATCACACCGTCGGAGACCTCGAGAATTTCTTCAAGGTGCTCGATAGCCTGAGGTTTTTCCAGCTTGGCGATGATCCATGCATCCGACCGGCGTTCGGCGACCCGATTCTTCACGGCACGAACGTCGTGCGCCGTTCGGATGAACGAAGCAGCAACCATGTCCACGCCGTGTTTCAAGCCGAACTCCAGGTCTTTCTCATCTTTTTCGGTGAGTGAAGGTACCCGAACTACAGTACCTGGAAGATTGATCCCTTTGTGCTCTCCCAGAAGGCCACCATTGATCACTTCGCATTCGACCTCATCCCCGTGTAACGCATGAACACGCAACTCGATCAGACCGTCTGAGAGCAGTATGCGCGAGCCAGGGGAGACCTCTTGCGCCAGCGTTTTGAAGGTCGTGGAAATCAAGACAGAAGTACCAGGAATGTCGCGAGGGGTAATCGTCACTCGGGAGCCGGTTTTGAGCGCGACCGGAGTACGAAACTTGAGCCGCCCAGTCCGAATCTTTGGACCTTGCAGGTCCTGAAGAATACAGATGGTACGGCCCTCTTTTTCCGACACGCTTCTGAGGCGGTCGATCACGCGCGCGTGTTCTTCATGACTGCCGTGAGAAAAATTAAGACGCGCCACTTCCATTCCCAGGTGTATGAGGTCCCGGATCGCGGCTTCAGAATTGCTTGAAGGTCCCAGCGTGCACACGATTTTTGCCTTGCGGGAACATGCTCCTAAAGCTGGTTCAAATACTTTGGGTCGGGTAATCAATTTTTTATTCCTGTGGATTACAGCTGCATTTTCAATTGTTTTTGGGATAAAGCTGGGCATTGAATTCCGCGCCCAACAAGACGATGACAGAGAGAATGTAGAGCCATACCAGCAAAGCTATAGCTGCCCCCAGCGAGCCATACACCATGGTATACGTGGCGTAATGCGTCACATACCATCCAAAGGTCATTGTGGCCGGAAACCAGAGGGTTGTGGCCATGACCGCGCCGGGCATGACTCGCCGCCAGGATTGCGTTCTGGGCATTCCGTGATGGTAGATCAACGCGATGAAGGTAATGCTGGTTGCGATGGCGATGGCCCAGCGGCCGAGCGTCCAGAAAAACCGCACCAGAGGACGGAGAATCGCATCATGCTTTACGAGCGCTTCAACCTGGTTGCCGAAAACCACCAACACCGTAGCAAAGGTCATGGGAAGCAGGGCAAGAAGGACCAAAAAGAGGGCTCGCAACCGCTCCGTCCAAAAACCCCAGGTGTTCGCCATGCCGTAAGCTTTGCGAAAGCCTTCCATCCAGGAGATCATTACGCCCGTGGCCGCCAGCAGCGTGACGCTGAATGCGGAAAACAGAATGCGATTGGTTTGAGGATGGTCGGCGTGGAAAAAAGACATGGCGATGGAATTTGGTCCTGGAGGCAGCGCCCAGCCTATCGCCGAAGCGATCTGCCGCACAAACTGCTCGGTCTCGTGCGAGGCTTCGAGAATGGAAGCAACCAACAGAAACGCGGGAAAAAGCGTAAGAATGGATGAGTAGGCTGCAGCCTTTGCAACCGAGAACTGCCCGTGTTCAAATGCACCCCAAAATGCCGAGCGCAACCGCCTCACTATGTGCATGAAACAATTAGGTTAAAGGCATGGGTTGGCTGTGCGCAAGCGTGATAAAAACGTTTTAATGTTGATTTAACAGAGGCAAGCTTATGTAATAAAGGGATTGTTATGAAGCAAAAGGGAAAGAAAATACAAGTCAAAGTGTTCGGTGATTTGAAGCAATCTCTACACGAGGCGTTGGCGTATGAGCAGAACAAGAGAACGGTATTACGGGTCAGCGAATTGCCACCTCCGCCCAAGCCTTTGAGCCCGCGCCAAATCCGCGCCATCCGCCAGTCCTTCCAGGTGAGCCAGGCGGTTTTTGCCAGACTCATCAATGTGAGCCCGAATGCCGTGGAAAGCTGGGAGCAGGGAGTACGCCATCCGCGGGAGGCTACGTTGAAACTGCTCACCATTGCGCACAAGCACCCGAAGGTGCTATTGGCGGGTGACTAAACAAAGAATCTCTAGTGCGAACGATGCTTCACCCTGACCACGGTAGGGCTCGACGTTCAGGCTCGCGACACGATGTGGTGCATTCTGCGTCAATAGGTTGCTAGCCTGTATTTTGAAGAGTTAGTCGTTTAATATCAGGAACTTACAGAGGATGAAGCAGACTCCGCGTGCAAAAATCATCCGGCGGGCTTTGGAGCTAACCCAAGAAGAGTTTGCAGCCCGTTATCATATTCCCCTCGGCACACTACGGGATTGGGAGCAAGGGACGGAGCCGGACCAACCTGCCAAGGCATATTTGACACTTATTGCCCGTGATCCTGACCACGTAGCCGAAACGTTAAATTCAGGAAAAATCCTCCGATAGAAGGTCTACGGGATTTACAAGGGCCGACAATCGTTATTCTGGCACAGTGGCGGGATTTATGGGTAGTCAGTACTACTACGTTGCGATGTTTTTTATTGCATCCGTCGCCTGGATGTTTGTGAAGCCACGGCACGTGATTGTCTATTCCCCGGAGAAAGAGGAGTCTGATTCGGCTGCCGAAAATCCTGAGCGAAGTATCTCGGTCAACTCAAACAATCCCAGAATTTTGAAGTGATTTGATCGGGGAGAGACGACTTGAACTCCGACCCCACTGGTCCCGAACCACATTCCGGCCCTTATTGAAACCTATTGAAACTTGTTGCTCTTAAGCGATTTGATATTGAACCTGTTGCAAGTCGTTCGTTGAAAACTGTTGAACTCTTTGGTTTCCGGTGGTTTTGACAGCCTCATTTATGCCTACACTGCCATGGATCTCGCCCCCGATAGTAGTTAATTTTCAGGGGAACCGGGTCCCAAATCCTAGCGAAATCCGTGAATAAGCTGCTCAAGGATTTATTGTTGCATGAAGATGACAAGTAGAAGAGTTCTCGACAGCAGGCGGGCAAATGAACGAGTTCATGGAAGAGCTTAATGTGACCTTTCCTGCAATGTCGCCGCCCGATTATTTTGTTGGACACTTGTCTCATCAGCTCCTGCGATCCAACCTTGATTTTCTTCCAATAAAATAGCCTCGGCGGGTAGAACGAGCTCTGCGAGGGGCGCGCTGCTCTTCGTGGCCCAACGCCCCAAAATGCCCGCGAGTCTATCCGCGGTAGCTCTGTAGCTGATCGTGAGCTGATCGTACCGCTGCGCCAGCGTGTGTGCGGCAAAAGCGCTGCTGATTGTAGTAATGACAGCAACCCAAGCACCATTGGCCTGCTTCCCACTAATAGTGAGGGCCGCACCCAGTAAAGCTCCGATCATGGCGAGTAAGAATTCTCCGCCACTCAGAAGACGTTGCGCACGCGCGTATCGGTTTGACCTCTGTGTAAAGAACGGAATTTGTCCCTTTGGTCCATTCATTCGTTCAGATATATAGCTGTTCGCGTCGAGTGGACGAGGCGTCTCCACGTGTGATTTCGGCTCGATGCGGTATTTTTGAAAAGGCCTCAGCTTCGATAGAATTTCTTCTCTTCGATTTAGCAGTGATTCGGCCGCATTATCCAAGGCGTAGGGCCCCGTTCCAGTCCGAAAGAGGTACATCTCCCGCTTGAACGATTCCGCCCCTGATCGCGCCATCATCCAGCCTTGTATCCGTTCTTGTCCGAGTCTCCATTGCCGAATTACTGCAGCAACAGCAAGTGCGGCCGCCCCGGCGAAACCGAGTGCCATCGCTAAATCAGGTTGGGCACTATGAATCTGGGCAGCCCAGGTCTCGGACGCTGCTCCTACAACGGCTAAGCCTAAAACTACCCAGCGCGCCCTTCCAATAGCAGCTCTAAGCGTATTCGCCGTGAGAGACCAGCGAACCTGATCGCGCGCGACAATTGTCAAAGCATCGTCCATAATCATTTTCTTCCTCTCGATAGAGCATCACCATCGAGGATGAGCATAACTCCCACGGTTGTTGCGTTTTTTCCCCGCGTATGCGCACCCTGCTGGTTGAGCGGGATCGCTATCCAGATCGCGCCATCCGGCGCGACAAAATAGTGAACGGGAACTCTTGTTAAACCCGCGCTCGTCCACTGCTGAGCCGGTAACTTGATCGTGTCCAAACCTTTGTAATCATGACTATCGGGAATCAATGTGTGATGCAAGATTACCTCGTCAACCTCACGCGAAACCGGCTCGTTCTTAATGAGGTCGGCGATCTGAGACTTGGATACTCACCTGATGCCGGCAGATGGACGGTGCGAGGAGCGGATAAAATTCAGTAGGTCATCCTTTGTACCATTGAACTTATCAAGATCAACAGTGCCAAGTATGCCCCCTATTTTGCCGAAGTTCGAATACTGCCAGAAGGTCCATCGCTCCCAACCAGTAGCAACTTTAGGAGAAGGTCCATTTTGACCCAACCACAGTGGATATTCGACGAGTTTCCCTGCATCTCCCTTCAGCACTGTACCAAGAAAGCTGTTGCCAACATAAACTACAGGCCTACGTCCTAATTTTTCCTCTACGCGTTCGAGCCAGTGCAGAATGGAATCTAGCGCGGATTCCCGGGAATCCCACGGAGTACCCACGATGATCCCATCTTCGATATCCAGAGCAGGCGGTAGATCATCATCTTGAAGGAGTCCGATAGTTGCAAGAAAGTTGTCGGCCTGCTTGACGGGATCGTCTGCGGTTAAAACGTGATATGCTCCACGCTTGATACCGACCTTGTGCAGCTTTTCCCAATGCTGCTTGAACATGGGATCAACCCATAGAGTCCCCTGTGTCGCCCTGACAAACGCAAATCTTGCTCCCGAAGAAGCCACTTGTGACCAATCCACATTTCCTATATGGTGCGAGACATCAATGCCGGCTGCATCACTAGATTTGGTATCAATTGTGGCTAGATCTCCTTGCGGAACGAGCTTCGTCAGTTCAGCGTTCTTGCTCTGTTGACTTTGTGCAGCGCTTTGAGATTCTTGTGCGGCGCTTTGCGCAATTTCTTCCTTGTGTCGTGCCTCACGCGCTTCAGCGAGTCGTTCATTCGCCCGCGCCGCCTGTTGTTCAGCATCCTTGCGGGCGTTTTCGGCTTGCCTTTCCGCCTGCTCGGCCTGGGCGCGAAGAGCCGCCTCTTTCCGTTGCGCCTCTCGGGCGGACAAGGTTTGCGCTTCAAGTTGTTTCGAGTCATGAAACTTTATGCCATCCACCACGATCAAAATGCCAATTACGAACAGACCGACAGCTACCAAGACCTTGGTTATCAGCCGTCGTTTCTGTTGACGATTGCGAGCCCCTTCGCTTCGCGCAATGTAGTCAATTACACTTCCGTAAGCACCTTCAACCGGTGCCTGGTGAAAGCCCCATTCGGGAGTAAGCTTCAAGTTCTTCCATCTCAGCCCTTCATCCAGTTCGCTACCGGTCAATACTTCCTGGTGGAGCAGCGCTTTGCTCGCCCTTTTCATTAGATCGCGATATTGATCTCGAAGCTCCGCTTCCTGTTGAACCCATCCTTTTTGCTCCGCAGTCCCACGCAGGCGATACCATTTGCGGATCAGGCTCTCATGCGTAATATCGATGACGGAACCATCGTGCAATTCGGTCGGCGATGTGGGTGTAAGGAAGGAAGCGCCTTCCCCTCGAAATGCATCTGCAACCTGACGTACCTCATCTGCCGTGACGGCAGCAATGGCAGCGATGACGCCGAGCTGCGTCGGCCGCCGAATGTCATTGTTGGAAGGATCCCGTTCGGTGAGACTGCGGAACAGGACTTCCGCAATTTTTTGCCCATGCGTGTCCAAGGTTCTGTAGATCTCTTCTGCATGGTTGTCCAAACCATCGCGTACACCGCCCGTTGCTTCATAATGATGGAAATCAATCTGTTTTGACGGGTTGTTGTCTTTTTTCCAGTTCAGCCATGTGCGCAATAGAGCATGCTGAAGAACGGGAAGTTGGTCAGGATCTTCTCCTACATCATTGAGCAATCTCTGCACTAATGCAGGAGAAAAACTCGCACCTGCAATAGCGGCTGGTCCGGTAATCGCCTCTTCCAGTTGGTCGCGTCTCATCCTGGGAATGAGATACAAGCCGGTGTTGATGCGTTCTGGCAGATCGAGAAATTGCGCGCAAGCGCCCAGATAATCTGACCGCATGGTGACCAGAACGAAGATGGCAGGTTCTACTCGCGACGTGGCTTCCAGAAGCAGCTTGACGAACGACGCAGCCTCTTCGGTGGCAGCTTGGCGGTCAACAGCCTCCCGCTGGTAACGGAAAATCTCCTCGAACTGGTCGACCATGATGAGCAGATTTTCGTCATCACGAAATCCGGACTGCCCGGCAGCTTCGACGAGCCCCAGCGGTCCGCGCCGGAGTGTGAGTTCAGATCCCGTGCTGGAAAAGAGGCTCTCAATTTCGCTGGCAAGATTGCAAATGGGAGAACTGCCCGGCCGAGTTTTGACAATCCGCCAATTGACGCCCGCAGCGGTGAAGAAACCCGCACGCAACGCGGGGACCAGGCCGGCCCTTGCCAGAGACGACTTGCCCGTCCCTGAACTCCCGATTACAGTCACAAATCTTGAATCTGCGAGCTTCGCGAGAAGATCACGTAGCTGTTGATCCCTCCCAAAAAAGAGTTGTTCGTGTTCTTCATCGAAATAGTGCAACCCAAGGAACGGAATTTCCAAGCGCATAGAGACCGGGCTACTCATTATCGGCCTCCTGAAACGCGTGCGGCCACTTTGAATCCAAAATCGAAAACACCGGTCTGTTTGAGAAATGGTTTGAGGGCCTCCGCAATGGTTACAGGCGAGTACCCAGGCAGCAGAGTGATATCACGCACGAGAATGTCATCTTTATCTTCGCGCCGCGGATTGGCGAGGTAAATTGCCTGGATCGGCGTGGCGCCCGCCATGCGCAGTCTGTTGAGCTCGCGGATGCGGTCCTGCATCCAAGCTTCGCTGGTTGCCCCATGTAAGACCAGGTGGGCCCCATTCCTGCGCAACAACTTTTCATGTTCAGCATTACCGGTTAGATCCACCTGGGCCAGCGCAGCTGGCGTCACTTCCACCTGGCATCCGTGGCTGAATAGGAAGAATTTGATGTTCTTGGCTAGAGCGCGATCCAAGTTGTCACAAACCACATAGACATCTGAAGGAGGCATGCCCGTAGTGTGGATTTCGCGTTCAGGGGCTTTCAGGCGGTCTTCTACGCAAGTAGCCAGCGCGCGAAATGGGCGCTCGAGAAACTCAAACCCTCGGCCTGCATAATCAGTGCGCAGCCGTTCCAGAAAACTTTTCTGGGTATCCTCATGAGGTACCAGCCCTTCAGGCACCCAGATGATACGTTCCAGGTCGCCGTTGCGAGTATCCATTTGCGCAAGTTCGACTTGCATCTGGACCACGGATTTTCCATCGGCGCCCTCCGGCGCAAAGCCGTAATAGGCTCCCACCGGATGAATGGTGAGGCAGCACTTTTGTATCGTCTCAGCGACAAAATTACGTATATCGCGGGCCGGTAGGAGGCGCAGCTCCTGTTTGGGTTCGACGTCATATCCAAGTTGGGCCAGATGACGGCAGAGATCGTCACGTTGAGATTCAACATCGGAGGTCGTCTCTGCAACATAGATCAAACCCTGTGGCGTCGACGATGTGCTTACCGGCTCAAGCCCGTCTAGGATGCCAGCGATCTCCTGTGCAACATCATCCACTCTGGTGGGATAACGGGCACGAATCTGCTGATCCTCAGCCAAATGAAATTCCTTGTAGATGCCGGAACCTGGTGGGATCTCGGCGTAGAACTTGTACTCCAGAAGCTCGCGCAAGTCAGGCGGATATCTCTCCAGCGGCACTCGCAGCTTCGCGGCCTTCACCACGCGGGCTTTGCTACCCACCGACTCTTTGCCGTCCCTTCTTGTTTGCGCGTAAAACTCGCTTCGCTCTTTCTGGCAATATCCGGAATTAAAGTAGCTGGGTGAGAGCACCACGAGCAGGATGGCAGAGTTGCGGACGGCACTGGCGATAGTGTCGTTGAAGCGGTCGGCAGCGCCCAGTTTTTCTTCATCGCGCCAGATGTCGATGGTGTGTCCAGAAACTATTTCAAGGCGGGCATGCAGTTGTCGAGTAAACTCTGAAACCCAAC
>DASZFK010000733.1:0-2646 GCA_035939855.1 Candidatus Angelobacter sp.
GGCCTATGACCGCGTCAAACGGCCGATCAAACTGCATTTCTGTCGGGTCGCCTTCGAGGAATTTCACATTCCGAAGGTCTCGTGCCTGTGCGCGTGCCGTTGCCCGCTGCGCGGCTGCAGCAGCGCAGTCGGCACCAATAACCTCCCCAGTTGGTCCAACCAGGTCGGCGGCCAGAAAAGCTACGTCTCCACTACCGCAACCCACGTCAAGAACGCGCATGCCTGTGTTCTGCCCACATGCTGCAGCAGCGCGATAGAACTTCTCCGCCTCTTCGCAATGCGCCAGCCTTTTTTCCTGGAACTCTCCGGTGTCAGTATCCACCGAAGCAATCTGCTGAAACTCGGGGTGGAAATCTGCTCCTGTTACCTCTCCAGAGAGAAAACAAATTGAATTTCAAGAGAGAATCTATAATGATCATTGTTCGGCTCCTTTCTCCCGAGCCTGTTGGTTGGCTTCAGCACCACCAACTTTACTCGGGCGTGGGAGCCGACATTGTCATGGAATCAATTGCACTCATTGGCCGGGTCGGAGGAAGACTGCGGAGCGAACATAGACGCAAAAACGGCCGGCAAGGAATTCCGGAACATGTTCAAGTGGTTGTGCGAGACAGCTCAAGGCTTCGCCGCGCCGACTCTCTTGTCTCCGATCGGAGGGTCAGATAAGAAGCGGCATAGAGGGCTGCTGCCAGGATCACAAGTGACCGGATTCCCGTCCATAGCGACATCGATTCCAGTAAACCACCCACCAACCCACCGAACAGATTTGCACCTAATGCTCTTCCTTCAAAAGCGGCAGATCTAAAACTGCGGATGAAGACTATCCCGGCAAAGAAGACCGGCAAGCAAAGTATTGTCGTCGCCAAGAGGCCCCTCAGCCAGATCGAGGGTAGGAACAATCTCTCCAGTGGAATGAAATAAGCGGCTGCGAGAGAAATAAAGATGCCTATATAAGCAGCGCCGGAAGAAACGTTGGGAACGCGATGGACCAGGACATTTGCCGCAGCGATCAGCAATAGCAATCCGCTTATCACAACAGAATTCACCAGCCAAGTTGCCCCGAAGAGCAGAGCCAACTTGCTGACGATCTGTGCCTCCAGCAACATGAAGCCAGCACCCAGGAAGAAGAAATGCCAGTGCGACGAGGTCAAGATTACGCTGGTGCGTTGCAGCAACCGCCAGCAGAAGAGCACGAGCACTACTGACAGCGCGACAAGGCTGAGGGGAATCCCACGCTTACGCTGGTAGAAATAGGGCCAATCATCTGTGGTGAAGGTGGTCTTTGGCGATTGGGCCGTCCGATGGGTCGTCACGTAGGCTCGCACCACGGGGTCTTGGATGCCCTGTTGTATCCGCTCTTGATCTCCGGCGATGAAGAAGCGGCCCGAAGTGGTGTATTCGTATTGCAGCGCGCTCATGTCGACCGGCGGCCGGCCAAACACGGCGCTCACGAGATTGTACAAGCGCCCCGCGATCCACGGTCTGGTTGCCCAAAATTTGACGATGAAAACTCCATCCGGCTTGAGTAGCCGCTTCGCGGCTTGAAAGGCCTCGAGCGTGTACACGTAATTATCGATTCGAATGTTTGAGTAGTACGATGCCGTGGTGTGCGAATCGAGTAAGGAGAACACGATCAAATCGAATTGATCGTGACTGTTTTGGATATAGCTGCGCGCATCATCCAGCACGGTCTTCACTCGTGGCGAGGCGTAAGGCCGCTCAAAATGCAGCCTACGCCCGAGGTCGAGGATGAGAGGATCAATCTCGACGGCGACGACGCGCCCGCCACCATTGCGGATTGCAGCTGCGACATCGTTTCCCGTCCCTGCCCCGAGAACCAAAACCGACGCGGGTTGGGGGTAAAAGCGGTATGGGATGTTGTACGCATTCGCTTCCGCGGGAACAGCTCGAAACAACTCCGGATGAGCAGAGACGAAACCGGGCGAGAGATCGATCATCTGCTGGTACCACGCGCCGTTTGTCTGCAACTCGTAGGCAATTGGGTGGTCCGCAGGTTTCGGCTCTAACGTGATCTTCTGATATGGAGACCATAGCTCGACTGCTGGCTTGGGTGGCCGCAGACTGACTATGGCGACGCAAAACAGAAAAATACTCGCGGAGAGCCATCGCCATCGAGGCACTCTCCACACCAGAAGTACCAGCATGATTCCGCTCAAGGCAAACCAGACTACGGGCGGTTGATTCCGAAAGCACAGCAGGCTGTAGAGAACGATTCCCGCCAGGCTGGCGAGAACATTGACGGTGTACGCGAGAACGCCGTCCGGCGCCGTCTCCAAACTCCATCCCACGATCTGGCCCAGTGGGACGAACACGAAAGCGACCAGTGCGAAAAGCAGGGCGATCAACACGATCGCGCCCAGAGTGCCAAACACGCTTGTCGATGTGACTTGGCTACCCAGGAAATCTAAATCGGATGCCTCCCCAATCAGGTATGGGATTTGGTCCATCACAAACCGCAGGGCCGGCCAGGGCACTTTGATCAGGACTACCAACAGGCAAATTGGCAAGCCCAACGCCAGCAAATTCACCTTCCGGCGGCAAAAGCTGTACCCCAAACCGAACCCTAGAAAGCAGCCGATCAGCACGATGTTCTTAAAGTAGGCGAAAACCGGCACTTCCGACGTTACC
>DASZFK010000734.1:0-23091 GCA_035939855.1 Candidatus Angelobacter sp.
ACGTTGTTCTATGCTGAAGCACCCGGCAAGTTGTGAGGTACATGCCATTTCAATCGAGTGACAGCCTGGTTCGTCTGTTCAAATCATGCGCCAGGGTTGCCGGATTCGGGGCCGTTCTCTTGGGAGTCGCTGTATGGGTGGCCTGGGCTGCCGGTGCAGCCGCCGGGAACAACGCCTTCCACGACTTGTTAACCGTTCAGGCCAATGCAGCGCTGGCCTTCATATCGTCCGGCATCTCGCTGAGTCTCGTTGCATCGAATCACGGTCATGGCTGGAAGCAGGGCTTCGCTCGGATCGCAGCGCTCATCACTTTGCTCATTGGATTACTCTCCCTTAGCGAATCGCTGTTCCACTGGAATCTCCACATCGATCAACTTCTGTTCGCGGATGCGTCCGCCGGACGAATGGCGCCCGCGACCTCGGTAAGGTTTGTGCTTGTCGGCTGGGCTTTGCTGGCGATTGATTTTGAGACCAGAGGCAAACGTCGCCCTGCGGAATGGCTGGCGGCAACTGTTGGTTTCCTTTCGCTGCTGGGTTTGCTGGCATATCTCTATGGAGTTCGTTCTTTTTACGGAATTACCGGGGTCTTAAAGTTATCCTGGGCGACCGCATTGGGCTTTGTTGTGCTTTCGGCGGGTCTCTTGATGTCCCGGCCGGACCAGGGTTTTACAACGGTTCTCTCCAGCAATACTCTCGGCGGCCGCATGGCGCGCCGATTGTTGCCGGCGGCGCTAATTCTTCCTCTCGTCCTCGGCTGGTTACTCATGTTGGGATATGACCGAGGTCTATACTCCGCGGACTACAACCGGGCAATTTTTACCGGCTCCATCATTATCATCTTTGTGGCCCTGGTCTGGTGGAACGTGCGGTCATTGCACCACATCGACAGCGAACGGCTGCGGGCGGAAGCCGATATCGTGAAGTTCAGCCAGGAACTGGAAGAGCGCGTCGCTCAACGTACGGCACAACTGGAAAGTCTCAACCAGCGGCTCGCAGCAGAGGCGTCGTCCCGCGAACAAACGGAGCAGAGATTTCGCAGCCTGCTGGAAGCGGCACCGGATGCCATCGTTGTTGTGGACCAGGAGGGCAGAATCGTTCTGGTCAATGCCAGGGTCGAGATATTATTTGGATACCAGCGTGAAGAGCTGTTAGGCGAGCAAATCGAGATTCTGGTTCCCGAACGATTTCGCAGCCGGCATCCAGGAAATCGCACCAACTTCTTTGCTGAACCCCGCGTGCGGCCGATGGGAGCAGGCCTGGATCTCTATGGCTTGCACAAAGAAGGCCGGGAGTTCCCGGTTGAGGTCAGCCTCAGCCCTTTGGAGACGGAAGAGGGCATATTGGTTTCCAGCGCCATTCGCGACATTACCGCGCGCAAGCAGGCTCAGAAAGAAATAGTAAAACTCAACCTGGGCCTTGAAGAACGCAATATTGAGCTTGCCGCGGCGAACCAGGAATTGGAGGCCTTTACCTACTCGATTGCTCATGATCTCCGAGCGCCATTGCGGCATATTCAGGCATTCTCGCGCATGCTCATGGAAGAGCTTGGCGAGAGTATTCCCCCACCGGCCCAGGAATTTGTGCAAGACATCGTCAGCAGCACGCAAGATATGGGCCGCATGGTCGATGACTTGCTTGCCTTTGCCCGCATTGGACGCCAGGAACTGCGCTTACAGGTGACCGGACTTGACTCCTTGGTGCAGGAGGTCCTGAGGGACCTCTCTCGCGAGACCGCCAACCGAGAAATTCAATGGCAGATTGGAGCGCTGCCCTTCGTGGATTGCGATCCTGGGTTGATGAGATTGGTTTTCTCCAACCTTCTCTCGAACGCGATAAAATACACGCGCCCCCGTAAACCAGCTATCATTGAAGTTGGCCGGATCAGGGAAGAGGACATCATCTTTGTCCGCGACAACGGCGTAGGCTTCAGCATGAAATACGCTGACAAGCTCTTTGGCGTCTTTCATCGCCTCCACCGGAAAGAGGACTTTGATGGCACCGGCGTGGGACTGGCTACCGTGCAACGAATCATCCATAAGCATGGCGGCAGAATCTGGGCCTCCGCCGAACTCGACAAAGGCGCAACATTTTATTTCACGTATGGGCCTCTTCGAGGGAAGTGACTGGAGGAGAAATGGAGCGTATGGAAATCCTGTTAGTTGAAGATGATCCTCGGGACGTACGCTTGACCATGCGTGAACTGCAGGCGGAAAGGTACAATGCCAAAATCGAACTGGCCCGTGACGGAGCCGAAGCCCTGGATTTTCTATTTTGCAAAGGGCCCTACAGCCAGCGCCCCGCCGACCGCCCTCCCAAGCTGGTGCTTTTGGATTTGAAGCTGCCCAAAATCGATGGCCTGCAGGTCCTCCGCGAAATCAAAGGGAATCCCGCCACGCAGGCGATCCCGGTAGTTATACTGACCTCGTCCAAAGAAGAGAAGGATATGATCGAGAGCTACAAACTGGGCGTCAACAGCTATATTCAAAAGCCCGTAGACTTCGAACAATTCCGCGAAACCATCCGCACCCTGGGAATTTACTGGGTCGGCGTCAACCAACCACCGCCCGACAAGACCTTCACAAGCTGAGAGCATTTAAATCAAAACCTTTTAGCCGCGAATACACGCGAATTAACACGAATCAAAACAAAGAGAAGAAAAAGAAATAAGCAACGAAGAACATTTTTTGATTCCTTGTTCTTTTATTCGCGGCTAATTCGCGTTTGTTCGCGGCTTAAGAAGTTTTTGGGTTCTCACTGGCCAATCTGGTTGTCCTCGATTACCTGCACCCCCGGAGGGACCTCGAAGTGAAACAGGGTTTCTTGCACCGGGACATTTTCCTCAACATTGGTGAAGCGGAAGTCGGTGGAGGCGCCATCGACTTCGTTAATCACGATGCGGGTAATCTGATGGGAAGGCGAGATTTCAAGCACGACGCTGGAGATGCGATCGGTCATGCCTTTGGGCACGCCCCGCAAAACCACGTCACCAGCATTGACGGGAGCGACATCAGGAGCAAGAGACAGGCCGGTCAATTCCTTTTCAAGCCGGGTCTTACCCAAAAGATAGCGCAGGGGGGAACGAATGTCGTCTACGTTCTTAAGAGAGGCTTTCTTGGCCTGGCGTTCCCCCGAAACGTAGAACCAGGCAGTATGGGCGTCGGTAAGAAAGAGTTTTTGAGCAGGCTGGCGGTATTCCCAGCGCATACGTCCCGGTTTTTTCAGCCATAGGATCCCGCTTTCCGTGCGAGACATGCCTGGACCGTCATACTTTTGAGTGAAGTCAGCCTTGGAGGTCTTGAGGTGGTTGTAATGGTCGTCGGTGGCTCGGGCTATGGCAGCGACATCCACTTCGGATGCCGATAACGACAAGCTCAGCAGGGCCAAGCTGAATGAAATCATGAGACGAGTCATTCAGCGATATTACATCCCGTTTCGTCGATTGTCTCTCTGGTAGGGCGTATCCAGATATCTGCGGGCCTCATCAAGAGCTCCCTGGGTATTGTCATTGGTCTGGATGGCCTGCCGGTATTCATTGACAGCGCGGTCGCGCTGGCCGGTAATGTCAAAAATCTTGCCTAATCCAATATGGCTCCAGACTTCGGTCCAGCGCGGCTCCTCGTCACCGTTGAGTGATTCGCGATATTCATTGGCCGCCGATTGGTAGTTTCTCTGCAGATAGAAGACCTCGGCGATGCGATAGTGCGCCAGCGAGCTGTTCTTGTTTACATCCAGCGCCTTGTTGAATTCGGTGAGCGCTTCCGACAGGTTTCCTGCGGCAGTCAGTTCCTGACCACGGCGAATGGCCACTCGCGTCCGCAGCTCAGACGAATTCTTCAAGACCCAATTGTTCGGATCGAGCACCAGGCGACGCGGTTTTCCGAAGGTTTCGACCGCAAAGGCCGACTCCGTTCCTCTGACCTCAATACGCTTCATCTCGCTTTGGCCATCGGTATCAACTTT
The DNA here is from genome assembly GCA_035939855.1 of Candidatus Angelobacter sp. Taxonomy (GTDB): domain Bacteria; phylum Acidobacteriota; class Terriglobia; order Terriglobales; family Acidobacteriaceae; genus Angelobacter. The sequence continues at coordinate 3,961 of DASZFK010000734.1, forward strand.
GAGTTCGAGCGGCATACTGAAGAGATCGAGGTCCTGGGTGATCTGGCCGGCAATGCGGAAGCCCTTCTTTACCCGGAAGGTGGTGTATTTGATCTTGAATTCGGGTGCGCCGGTGCCATCGACCCACTGGGAGAAAAAGGCTGTCAGCTTGTCGCCATAATTCTTTTCCGCAATACTCTGGAGGTCCGAAACCCTCGCCGGCTTTCCAGCGAACTTGCCCATGAACTCATCCATGGTCTTGTTATAAGCGGCCTCGCCGATGACCCAGCGCAGCATGTGGAAGATCATTCCGCCCTTGTCGGTTACCAGGGACTGAAACTGAGGAGAAAAAACGTCGAGCTTGGCGATGCTGCCCAACGGGACCGTATCGTAGGCTAAAGCACCGACAGCCATATCTTTGGTGGCATCTTCAAAGGCGGCCGCTCCGGCCACGTTTTGGACGTAGCGCATCTCCGAATCGCGCGCTCCGCCGTCGACCAGCCACAAATCGTCTTTCGAGGCAGCGCTTACGGAAACGCCCCACCATTGGTGAGCAATGGTATCGGCCAACAGCCGGTAATTGGTTTTCTCAGTAATGTCGCGGGTCGCAACTGCGGCAATCTCGGGCGCCCACCAGGCCGGCACAGTATCGTCGGGCAGTTCAACCAGGTTGAGCCGCGTACCGGGCATAGGGCCATAAATGCTGGCAAAGAATTCAAGCGCCTTCGCAGCCTGATCGGCGTACGCAGCTCCGAGCTTCAGCTTGTCGTTTCGCAGATAAACATGCACATTGCCGTTAGGAGTATCGAAGAATGGACCGGCAATAATGGTTCCAGGGAAGCTCGGCTTTTGCCAGGTAAAGGTCGCAATGGTCTTGCCGCCTGCATTACGGGCTGCCGTGGAGGGTGCGCCGCTGCCGATGAGCACCGTGCCTGCAGGCGCCGTTACATTGATCGTCGAGGTAAAACGATCCAGGCCATAGTTAGTGACTGGAAACCAGCGGCCAGGATAAAGCAGGTAAGTAACGTCCTCGCCAATGTAGGCCAGCTTGAGGCCTTCAACCGGGCTGTCATCCGCGCTGTTCAGATTACCTTCATAATCGAACGTAAGCGTCGCAGTCGTTCCCTTGGTCAAGCCTGTAGGAAACACGACGCGCACAGCGTTGTCCTGCGAAATTCGCTCGGCAGAGAGAGTCTTGCCCTTGTCGTCCACCACCCGCGTGGGCCGGAGACCATTGTTAAGTTCAAACGTGGCAAAATTCACGTCTTCAAGGGCTGTAAATTTGACCTTGGCATGGGCCGTCAGATGATGGGTCTTAGGAACGATTTCCGCATCAATAACGTAGTCTTCGGCTTTGATTCGGGATTTCTCGGCCCCGATCGCCGGTAAGACCAGGACGAGAGCCAATAGGAAGAAGAAATAAGCACGCCCAACAGGCGGTCGTGCAGTGCGCATGATAACTCCAGAGCTTCGCTTGCGACTACAATTTTAGATGATTATTGTGTCAAAAACGATGCGTTTCTATCAACGTTGAAACATTAATAAGTCTTTACAGACGTGTCCAGTGAAGCCAATATTTCCTTGGCCGCGCGCCAAGCAGGCTCTTCGCTACTCGATTTATCAAGAAGCGCCTCCCGCACCTGCCCAAGCTCAGCAATCATCTTTTGCCTGGCTTCGCCTTCAGGAATAATCGTCTCTAATTCGCGTAACACATTCTCCGCAGTAAAGTTGTGCTGAATCAACTCGGTGACGATTTTTCTGCCGGCAATCAAGTTAGGCATGGCAAATGTATCCAGCTTGACCAGCCATCTGCCAGTCAGCCAGGTAAGCGGCGCAACCCGGTAAACCACCACAAACGGAGTTCCCGCGAGCGCTGCCTCCACGGTTGCGGTGCCGCTGGCCACTACGGCTACGCGAGCATTTTGGAGAGTAACACGGGAATTATCTGTAAACTTCACTTGGACGTCCCCACCTTTGATTGCAATTTCACGTCGCAGCCATTCCTGATTGATCGTGGAAGCCACCGGCAGCAGGTACTCGTATCCATCTCCCAGCCGTTGAGCGGCTTCCACCATGGCTGCAAGGTTCATTCGTACTTCCTTGCGGCGGCTGCCGGGAAGCAATGCAATCCATTCCTTGGCAGGATCAAGCTGCCACTGATGGGCGACGGCCGCACGCGAGATTTGCGCAACTGGCATGTGTGCAAGGGGATGCCCTACGTAAGAAACATCAACGCCATGCTTGCGGTAGAATTCACGCTCAAAAGGAAAGATCACAATCATCTTCCGCACATATTTCTGGATCTGCTTCACGCGTCCCGACCGCCAGGCCCACACCTGCGGGCTCACAAAATAAAAAACTGGAATACCGAGTTTGTGCAACGCCTTGGCCAGCCGCAGATTGAAATCTGGAAAATCAATCAGGACGGCAGCCGCAGGACGGCGCAGCCTCGCTTCACTAACCATCTTGCGAAATCGACGATGGATGTCCGGCAGGTGCGTAAGGACCTCAGCCAGTCCCACAACCGCAACATCTTTGGCGTTCACCAGAAGTTCGCATCCGGCGGCTAGCATCTTCTCGCTACCCATACCGAAGAAATCTGCCGGGGAAATTAGCTGTTTCAAAGAACTGATAAGCTGAGCCCCATAAGTATCGCCAGAAGCCTCTCCAGCAGAAAGCATGAAAGAACGTGAGTTTATGCGGATGCTCCAATTTGAATTTCAAATGATTTCAAATTATAAATTTCAGTTCCCGTTCACCATAGGAGAAACATGGGATTTGTACCGATCAGCCTTGAGCGCTACGTCAAGATGCACATGAAAAGCAACCCTGGCGAAAAAGAAGCTGATGTGCGCGAGGGCTTGAAGAAGTGTGTACAGGCTGCGCTCGCAGGTGCGCGATGTCACTGTGGCGCGCCGATTTGGGTCATCGGTTCCACTTTCGTAGGCCATGCGTGCTTCACTTGCATTACCGGGGAAGGATGGCCCGAGAGTGATTACGAGATCGACGAAGTATTGGCCAAGCGTGGGACGTCAGAATAGCGAATAGGCGGTCAAGCGACTTCAGTCCGGGGAGCGGGTTCTTTAGAACCCGCGTCTGGAGTTTCTACATTTTTAAGCAGGAGATAAACAATAGGGGCGTAGCAAGTCGCGGAAGCGCCTTTGCGCTAAGCCCGCGCAGCGGGCGATTATACACGTAGCCCACAGCGCAAGCTGTGGGTGCACTGTTTAAGCAAACCCAAAGCCCGCGCAGCGGGCGACATAAAGGTTTTTAATCCCAAACAGCGCGCTCCTCATACTCGACTCCATGTTTGCGGAGCAGCGCCAGTAGGCGCTTTTTATGGGCAGAACGTTTGTTCGGGTTTTGAAAATTACAAATTAGAAATTTCAAATTCTCAATTCTTCCCTCAGTTCCTGGTCCTTGTACTGAAGTTGATAGAGTTTCCAGTAGATTCCACGTTGGGCCAGCAGCGCCTGGTGGTTCCCGATCTCGCGCACCTGGCCTTTGTGCATCACGATGATCTTGTCGGCGCGCTGAATGGTGGAAAGACGATGGGCAATGATCACCGAGGTGCGGCCCTCGACCATGTGCGTAAGCGCATCCCGCACGCGCAGTTCGGTTTCCGTGTCCACGCTGGAGGTGGCTTCGTCCAACACCAGGATTTTTGGATCATGGGCGAGCGCCCGGGCAAACGAGACAAGCTGCTTCTGGCCTGTGCTGAGCGTGCTGCCGCGCTCCAGGACCGGCTCCCGGAATCCCTGGGGCAATCCACGAACGAAATCCGCCACATTTACACTCTCGGCCGCGGCCTCGATCTGTTTGTCGCTGATCCAGGATGAACCCAAGCGGATGTTGTTTTCAATCGTGCCGCTGAAGAGAAACGGGTCCTGCAAGACTACGCCAAAGCGGCGGCGCAAATCGGTCAAATCCATCTCGCGAATGTCCACGCCGTCGATCCGAATCGCTCCTCGCTGGATGTCATAAAAACGCATCAACAGCGAGATGATCGTGGTTTTACCTGCGCCAGTGTGGCCCACAATGGCGACCGTTTCTCCGGGATCGATCACAAATGAGACATCCCGAAGGATCCAATCGTAGCCTGAATTGTCGCCACTGCTCCCGGCAAGGTCGCCATTTTCCGAAACATGGAGAGCCGCTGCTTGCGTTCCATTGCTGCCCTCCGCTTCCAACTGGCGGTAGGCGAACCAGACATGGTCAAACTCGATACGTCCTCTTCCCACAGCTTGCGCCGGCTGAGCAGGCGAGACGACTTCTGCGGGGGTATCAAGCAGCTTGAAGATGCGTTCGGCGGAAGCCATGGCGCTTTGGAGGATGTTGTACTTCTCGCTCAGGTCCATGATTGGCCGGAAAAACCGCTGTGCATATTGCATAAACGCGATCAGGATGCCCAGCGTGACCGTGCCCCAGATGACCCTGAGTCCTCCAAACCAGAAGACCAACGCAATGGCAATTGTGGAGAGGATTTCCACCACCGGATAATAAAATGCATGGGCCAGGATGGCGTCTTTCCAGGCATCCATGTTTTGGGAGTTGACCTTCTCGAAGCTCTTGTAGGCGCGCTTCTCGCGGTTGAAAAGCTGGAGCACCACAATACCTGTCACATGCTCCTGAAGGAACGAGTTGATGCGGGCAATGGCCACCCTCACCCGGCGGTAAGAGTCGCGCACCACCTTGCGAAAGATCATGGTGGCCCAGAAGATGATCGGAAGCACGGCAAACGCGATCAGCGCCAGCCACCACTTCATGCGCAGCATGATGATGATGATTCCGGCGAGGACAAATACATCCTCGAAAATGGCCACCACGCCGGCGGTGAACATCTCGTTGAGCGCATCTACGTCGCTGGTGACGCGCGTGACCAGCCGGCCCACGGGATTCTTATCGAAGAACCCAACATGCATCTGCTGCAAGTGCCGAAAAATCTGTTTGCGCAGGTCAAACATCACTTTCTGGCCGGTCCATTGCATCAGGTAGGTTTGCACAAACTCAAAAACAAAGACGGCGACCAGGGCTCCCACGTAAACTAAAGCAAGCTGGCTGATGCCAGTCCAGGCATTGGAGCTAAGCCACGAATCGAGAAAACTGTGCGAGTTTGCGCCGGAGGAGGAGAGATATTTATCAATGGCAACCTTGGTAAGGTACGGTCCCAAGACATCCGCGCCGGCCTTTAAAACGATGGCTACAAAAGTCACCACAACCTGCCACGTGTAGGGGCGAAGGTAGCCGATCAGGCGTCGCATCAGCCGCGCGTCGTACGCTTTTCCAAGTACCTCTTCTTCCTGCATTCAAGTGACCCGAATAACTATTGTATAGGGAAGGTGGCTGCCATATCGGCCTGGCCGGATTGCAATAGATATTCGATCGAAGACGAGAAAAGACGATTCAAAATCTTCGTCTTGCTTTCATAGCAAATGGATTATGGGAACGGAGATGGTGATTGTTTTTCCGTTTCGCTCCAGAACAATCGAGCGTACTTCTCCCAGCTTGCCGCGTAGCGCTTCCAGTATCTGGGGAAATGTCTTGCCGCTCACGCTTGCGCCGTCGATCTGGAGCAGTTTGTCGCCTGCAGCAACGCCTTCAAGGATTTCTTTGCCGTCCTTTTTGGCAACACCCGCCACCAAGAAACTGCCATCGGCTTTTGGTTGAAGGACTAGCCCCGCGACATCGAGATCATTGGGATCGAGTTTGCCGGTTTGCTCCAGGTAGGTGAGACCATGTGCATAATCGATCTGCACCCGAAAACCACGCAAGAAATTACCGGCAATGGCCCCCACAATGGGCGCGGTCATCATCTGTGACATCCATTTTTCAAAGGTGCCGGCCGGTCTCGCGACGATCCCAAGCTGAGCTACATGCAAAGGCTCCAGGATAATTTCCGGCAATCGCGTCATGGTGAGACCAGCGTCGTAGGAACCGCCAATCATGTTGCTTGCGCCCACCGCGCCTGTCATGCGCGGCCACTCGGAACGCGCCGCCATCCACTCATCAATGACGGCCTGCGAAACCATCGTGTACGCTGCCCCTGTATCCAGGAGAAATCCATATGGTTTTCCGGCAACGGTTGCCTCCACGCGGATAAAGCCATTCTTTGGATTCACAGGTGTAACCATGCGCACTCCGCGCGGCTTGAGCGTGCCTGGTTTCGCCAGGGTGAATTGGCGTGCAGGATAATCGATTACAACGTCGTAATTCTTAAGTAAACGACCGGGAATAAAACAGTCGGCATGGACAAAGAAATTGATCGTTTTTTGTCCCAGTACGGCCATCATTGGAATCTTCCCAAGCACCATGTTGCCAAGACGGGCTTCTGCTGGCGACTTTACCTGGACCAACCGAGTCCCCTCTTCTTCAGCGGGTTCTCCCGAGAAATCCAGACTAAGTTCGCGGGCGAGGGGTTCGGTAATCAGGAAGCCCCCGCCGCCCGTATCGATCCAACAGCGCGCCTTGTGTGGTTGCCCGTCGGCGCGAGTAAACGTCAGGTCAATAAAGGCACGGTTATCTTCCAGGTATAGGGGAACCGTAACCGAAGAAGGCTCAGCGGCAGAATTCGCGGATCCTGAATTCTGCGCTACCGCCAAAGAACACAGAAGAAGAGCATTCAGTAAATTGGTACCGATCGATAAGAGCTTATACATCATTATTTCCTTGGTCGCGAACTGAGAAATCTAGTAGTTGGCCTTCAGGGGCGTGGTCCCTAGATCAGTGTTACCGGGCCATGTTCACGGTCTTTTTCCGGCAACAGCCCAAGCACTCCGCGGTCCATTGTTGCTAGCTTTCCCTTCTTATGAATTGCCAGTCCCAATAAGTAGGCATCAGTTACCTGGCGATGTCCTGCCAGCCGTTCCCGAAATGGTTTAACAGCTTCAGTAAAACTGAATTCATCCTTCCAAAATTGATGTGATGGATGAAGCAAGTCCTTGTCGAGCATTTCTATTGCCTCTGAAGGCCTTACGGCATTAGGAAAGATTGCTGGGTTGGATGAAATCCGGACGAAAGCAGTCTGTGTGAAAGCGCAGGTTGCCCAACCTTTCGGTGAATGACGCGCAAACCATTGTTGCACTCTCAAATGGTCTCCATGCGTCTCCCACAATAAAGCGACAAGAACGTTCACATCCAGCAAAAAAGCCATTACTCTTCACTATCTTGCAAATCGCGAACCTTTTTGCTGGTCACAATGGGAGAACCCGGAGGGGGGGCGAATACATGCAAACCATTAACGATGCGGGTTGGCATTGGCAAACTGGATCCACGGCGAACCAATTCGGAAACAGCTTTTCCAAGTCCAATCGAACGGCTCTCGGCGTAATTTCTCGCTATCTGAAAGATATCATCGTCAAGGGTAAGTGTGGTCCTCATTTCAATATGATGTCTTAAAACGATCTTGATGTCAATTTATAATATTTACATCAACCTGCCAGAAAGATGATTACTGTACCAAGTGATGTTATATCCACCTCAATACCAAAAGTCGAATTCTTCGAGCCAAGAGCGATGCAGTTGCATACCGCGGAAACTCTTCTACCAGGATCGGGAACGTAATCCAAGTCGCAGTCTGGATTGCTTGAGTCTATAGAAGTCTCGGTTTTTTCGACGTGTTCGCGAGAAAGGGCTTTCCGAACAATCGAATGGCAGCGGTTCTTTCTCGGCCAGGGCCAACTCGTAGTGGATCTACTCCTCCCGCAAAGCCACAGTTGGGTCCAATCCGGCTGCGCGCCGCGCGGGTAACCATGAAGCCATTGTAGCGATCAGGAAAAACAAGGTTGCCATTGCGATGAACGTGGCTGGATCGGTGGCTTTCACACCTATCAGCATAGTGGCCATGACGCGGGTAAGGGCATAAGCGGCCGCCAGGCCAAGCGCTATGCCGATGATGCTGAGGCGCATTCCTTGTCCTACGACAAGCTGGAAGATCCTGCCTGGTCCGGCGCCCAAGGCCATGCGAACACCGATCTCGGCGGTGCGTTGCCGCACTGCGGTTGAGAGAACGCCGTAGAGTCCCACGCCCGCAAGCAGCGCTGCAATCACGGCGAATATTCCAATGAGCAGCAGTGAGAAGCGTGTTCCAGCCTGGGCTTCACGGACAAGCGTGTCGACAGGTTCCATCCGCGCGACCAGCAGCTTGGGGTCAAGACGCTTGATGGCCGCCCGAACTTCGGCTCCGTATGCCGCTGAATCATTCGCGCTTCGGGTGGCCCATTGGGCCACAGCACCAGAGTTCAGAAAGGCATCAGTAAAGTAGACCTGCTCACGCCCAGGTTCGGCCAGGGAGACGTCGCGCTGGTGGGCAACCACCCCAATGACTTCAACCCACTCTGGCTCGGGAGTGCGGATGCGGATAAGAATCCGCCTGCCTACAGCCAACTGTCCGGGAAAGGCTTTGTCGGCCAAGAATTGATCGATAACTACAACGTTGTGGCCGGGCCCGGGCGCGTTGTCAGCATCGGTGAAGGTACGGCCGGCAAGCAACGGCGTGCGCATGGTTTCAAAATAGCCAGGCAGCACAATCTGGAAATCGACGGCTTTGAACTTGGTATTGTCAACGAGCGCTTCCTCCGTACCCCAGCGAATGGGAGAGAAACCGCCAGCGAGTGGAAAGGGGAACGATGCAGTAACGCTCTGGACGCCCGGAATCGCACGGAGCTGCTCATGGAGTTGATGAACGGTGACGGCACGCTGTTCCGGCGAGTTTCCGAAGATTCCCAGAACCTGAAAAGTCAGTAGACCGTGTGGATCGAAGCCGGGGTTGATACGCTGCAGCTCCCAAAAACTGCGGACCATTAGCCCCGATCCGATCAGCAAGACGAACGATAAAGCAACCTCCACAACGACCACCAGGTTTCTTAAGAGGCGGCCTCCAGCTAACGCCGGGGAGCGGCTCCCGCGCAGGGCATTCATGAGATCAGGACGGGAGGTACGCCACGCGGGAATCAGGCCGAAAATAACTGCGGCGGAAAAACTTGCAATGACCGTGAAGCTGAGTACCCAGACATCAATTCGAATGGAATCAAGACGAGGAAGATTGGCCGGAGCGATGGCGCGCAATTCATAAATTCCAAGCCACGCCAATCCCAGCCCGGCGACCCCACCCAAGCCGGCAACCAGAAATGCTTCAACCAGGATTTGACGAACCAGACGCCAACGGCTGCCGCCCAGAGCAGCCCGCACCGCCAGTTCACGTTCGCGCAACGAGGCGCGGACCAACAACAAATTGGCCACGTTGGAACAGGCAATCAGCAGCAGGAAGATCACGGCCCCCATGAGAGACCAAATAGCCGGACGCACTTCAGCAGTCAGGTGTTGCCGCATGGGTTCCACGCGGAGGTAATACCCCGCAGTATTCTCAATAGGAAAGTTCTTGCGGCCCTCAGCGGCCACGGCATCGGCGGCGGCTTGCGCGGTCTCGATCGACATAGCCTCTTTTAATCGGGCAACTACAAAAATTGAGACTCCATTGCGATTGGCGGCATCGTAGGCCAAACGGTTGGCGATCCAGATATCGGGAGCAGCTTCGATGTTTACGCTGGGCGGGAAATACAAATGGAAGTTCGGCGGCAACACGCCAACAACCACTGGAGTGAACGGCCCGTTGGTAACCATGGGCCGTCCGAATATCGAGGTGTCACCGCCAAAACGGCGCTGGAAATATTCATAGCTCAGAATAGCCATGACCGGAAGGCGTGGAGCAGCAGGAGCGGCGGGCTGCGCCGCGCCCGCCGCGGCAGGAGGCTGGGGCTGCGGTATTCCATCGTCGTCGGTAAAATCACGGCCTCTTAGGATTCCATTGCCCATCAGGCGAAAGAAGTTGGTTGTAACCACGGCAACTTGAACCTGCTCCGGGGTGCCGTCCGCCATAGGCATTACGTTCGGAAAAGTGAAGACACCAGCCATATCCTGGAAGGCATTCCTGGAGCCCTCGCGCAAGTCAATGTAGTTAGCATTGGAGAGCGGAAAATCGCGCACGTTGCGCTTGCGCATGTCGGAGGAGACGATCACCAGACGGCCCGGGTCTTTGTAGGGAAGAGGCTGGAGCAGCACAGCATTGGTAACACTAAATATCGCTGTGCTGGCGCCGACACCCAGAGCAATTGTCAGGGCGGCGGTCAATGTAAAAACAGGACTCTTTCGCAGAACTCGGGTTGCGAAAACCAGGTCGCGTAGGGACATCCGTTACCTCATACTAGAGTGGGCGATTGGTTAAGAATACCACTGCCTGGCCTCTAGCTACTGCTACTAGCTACTAGCCGGAACTAGTGAGAAAGTAACTAGATTTATTGACAGTTTTTCTAATAGGAATAATAATATATTTTCCATCTAAGGGTCTTGTCTAATGCCAACCGCCAACAGAACGACCAAAAGCTTCTCACTCGAAAAAGATGTGTTGAAGGAAGTCGAACGTACCAAAGGAGTTTGCTCAACGAGCGAGAGGGTGAATTCTCTGCTTAAAGCCGGACTTGAAGCCGAACGCCGCCAGCAGTTACATGCTGAAGCAGAGTCATTCTTTAAACACTCTGCCGAGACCAGAGCGGCGCGGAGAGCCTTTCAGTCTGCTTCTTTCAAATCTCTCGCGAGAGAAGATTAACGAAAAATGCCCTGGAAGAGAGGTACAAAGCCGCCCGGATGGTACCCACGACGGGGGGACGTGTGTCTCTTTGCTTTGGACAAAGAACGTCCAGCCCTGGTCATCTCCACTGATGCGCTGAACAGATTTTCTCTTGATCTATGCATCGTTCCAATTTCTACAGTTGAACATAAACAATTCTCCCTGCGCCCAAAAATCAAAGGTGGCGAAGGGGGAGTGGATCACGATTCATGGGTGAAGTGCGACCAAGTCACTACGGTAGAGAAAACGCTCGCCGTATATCCTCCCCTGGGCTTTCTGACTCAGGCGAGCCTGCGCAAAGTCGAGGCGGCTATCCGAACCGCTCTGGAACTTCAGGAAAAGAAGGAAATTGATTTTTGATTTCAACTGAATGCTTCTATCGCGCTGCTCCGCTCAAGACAGATTCTTCTTTTCTGACGGTTCGCGGTCTCTTCCTGATCAAGTCAGAGGCCTTCTCGGCAACCATGATGGTAGGCGCATTGGTGTTGCCTCCGGGAACGATGGGCATGATCGAGGCGTCGATTACACGTAATCCTTCCAAACCAAACACACGCAATTCGGAATCAACCACAGCGTTGGGGTCTTTGCTTGCACCCATCTTGCAGGTTCCAACTGGATGGTACAAAGTTTCGCTCATCTTGCAGACGTGGGCACGCAACTCCTGATCGGTTTGTGCGGTGTCTCCGGGATGGGTTTCCCGCCCACGAAATTTTTCGAAAGCTTTGGCATGGAAAATCATGCGGGTGATTTTGATGCCTTCGACCATCACATCGAGGTCGCGTTGGTCGGAATAGTAATTGGCAAAGATTCGGGGCGGATCCACCGGATTGGTGGAGCGCAATTGAATACGGCCCACGCTGCGAGGACGAATCAGTGTCGGCCCAGAGGTGAAACCGTGGCCTTCAATGGGCGTGAGGCCATGGTTGATGAAATATGCAGGACCAAAATGGAACTGGACGTCGGGCGTTGCCCCCGCCAGCGATGTCTTGATGAATCCGCCGCCCTCACCCACGTTGGAGGTAAGCGGCCCCTGCTTGAACAGAAGAAAGCGAAACAGGTTGACAAGGGTCTCGGCAGAGGCCAGGCTCACCGGCTGCGTACATTCAAATGCTACCGGGACTACAGGATGGTCTTGCAGGTTCTCACCCACTCCAGGCAAATCGCAAACCACAGGCACATCAAATTTTCGAAGCTGGCTGGCAGGTCCAACACCCGAGAGCATCAGCAACTGTGGCGACCCAATCGCTCCCGCGGAGAGGATCACCTCGCGATCGGCATGGGCTTGCACCGCCTGGCCTTTGTCCACGAAGCTGACGCCCCGCGCGCGCTGACCTTCAAAGAGAATTCGGTTGACTTGGACTGCGGTCCGCACCGTAAGGTTCGGGCGTGACATCGCCGGATGCAAGTAGGCAACCGCGGCACTGCATCGCTTGCCTCCTCTCTGTGTCACCTGATAAAGCCCGAATCCTTCCTGGGAGGCTCCGTTGAAATCGGGATTGCGAGAAAAGCCGGCTTCCTGCGCAGCTTCGATGAAAACTTCAGAGAGCGGATTGGGTGAGCGCTGGTCGGCCACATTCAGCGGGCCGCTCACTCCGTGATATTCAGAAGGACCGCGCTCCTGATTTTGGGCCTTCTTGAAGTAAGGCAAAACATCTGTGAATCCCCACCCAGGATTTCCCAGATCGCGCCACTGATCGTAATCTTTGTGGTTGCCCCGGATATAGATCATGGCATTCATGGAACTGCTTCCACCGAGCATTTTCCCGCGAGGCCAATAAAGGCTGCGGTCTGAGACAAACGGCTCAGGTTCGGTATGAAGGTTCCAATCACAGGCTGTCTGAAAAAGCTTCCCAAAGGCGATCGGCATGTGGATGTCGCGCGGGGTATCCGGGCCTCCGGCTTCTAATACCAGGACTCTGACTGCGGGATCTTCCGAAAGGCGGTTCGCCATGACACAACCCGCCGAACCAGCGCCGATAATGATGTAATCGTAGCTTTCCATGGAGGCCCTCCCCATGCGCGACAAAACTGAAGCACGGAAAGTATACTCCCAAGGCACAGTGGAATAATGCCGTTTTCACTTGACCCGGTTGGGAAGAAAATAAAACTCAAGATCATTCCCGTTGAAACTCGTAGCGCCGTTGTTGGCGTTGTTGATCGCGCTGGCCAGCGCATCCGCAACGTTATCTAATCGGCACATCACGATGATGTAAGAGACGAACCGTTGATTCGATGGGTCGAAACTATAAGCCCTAGCCGTAACCAATCCCACACCCTGGCGCGTGGTTGCAGATGGATCAAAGGCGAGTGCGCCAGAATCTCCGGGAGCCGCGAAGACATTGTGCTGGGTGTACGCCGCTAGCATGTCATCGAAATCAAACGTTCCAAAGCTGAAATCGATCGATCCCTGCCAAGAATAGATATTCAAGGTCGCGGCTGTAGATTGCGTTGTGCGTCCAAACTTCTTGATTGGGGAAGACACCAGAAGAGGGTTGTTGCTGATGGAAGTCCCGAACGGTATAGGCTTGACGGAGGTCATGGGTTGAGTCGGAACTGGGCTTTGAAGCTGCGCTAACGCGCAGTCGACACTGTTGGTCGTAGTATGATCCAGCGGGACAAAGCAAAAGCTCGAACCAATTTTGGAACCACCGGTTATGTCCTCCAGCCGGCCAGGAGTAACAATATCCTCATGGGTCTGAACCCTGCCGTTATAAGCTAGGACGTGATTCGAGCCAAGGAGATATTGTTGACCTCCAGTCCCCCCAACCTGCACAACCGCCCCCAAGGTGCCTGCGCTGAATGGGGATACGTTAAATGGGGATGCGTCAAACTCGGAAGGATCCAGAGGACTAATCGAATCTCCAGGATTGGCCAGCCCCACAAAGCGGCTCGTACTCAGACGGAAAAATGAGGGTACAAGTCTTCCAATCGTGCAATCGATCTCTCTCACGACACATTTCGGCGCTGCGCGATCTACAAAGACAATCGGCTCAGGCCTTTGCTCGCTATGTGCAGATGCATACTGTCCCTTGACCCGAACGACTCCGGGCCCTTCCTGCAAGAAACCAACGGCAATCGCATGGATCCAATGGTTCTGCTCCTTGAAGCTGCCTATCAGAAACTCGCTAAGGGATTCTTTCAATGGTTTTGAAGGTGCATTTGCTCCCACTGGTTTTTTTGCAGGTGGCATAGGCTCGTTGTTGGGGTTCTCAGGCATATTCGTCGCTCTCCTCAACTAGTCTTTATAGTGGCGCAGTTAGAAGCCCGGTCAGCCAGAGGATCGGGATCGCTCCATACGCTCTCGATATTTTTCCGCTGTTGTTTGAGACGGCCCAACCGCCCTAGCCTGGCATTCCTTAAAGTGAGGTGCTCCAACTCGGCATGAAGGAAGGCATAGTTGAAATTCGAGTCAACGAAATAGTCTTCTTGCACGGTGAGCGGGCTGTAATCACCAAAATTATGACGTGGGTCGTTCATATGCTTAGGATTGTCAGGGGGATCGATCCATGATGCGACCAGCGGTCGAGGATCTTTCTTAAACGTCAGGCCATGATAAGGGGTGAGCAGGTCTTTCAGAGCCTTATCGGTCTCACGTTCGTGTGCCTCGCCCTCTGGTTCAGGTGAAGTGGAGATGATGTGAAGGCTGATCGCGCCTTCAGTGGAACACGGCTCCCACGTATGACCATCAAGCCTGACGTCATTTTCATTGTCATATTGGTAGATAAGTACCTGGACTGTGGCTATATCGGGAAAGCGTTGCTTTTGATCATTGGTTTGAACTACATAATCAGCCGGATTTACCGTGATATCGACACTTGCATGCAGCAGGTCAAGGATTTGGTCGGGCTTGTAAAGCCACAAAGTCGCAGGTTTATTTGTGGAGTTGGAGTTCAGAGAAGTCGGCGACTGCGAGGCTTGTGACAGATCAATCGTGGATTTAAAAGTCGCATGAGCCGGTGTAACCCCGAGCAAATAAATCTCCTTCCCTGAAGCAATCTCGCTTTCGGCAAGCCAGCCCCCCGCTCTGTAGACATGGCCGGAAACCTCGGGCAACACTACTTGAAGGTAGTCCGCGCCTGCCGCCAGCGGGTTTTTCTGTGGAAGCTGGGGATTCTCGTTCACTACGAACAAGCCGTGCAAGAATACATAAACGTAATTGGACATTTTCTCTCCTATCAAACTACCTTGTCCCATACAACTGAAGACCAGCCCAGTAATAAGCATGTCCCTGGCTGCCCAGTCGAATCTTCTGCTGAGCGGCGTGCAACGCCTGGTCCGGAGTCTTTCCTTGTCCCAGAGATTTGTAAAACTCTCTCATCAACTCTAGGGTCGCGCCTGAATCGACATTCCAGAGCGCCGCCACCACACGTGGAGGTCCTGCGCTGATGAGTGCGCGGACGAGGCTGTCAGGGTTGTGAGGTCCGCGAGTTTCACCAGCGGCGGCAGAACAGGCTGAAAGGACGACCAGACGGATCCTGGACCAGTCCTGGCGCGCGACTTCGCTGGAACGCAATGCATTGTAGGGAGACGTTGTATCCGTGGCTGCAAACAACAATGCTCCGTTCTCTCCATTCACGTATCCGTGGCCACTGAAGTGAACAAGCTCGACCGTGGGAAGCCGGTCTTGCAAGGCCGTGATGGTCGCGCCGCGGCCTTCGAGCAGTAGAGGTTTTACGGAGAAAGCGTTCTGAACTGCGTCTGCTTCTTTCAAACTGTCGGGCAGCGGCGAAAATTGATCGGCGCTTGCGCCTAGCGCTGGGTTGGCTATCACCAAGGCACGCGTATCACGGCTGAATGTCTCCTGGCGAAGTTCTCTAGCTCTGAGGCCAACGGAATTCAAAATGAAGAACTGATCGCCCAGGTATTTTCCATCCGCGCTCATCAGCGCCTGCATTGGAATTCCGGCAAGCGCTCCGTCAAGCTCTACAATCAGTTGGCGTGGCTGGTTTTGATTGTTGGCCGGCTGGTTCAATTGTTGCTCGAAGGGGCCTATCATCCACGCATAGAGTTGCTGCGCGTCCCTCCGCAGGTCCTGCCAATTGCTTTGAGGATCGCTGCATAGTCTTGGAAAGCGAGTAGCAATCTCGCGTGCGTCCGGTTTGGCAGCCAAGCGGTTAAATTTGACCTGGTTTCCTTGTAGGAGCCAGGCTGCAAATCCATCCGGCAACTCGATATAGGAGAGCACGGGATCATTCGAGCGATGGATGCTCTCCGCGTCGATTCTTGCATCGAGCGCCTGATATTCCTGCCAGATGCGCAGTGCGTCCAGCTCGCCGCCAGGATGCGCCAGGGTAACGGCCACCAGTCTCCGGTAACTGTCTTCGATGGATTTCAGAACCCCCGCACGCTCACCGGCTTTGGATGCCAGGCGTTGCTTGGCCAGATCGATGCTTTGTAGAAAGGCATTCCTTGCTTTCGGAAGCAATCCTTTCTTTCGGTAAGCCTCACCCAGCGCAGAATAGTAGCTTACGGTCTCGGCTGAAGTTGCAAGCTTCAGCTTATCATCTAGTTTTTCCAGCCGCTGGAGCGCGTTGTCGATCTCACCGCGTTCCAGTTCTACCGTCGCCAAATCCGTTCCTGGTCCTACTTGGTAGGCAGCGGGAATCAACATCCGATCGCTCAGTTTCAGGTTTTCCCTGGCTTCGGCATCTTGGCCGATCGTCTCCGCGGCGACTGCAAGGTTCGCGAGTGCCGGCCCTTCGTATTGTGGATCAGCCTGTTCGTGAGCGGCCCACTCCGCACTGCGCGCCAGAAACAAAGCTGCATCTGGTTGGTCAGCCCGGCCCGCCAACTCACGCAAGTCATCGACAACCTGATAAAAAAGATAAAACTCGTATGGTCTGGACCAGAAGGTATCCAGCAATTTCTGTGCACGATTGAATATCTCGGAGCGCAATCCTACATGCCCGGCTATGGAAAGATACCTGTTGCCCGCCTCTAACTCCGTAATGCCAAATCCAGCCAGGGCGCTGATCTCCATGGCTTGCCGCAGTGAACTTTCGGCTTCGTCGAGCTTGGCAGCACGCATGGCGCAGATACTGTATTCGATCTCTACGCGCGCTCTCATGCGCGCATATTCATGGGACTGAAGATCGCTCCGGAGAGCGGCTGCAGCCGCAAGACACTCCGGGGTACGGAACAAATTGTGCAGGAAGACCAACTCTGAGAAACGAGCGCGTAAAACCCCAGCGGCACTATGGGCGCGCAAAAAGATGTGGATTGCCTGGCGAGCATCCGCAAGCCTCGCCTCAATGTCTTTCGGAGGATCGGCATCTTCCAGCTTCTTAAACCCTGCTATCATTCCGGGGCCCATGCCGGAAGCCAGAACGTCGGCCAGCCAGAAATCACTGTGTTGTTTCAGGGCGTCGGCCAGCATCTTAACCGCTTGACGCTTAGTTTCGTCAGAATCAAAGCCCGCCAGCCATGGCACTGCGTGATCGCTCAGATAGGCTTCGGCATTCTCAAAGCGGCTGGTGGCCGGCATCGCAACAAAATTTTCCGGACCTTTCCGAATCTCACCCAGCTTCTTCTGGCGCGCCTTGATCTGTTCCTGGAGATCGTCGAGGCGCTCCTTGGCCTCTTTGCTCCAGCCGCCATCAGCTTCGCCAACTTTCAAATAGTCTTGCCAAGCCTTGATGGCTTGATCGTAAAGCATAATTCTTTCGAAAACCAAAGCCAGATTGAACATCGCCCGCGGAGCCTGAGGCCGCAGACGGAGAGACCGCCCCAGGTAGTCAGAGGCAGTGATGTAATCATCTTTTCGGTGTTCGAGGTCTCCTCGTAATGCGTAGGCTGTTCCCAGATCGGCCAGAATGTCGGGATCGTTGGCGCGCAGGTTCAAAGCCTGTTCCAGCGATTGAACGGCATCGTTGGCTTTGCTCTCCATCATTTCCGCCTCAGCGCGAAGGCGAAGCAACTTAGGATCGGATGGATTCTTGTCGAGTTCATCTAGCAGCAGCGCGTGAGCTATAGCTAGGGGACGATTGAAAGCCGATCCTTCTCCCTTTTGAGCGCTTACGGAAGCATGCGCTGCTTCCGCCGGGCGCAAATCGGAAGTTCGTCGCTCGTGATAGGCCTGGGCCAGCCACCGTTGTGGACGATTCCGTATCCGGTCGAGCGCACTCCACGATAAACCCGCGACCAGGATTATCGCCGCAGCAGTCGCAGGAAGCCACCTCTGCATGGTGATGACTTTTTTGGGTCGCAGGCGCCGTTGCAGCTCTTTCCATTCATCCGTCAGGTCATTCGAGGCGGGAGTTTGGGCGTCGGTCACAAACTGCTCATACTCCTGAAGCTGTTGGCGGCACAGCGCGCATCCGGCAAGATGGCCCTCAATCTCTTCGGAGCGCCGGACGGAGAGCTTTCCAGATGCCAGCGCGGCAAGCTCTTCGAAGGAGATGTGCCGTGTTTCGTGGTCCATATTTCGAAACGCCTCCAGAAGGTGACGACGAAGTTCGCGCTCTTCCATCTTTAGAAGTTCCCCGCGAACGGCTGCTTTTCAAAATACTGATCCAGGCGAAGCCGGAGCGATTCAATGCCGCGATGGATGTGAACCGCCACAGTACTTTCACTGATGCCCAGCTTCTCCGCGATCTCGATGTTGGTCATCCCATCGTAATATCGGTATTTCAAACACATTCTCATCTTCCCAGGCAGTTCTTCCAATGTTTTCTCTACTCTCCGGACCTTTTCCAGTTCTAGCATCCGGTGTTCCGGGTCAGGATCGGACGCCGCTAATCTGTCGATGATGGTATCGCTCTGTTCGCTTGTCTCTGCGTCAGAATCGGAAAAAGCGAATTGCAATCTGGGCCGGGCTCTTTCCCGCTCCCAATGGCGAAGAGCGACATGATTGGCAATGGCGAACAACCAGGGAAGAAAGGAGTCTTCACTACGCAGATTCGTAATGCCCTGATGGACGGCGACAAACACCTCGAGGCAAAGATCACGGCGATCTTCAGTGCAGAAACCCTTGCGGAAGAAAAACGACGAGACTGCGTGGTGGTATTTCTCAAACAAACAGCGGAATTTTTCTTCCGAAAAACGGCCTTCCATGAGTTGCCGGATGACACTTTCGCTGGCATCTTCCGGCATGGACATGCCGCCTATCATAGGGGCGGTGCGTTCGATAAGCAAGGCTACAAATACCTCTTGGTTACGTTCACGATGGGTGTGACGATCATCACAAGCACAAATAGATGCTCGGCCCATCAGGCGATTTCGAATTTCCTGACCTTTCGTTGGAAAGGCTCTCTTCTGCCTGAGTAAGTCCGTTCATTGCGGAAAATTCTTTACATGGGTTCGAAATTATTTCCTGCTCTATCGGAAAACTGCCGAAAGAAGAGAGTTGGTGAAAGTCAAAAGTGAGCAAGAAAAAGCGCAGAGTGATCGCACACGAATTTTTCTACCGCGAGGTAAAGGTTTTCACAATTCAACGGACTAACCATTCAGCTAATAAAAACCACCGGGATCGCCCCGGTTCCGATGAAAGGAGGGACACATGTCCCAATCAAACATAGCGACAGAAATTGTGG
>DASZFK010000735.1:0-7674 GCA_035939855.1 Candidatus Angelobacter sp.
ACGACTCAATTGGGTGCGAATGAATTGTGTTGGGTCATGCGGTGCGCATTAGCCCGCCGGAGAAACCCTGAGCCCCGTCGAAGGACCTGCTCTTGAGAATCAAGCGAAGAATTTCTGCAATCGAACAGCGAGCGGCAACGCTGGCGGAGAGGGAGGGATTCGAACCCCCGATACCCGTAAAGGTATGCCTGCTTTCGAGGCAGGTGCCTTCAACCACTCGGCCATCTCTCCGATTCATGCGGTTGATTTAATGATTTTATCAGGTGCCGACGCCAACCTGCGTACAACCGCCTCTGCTTGTGCGTAGCGACCAGCTTGCCCTGAGCAAGATCTCTGCAATCAGCGCCTGATTTTGTTTTTTTCAATTATGGCAATTCTGGCATTTATGGCAATTTCTGCGATCTGTGTATACTGGCTCGCGCTGATACGGAGCGCAATGTGCAAAGACTTCTTCTACTCATAACTCTTATTGCTCTTGCAGTTTTGACTTGGGCACAGCCAGGTTCTGACCGGCCATCGCTTGCGATTATCAATGTTAGCGTTGTCGATGTTACTGGCTCGCCTGTCCGGCCTGGCATGACGGTGATTATTAAAGATGGCCGAATTGTAGGCATCAGCAAGACGGCGAAGCACGCGTTTCCTATGAACACGAAAATTGTGGACGCCCGAAACAAATTTCTGATTCCGGGCTTGTGGGATATGCATGTACATACCATCTTTGGCGATTGGATTCCTGGTGGCAAGGACGTATCACTTCCCCTGTTTGTTGCCAACGGGATTACCGGCATTCGCGACATGGGGGGTGATCTCGATACCTTGCTGCAGTGGCGTTCCCAGATTTCTGCCGGCGCCATTTTGGGACCGCGCATGATCATCGCCGGCCCCATGCTGGATGGCCCCAAGTCGCGCTTTCCGAGTTCGATTTCGATTGCGACTGCTCAAGAGGGTCGCAAGGCAGTCGATGATCTCAAGGCAAAAGGCGTTGATTTTATCAAGGTGCAATCGTTCATCACACGCGACGGTTATTTTGCGGTCGCCGATGAAGCGAAGAAGTTGGGCATCACTTTCGTCGGCCACGTGCCGGATTCCATACGAGCGACGGAGTCGATCGATGCCGGGCAGAAGAGCATCGAGCACCTGACCGGCATCTTCGAAGGCGCGTCCACGGCTGAAGACAGTTTCATTCAAGGCAGCCGCAAGGGGCCTAAGCGTTACCTTGATACTTACACCGACACGCTGGCCGCTGCCTTGATCTCGCGGATGGCGCGCAGCCATACATGGCTTGTACCCACCCTCGTTTGGGAGCGTGGACAATGGTTGATCGACGACATCGACTACAGCCACAATGCCGACCTGAAGTACGCGCCCGCTTCCTGGCAGCACAAATCGTGGCCTTCATTCACCAAAGGAATCCTGGCTGAGCTGGATACCGATGAAGTTTCTGTGAGACGAAGATTTGTCCAGAAAGAGTTTGAGATTGTAAATGCCATGCGGAAAGCGGGGGTACCCATCCTGGCAGGCACAGACACCGCCGCGGCAGTCGCAGTGTTGCCTGGCTTCAGCTTGCATACCGAGCTGGAATGTTTTGTACAAGCCGGATTCACACCTTTGGAGGCGCTGCAAACCGCCACCGTGAATCCAGCCAAATTTCTCGGATTACAAAGCGAGATGGGGACGGTTGAAAAGGGAAAGCTCGCCAACCTGGTGCTGCTCGACGCCAATCCATTGGAAGACATCAGAAACACGCGCAAGATTGCAGCCGTTATTCTCAATGGTCGATTGCTCGACCGTGCGGAACTTGACCAGATACTCGCCCAGATTGCAGCTTATGCCAATGGCCATTGATGGTTAGCTCGTGGCTTCCTTCGGCTGACACCTCGGGACAGGGTCTGGCTGCCAGCTTCCAGCCGGATTTAGAATCGCAAGATCCGTCCTGATTTTGATCACTTCGCGCTGCAATATTGTTGATACGGTGTCTTGCTGGTGACCGTAATGATCGATCCGGGACGAATCACGTACTCTGACGCTCCATACCGGTCTGCTCCCTTTTTCCAATTGTAGGTATAGCCCAGTCGAGTCCACGGATAGCTGTATGCGCCGTTGTGCGTGTCCGATACAAGGTACGAGGTCAGCATCTGGTTGGCGATCCAGCTTTTGTGATCGTTGCTGACCCAGTCGGGAAACAACTCTCCGCAGGTGGTGTCGCTATCAGGATTGCTGCAAAGTGATTCCGACGTAGTGACCGGATTGGGCGATGGCCTGAAGAGGTCACCTGCTCTTACTGACATGGCCACGAAGTTTCCGATCTTTGCGTCCGGCTGCAAGCCCAGCAGCTCACGCAGGCTCAGCTCCAATTCGTCGCTCGGAAACTTCTGGCACTTCTGCTGCACTTCCGGAACTGGCGTCACCCATATATAACGACTCAATGTCTGCTGGCCTAGCGGATAATCGTAGCCAGTAAGAGTGACAACGTTTGTGGCCGTCGTGGTCCCATAGTATTTCAATGGATACAGGCGACGAAGATTCTCATGCCGATAGACGGCCGAGTCTACGACCGCTGCGTTGTAACGTGTCCACAGATCCTGAACTGATTCGCTTGACGGCGTCTCTTTTAACGCTGCGGACGCCAGAACCAGCAGCAATAGCAAACTCAATCGCACAACGATGGGGATGATTCGGAACCTGGATCGCATTTCAATCTCCTCAAGCACAAGATTGTGCAGCAGTATTGTAACGGCTTAATGGTTCTTTACAGGAGAGCCAATGGGCCGCACTTATACTGAATGAGCGATCTTCCTCGGAGGAATAAAGATGAAAAGCATCCTTTATATATCAGTCCTTGTGGTTTGCAGCGTTGCGCTGGCTTTTCCTCAGGCAGAAACGCAAGGCGGCAGCAATAATCGGCCTCTCGGCGAAAATCGGTCTCCAGGCGAAATGGTGGCTGGGAAAGTTACGTCAGTCAACAAGGACTTCCTGACTGTGGCTCCGCTCAATGGCGGTGATCCAATCACGGTCAAGATTGGCGCCAATACGCGCATCAACAAACAGCGACAGCCCATCAAACTGGAAGAGATCAAGGTTGACGATGTGGTGTTTGTCCGCGGCCAGATCAATGGCAATACCGTTGAAGCCAGCATGGTCGGCATCGTATCTCCCGAGATGGCGCAACGTTTCCAGCAAGGAGGCATGGGTGGTGGCCGGCAGTTCAACCGCGAAGATATGGGCAAGAAGTTCATTGCCGGCGAGGTGAAAGCCATCAACGAAACCAAGCTCACGATTGCCCGTCCTGATGGCCAAAACCAGGATATTGAAGTGGATGAAAACACGTCGTTCAAAAAGGGCGCAGAGAGCATCACCCTGGCAGACATCAAAGTTGGAGATTTCGTTGCCGGTCCCGGTGAATTGAAAGACAATGTTTTCGTCGCCAAGGAGTTGCGTGCCGGACGCCCGCGAATGATGGGTGGTAGGCAATCGGGTGATCGGGGGACCGGATCATCGGGTGATCAAAAACCAAAGCAGGACCATCCATGATTCGCATCCATTGTAAAAAGTTGAGGCAGAATTAATCTCGTGGAAGATGTCCAAAATTCGTTAGATGAGCAGCTTACCGATCAAGATCGCGCCCGGAAACCGGTTGACCTGATTTTGTGCTGCCTGCTCGGCGTAATTTTTATCAGTGCATCGATGTGGGCGCAAGAAGCCGCTCCTTTCGGCGTGATTACGGGGTTGGTGAAGTCCGGCAACGTGCCTCTTCCTGGAGTTACCGTAAGCGCAGCCAACACGCTCACCGGCAAGAAATATGTGACCTCAACCGATGTGGATGGCAGCTTCAAACTTGAGGTCGCCAGCAGGGGACGTTATGTCGTGCGAGCAGAGTTTTTCGCCTTCGCTCCTGTCACCCAGGAAATTCTTATCACCGCCGAAAATCGCAATGGACACGCCGATCTGGCGATGGTGCTGCTCTCCCGCGCGCAGAGAGATGCGCAACAACAGCAGGCAGGCGATCAGGGCAACCAGCTTGCCAATGCCATCGCCGGACTCGGAATGCAGCGGTTGTCGTTGGCTGCGGGAATTGGCGGAGATGGAACCGGAACGCCGGCAGGCGGTTCTCCTCAGGATTCCGCATCGCTTGCCAATACAGGGCTTCCCAATGCTGGACTAGCAGCGGAAGGCAATACGGAATCGGTCGCAGTCTCTGGAGCTATGGGACGGAGTGAGCAACCCACATTCGATCCCGGTGAAATGCAAGACAGGATCGCGGAAATGCGTGACCAAGCCGGACGAGGAGGCAACTTCCAGGGCGGTGGTGGTCCGATGATGGTCAT
Source organism: Candidatus Angelobacter sp. (assembly GCA_035939855.1). GTDB lineage: Bacteria > Acidobacteriota > Terriglobia > Terriglobales > Acidobacteriaceae > Angelobacter. The sequence continues at coordinate 4,326 of DASZFK010000735.1, forward strand.
GATGGGCGGTGGCCCAGGCGGATTCGGCGGTGGCTTTGGCGGTCCGGGCGGTTTCGGCGGAGGACGGGGCTTTCGCAATTTCAACGTCAACAAGCCGCACGGTTCGATTTTCTACAACTACGGTGGGTCCGCACTCGATGCGCGGCCCTATTCCCTGACAGGTGATCCGGCAGAAAAGGCCAGCTATTCGCAAAACCGTTTTGGCGCCACCATCGGCGGCCCGCTCAATATTCCTCATCTGTCCCATGGTGGAACCAAAACATTTCTCTTCGGTTCCTATACTGGAACTCGTGCCACCAACCCCTACGACATCTTTTCTACGGTCCCGACGCTCGCGGAACGTTCAGGAGATTTTTCCCAGTCCCCGGTAGCTATCTTCAATCCCAGCACTCATACGCAGTTCGCAAATAACATGATTCCGGCCATCAATCCTACCGCGGCTGGGCTTCTGCAATTCATTCCTCTACCGAACCTCCCTGGGACGAGCCAGAATTTTCATTTCGTCTCGGCTAATCCCACCAATACCGATACCATAGCCCTCCGTTTCAATCACAGCTTTGGTTCCGATCCAGTAGGCATGTTTGGAGCGTTTGGCGGTCGCGGGGGTGGAGGCGGGCGCGGACGACAACAAAGACAACAGCAACAACAACAGCAGCAACAGGACCAGAATGGCAGCAATAAGCCGAAGCAAAAATCACATTGGTCCCAGAGCATCAATGGCGGATTCAGCTACAACAACATTCGCAACAGTCTGCTCAATCCCTTTCCCGGACTTGGCGGCCAGCAGTCGGTCCACAACTACAACGCCAATTTTGGCTACAGCCTCAACAAAGGTGTCTTTCTGAATTCGCTGCGCTTTAACTGGAACCACAGCGGAAACAACCGGCTCAATCATTTCACGAACCAAAACAATATTGAAGGTCAGTTGGGTATTGCCGGCGTCTCTCCGTTGCCGGCGGATTTCGGTTTACCCAGCATCAACCTTGCTCCCGAATTCAGCAGCCTGCAGGACTTAACTCCACTCTTTCGTAATGACCAAAACTATACGATCAGCGACTCGGTGACCTGGACGCACGGCAAGCATGGTTGGAGTTGGGGTGGCGATTTCCGCCATCAACTCATTGATTTGAGCAACGCATCAAATGCTCGCGGGAGTTTTGTTTTCACCGGATTCTCCACCGGTGGAATTGGTTCCGATGGAAAGTTTCACAACGGCTTGCCTTTGGCAGATTTCTTGCTCGGTTTTGCGCAGGAGACCTCGATCCAGTTCGGCGCTGAGAACTACCATTTCCGCTCCAACGCTTTCAACCTTTATGTGCAAGACAACTGGCGCGCCACCAAGAATCTCACTCTGAACCTGGGCTTGCGTTACGAGTACATCGCGCCTTTTACCGAGGCGAACAATAAGCTGGTCAATCTTGATGTTGCACCCGGATTCTCTGCGGTTGCCCCAGTACAGGCTGGTCAAACCGGCCCCTTCACCGGGAAGTTCTCTGATGGCGTAATCAATCCCGATCGCAACAATTTTGCTCCGCGCCTGGGTATCGCCTGGAAACCATGGTCGAAAACCGTGGTGCGCGCGGGTTATGGCGTGAACTACAACCTGGGCCAGTACGCCACGCTGGCGACGCAGCTAGGTTTCCAGCCTCCGTTTGCCTTCACGGAAACGAATCCGGCAACCAGCCCTACGGCGCTGACCTTGCAGAATGGTTTTCCCATTAACAACTCCGCTATTACCAATAGTTTTGCTGTGGACCGTAATTACCGGCTCGCTTATGTGCAGTCATGGAACCTGAACATTCAGCAGGAAGTAAAGTCAGACCTGGTTATCAACATCGGGTATACAGGTTCAAAAGGCTCTCACCTCGATATGGTGCGTGCTCCCAGCCTTGATGCCAACGGGCAGCCCATCGCCGACGCGCAGCCATTTTTGTTCGAGTCATCCGATGGTTCTTCCATACTGCACTCCGGCACTCTTCGAGTGCGTAAGCGAATGCGCCATGGGCTTTCGATGGGCGGTACGTACACCTATTCAAAGTCGATTGACAATGCTTCCTCTATTGGGGGAGGCGCCGTGGTAGTCGCGCAGAATGATCGTGACCTGGCGGCTGAGCGTGGGCTTTCGAGCTTCGATCAGCGCCACCGCCTCACCGCAGACTATTCTTACGACCTGCCCCTGGGCAAAGACCGGAAGTGGCTGAACAATGGAAGCTGGATGGCCAAGGCTTTTGGCGGCTTCTCGTTCAGTGGGAATCTGAGCGTGGCCTCCGGCTTTCCGTTTTCACCGCGCATTTTTGGAAACGCCGCCGACATCCGGCGTGGAATAACCGGCGCTCATCGGCCCGATATCGTTCCCGGCCAACCGATTCAGTCGAGCGATCCCAGCATTCTGCACTGGTTCAACACTGCAGCCTTCACCAATCCGGGAGGGCTTTTTGGCGATGCCGGACGCAACATTATCATTGGGCCGCATACAGTTGATGTTGACATGGCATTTTCAAAATCCATTCAAGTTAAAGAGATGCAAAGTTTGGAGCTGCGCATCGCCGCCACCAATGTTTTTAATCATGCGCGTTTCTCGTCCATCGATACGACGCTGGGTTCGCCGACTTTCGGACAGGTGATCTCAGTAGGATCGATGCGAAAGGCGCAGATCGTGGTTCGATATAGATTTTGAAATGAACCTCAGTGATCCCGTCCTCCGGCAGTAAAGAGTTCCGGATTGATCTGCCGCAGAATTTGCTCCGCCACCGTCCGCACTTCTGGGGCGACGGTGCGAAGGTAGTACGGCGTTCCAGCATTTGCTGCTTGCATGGATTCGTAAAGTGGCCACCAACGTTCGTTTGCCCCGGTCTGTTCGAGTACGGCAATCGCCTCTTCAATATGATCCTTCTTGACAACTACGCGGAAAAAGCCAGTGGAGAAGAACGCCAATTCATTGGTGGCGAGTTGCCTCAGCAGTTGACTGGCTTCTGCCCACTTTCCAGTCAGCGTCAGAACTTGTGCTAGCAGGAATTGGATCTCGCGGTGATCTGGTGCGAGTTCGTGGGCCTTCTGCAACATAGTCAGCAGACAAGGAAGTTCGTCAGGAGATTCTGCAAGGCGTGCACAAATCCCTACGAAGCTGGTTAGGTCCGACAGGCGTGTCGTATCGATTTCAAAGGCGCGGAGATATGCTTCCCCAGCTTCCCGAGCGCGGTCGAAGTGCAACTCCAGTAATCTGCCGAGATTGCTCCACGAGTAGGTGAATTGGAAATTTAATTCGATCGCTCGACGATAGGCTTGCTCCGCTTCTTCGTACCGGTTGAGATGATACTGTAGTAGGTTGCCGAGTGCATTCCACGGGTAG
>DASZFK010000736.1:0-4241 GCA_035939855.1 Candidatus Angelobacter sp.
CTTCGTCAATTAGCGGCATATGATCTTCGTAACTCCCGGAAACTTCCTCCCCTAAGCTGCATGATGAAGCAATTTCTGCCATTGGCACGAACTGTCATTCAATCTTTGCCAATTTTGATAGCTTGGGTTATCGCGTGCCGACGCCCCCTGGCAGTGGATTGGGAGCGGTAGGCGTCAGCGGAATTGTACCTGAATTTGCTTTTTTCGCTTCCTCTTTTTTGTCGATATTCTCTTCCAATTTGGAAACAACCTTATCAAAGAATCTCTCAGAGAATCCCAGCAGGAACGCTGCCGCGATCACAGGCGCAACGTTGCCTTCGTCCCAATGAATGGCCGTCAAGGGCCCCCCTAAGACGCCAAACGCGGCCAACAGCATAATCAGTGTCACTCCGAACCACCCACACATTGCTCCGGCGACGGGACTCAGGAACAAGGTTGACCAGGAAGCACCATAATCAGTCGGGACATCGGCGCGTTTGAGTTGTCGCATCAGGCGGCTCAGGAATCCACCCACGGCTCCTGCCACAAACAACGAATAATGACGTTCCATCGCTGCTATGGTCATCACGAGAATAATACCTACCAAGGTCAGCCAGAATGCCTTGTTCTGCCAGCTTGTGAACGCCGAAAAATCTGTATCGGTTGTGTCCCAAATATAGCGCATGGCCTCGATGAGCAGGCATTTCTTCGCAGGATCGCTGGGAGGAGGCGTGGAGTTAAGAGCCGCATTGACCCGGGCGGCCAGCGCCTTGGCGCTAGATTTGTCGCTTTCAAGAAGTTGCTGTTGGGCGGTCAGCAACCGGGCGTCAACCTGTTCCGGGGCGCAGGTTTGCAGGGCAAACAACTCGGCCTGATGGACTATTTTCCATCCGGCAATTTCCTGGCCGCGAGTCCAAAACAACCAGTCCCAGCCATTCGCCTTGTGCAACGTAGTTTGGGCTGCCCCGAGTTCGTCGCGCCACTGTGTGTTCTGGAGCCGCACCTTCAAGTCGTTCAGCTTTGCATCGAGGTCGAGCCGGCTCGGCTTCGCGATATTGTTCCAGCGAATAACCCAAATACTGACCAGAAACAAAATCGGCAGCGGAATAAGATACCAGCCACGCACAGATGCTTCTTGCCGCAGTGAAAAATCACGCTGCCATACTTGGTTCTTGGTGAGCGTAACCCCCGGTACTCCGTCCCTGGCATATTTTAGACTTGAAAGACTCAGGTCGTAGCTGCCTGGTGGCACATCGAGGACATAAAAGAAATAACCAGGCTGCTTGCAACTGTCTACTTTCTGCATATAACTATTCGGATTGTCTTTGCTCTTTAGGACGACATCGACATCGAGTGTCTGGTCACCATCTGCACGCACGGCCCCCATCACCCGCGCCCTGTCGGCGGGCTGAGCTCTTGAGATTGGAGAATTACTATTGGGACAAAGCTCATACTCAATGGCCGTATTTCCTGCAACGACTGTGTTTCCTGCCGCCGAGTCAGACTTTTGCCCCGAAGCAGAGCCGGTGGTTGATACCGCTGGAGTTGGCGTCGGGCTAGGAGATGGTGCCGAAGCACTATTCAGAATTGGGGTTGGGGTTGGCGTCTGGGCGAATGCCAACACTGCCGTTAGACTCGAAAATACCAACATAAATCTCATAAGGATAGAGATGCTGTTTGAACCCAGGTGTAATGTTTTCATTGAGAGTCTCCTAATTGGCTCGCTTTGTGTACCTCTTCGCAAGCAAGACGAGCCTCATGTTTCCATGGCGTCGCTATCAAACACTATTCAGCATTGACTCCAGAATGATATTGTCTGGTCGTCAACGCTGTCGCAGCCCATCTACAATCTTTCCTATATCAAAAGTCAAACCGAACTTCCCAAATATGTCTTTTTCCTGTTGATGCAGCAGATCCGGCCGGTTTCCATATCCCAGTGATAGCGGTAAAGAAATACCAGTGCTTATTGGGATTTCCAGCTTTAGCTGTGCTCTGTACAGCCAGTTATTCTGTTTCCGTTCTCCCTCTCCGCTCAGGGCCAACTGCATGGGTGAGTGAAGATCGGCACCAGCCACTTGAGTTATGTTGTACTTGAGTTCCAGAGCGCCCCTTCCACCTCTTGTGTCACCACCGAGCTTTTCGGTGCTAGAGTAATCGAAGGTTCCATTCAGAACGAGGAACAACCGGTCCGTGATGCCCTGATCGTATATCAGTTGCCCTCGGTACTCAGTGGGACTTCCAGACGGGCGCTGAATAGTCTGGAAGCCAAAAGAGAACTGAGGGCGCCTCTCCAGGCGTTTGACGATTGGCATGGGATTTGCCGTCTTAATCGCTTGCGCGTAGGTATCTGCAATCCGACTGACCTCAACCTGATCGTCGTGACTTAGATTCTTGATAGCCGATTCGACTTTATCTGCCGTTTTTAGCTCTGCCTCTTCGAACGCGGGTTCATCTGGAAAGCGACCGTTGTTTAGCTTTTCGAAAAGGAAAATCCTAAGTTTGCCGGCTGCTTTACCTCTCGCGGCTGCTTGGCTCCTGAGTACAGCTCCCAACTCATCGTGGAATTTTTTGTCGCTGCTGATGCTGCTCGCATCACGCGTGTTGATCAGCAGTATCTTGAAACCGTAGATTGTCCCTCGTGCTTGGGCATTTCCAGTAGAATCGTTTTGCGCCTCTCGTCCAATAACGAACGAAAATCGCCGCAAATCCTGGTGACCGTTGTAGACATCGGGCAACAACGGATCCTGCCGAGAAACAAGCGTATAGATCGCATAGGCGCTTATATTCACCGTACCTGAACCGTCAGCACTGGATCCTCCAAGTGGGACGAGGTTAAGAGCCGAACTAATTACGTCGGCAGCCGAAGTTTGATCAACAAAGGTTGTTGAGCCCCGATCGATTGCGATTGATTCCGTTTGTGCCGGCTTTTTCTTTCCCGCGGTTGCGGTTGCCTGCATTTCAACACGCTTGTCAAGCCAATCGCCGATACCTTGTGCTTGCGCTGAAGAACAAAGCAAGGCCCACGCTACAGGCAGAAGAACATATCTGATTGCACGCCGATAGTTTGTCATTGTCCACCGCCAAGCTGAACGCCTATATCCTGTCTGACGCTCTCTCCCTGAGTTTCCATCTTGTACTCAACGTCAAACACTAATTCGAGCTCCCGGTTGTCGTTTGAGAATCGCCTGATCTGGAGACGGTAGCCGACGGCGGTTACGAATGCCATTGCCATCGCATAGGTCGCAAGGAATCTGAGCGAGACGAGTCTTGTGTAATCTCCCTTCGGCTGCCCATTCGTGTCTTTTGAAGTCACGCGGACCGAGTCTCCCTCGATTGCTGTCTGGAGTCGCCAGACCAGCTCGTTTCCGCCCTCAGGAAAATCTGTATCTTGAAGTGCAGTTTGTGGTTGATCATCTGCCAACGCAAAATTCGCCGACGATCCTCGAATCCCGAGCCTATATTCGAGATATTCGCTATTTTCGGGATGAATCAGAACTGCGGCGAGTTCTTTATGTACAGTCTTGGTTGCCATAAATCCCTTTCCTATTTCAGAAACTTTGTGTTCACGCTAGATGCAATGAAACTGCCAATTCAGTCAATACCATAAGTAGCTGATATCAGATGGGTTACTCATCGGCTGGCAAACCAAGGCGAGCACACTTGGAGACAGGCCTGTCTCTGAAGAGATACACTCTATGGGCGCGGCGTAGTGGGATGAATTTGAAGAGATCGTGCCAAGCGATGGAGATAGGTTCTATTAATACCTAAAGTAGCTGCAGCTTGGGTGTAATTCCAGCCTGAGGACTCGAGGGCTTCGCGGATGATGCGGTGTTTGGCTTGGTTCAACTCCTGGTAAAAGCGAGGGCCATGATCCCTGATAGCGGGCTCGGTTTCGAACAAAGTCTCTGGCAAGTCGCAGACCCGCAATACTGGCTCCTCACCCATGACCAAGGCGTGTTCAAGCACATTTTCCAGTTCCCGCACGTTCCCTAACCAAGCGTAACTCGTCAGCAGGCGCATCGCTTCAGGATCGATGGAGTCGACACGGCGGCGAGTTCGCTGGGAACACCGCTGCACCAGGTATTTTGCCAACGCAGGAATATCTTCCCGACGCTCTCGCAGAGGCGGCATAGTCAAAGTCACAACCCTCAGTCGGAAATACAGGTCATGCCGAAAAGATTTAGCGGCAACCGCCTTTTCAAGGTCGTGATGGGTCGCACCGATAATGCGTATATCGACGGCTATGGATTTTGTGCCCCCTA
>DASZFK010000737.1:0-13246 GCA_035939855.1 Candidatus Angelobacter sp.
AATACCCGCGCAGACGGCAAATTCACTTTCTGAACAGCCGTCATTCGCTGTGCCGCAACAACCTGGCAGACCGCAACCTTCCGCTTTAGCCCCGATCACAGGAGTCCCAGTAGGACGCCCCAATGATTAGTTTTTCAGACGGTCATCGCATAGAAAATCTTTTTTTCTCGAAATCAGGCTGCTTTACGTGAGGGGCAGGCCACGGTTTTTAGAGTAGCTCCAAAATTGGCAATTATGCCACGGGGAAAATAGCGCGCCTTTCTTCCATAGCTTTTCTCTATCTTGCATATTCGCTCGTTGGACTACCTTCCGACGTCGCACTTCTTTAGTTTGAATACTAAACGTAATCAATCAGGGGTGATGCGAGCTCTTCAAAATCGTTGCTCTGAAGGCCATCCAGGTCTTGCCTTAGCTCAGCATTTACACATCTGCCCTCTGTGCCCTGGTGGTGAACGCTCCCTCACAGAGGGCCAGGAGATCTCGCCTTCGATTCACATTTGTCTTGGAGAACAGATTTGAGAGGTGAAATTTTACCGTCACTTCAGCAATATCTAAGACATTTGCAATTTCCTTGCTGGATAGTTGATAGCGAATCAAATCCAGCACTTGAACTTCACGCTGGGTCATCGACGACATGGCAAGCATCGGCGCTCTCTCCGCAGGAACAGTGCTGGAGGCTGAATCCGGCTTAACGAAGCCGAGGCCGACTCTCCTGACGGTTGAAACAAGCTTTTTGGCTACATCGCGATACATAACAAAACCAATTCGCCCTTCCAACCCTGATTCCCGCATTTCTTTGCTGAATTCAGGATTGGCCACAAAAATAACTGCCGCGCTAGGCCCGAGCCGCCTTAAGACACTTACAAATTCCGAAATGGGCATCGACATTCCCTCTTCTGTTGTGATCAGAACACCAGGTTGATCCTCAGGAGGCAGATCGGACAATTCGGACACATTTCTGGCGATCCGCAACGAGAAGGTTGCGTCTCGCGCCAGGATTCTGCCCAAATACTCCCCAGCCAAACGGTTTGTCTCAATGATGCAAACTGAGATAGATCGCTTGCCAGCCTGATTCTTGATCATCGATGCCATGACGATATTTGTTACTATAGGGCATTCCGACAGATAGGAAATACACTTGCTTTAATAATACGTATAGGGAATATCTATGGGGCTGGTTTGTTATCCAGTTTAGAATTGGCCATGTTGATCGTCCCGCGAGATTTTTAACCGGATCAATTCGCCAGCTGCATTCCAATGACTAGTAGCACCATAAATACCCCCAAAGCCATCACACACGGAGAGGTGACGAGTCGGTGGATCTGGCCCCACGCTCTCGCCCGAGGCAAATACGATTCCAGGTACCCAACCTTGCCATTCAGCTCAGGGTCGAGGTAAGCAATTTCCGGCAAGACCGACAGCTCTCGAAATTGAGTCATCATAGGAGTTACTCTCGGGGATCACATTGACGTCGTACCTACGCCGAAAGCTGCAAGCGGAGATATCGATAGTGGGCTTGAGACAAGTGCTGTGCTGTCTATAACAATTCAACAGGTCCTTTATTCCGTCATCATCCATGTTGGTATTCCCAGCTCGCCTGATCGGCCCAGCCTGAAGAAACCCGGGTCAGGTACGATGGTTCGCGACGGTACTTTTCCAGGACCGGGCCATAGTTCCATTATCTATCGATGCTCAGTTTGTGGAGGCAGATTTAGTAATGCTCCTGGGTTCGGGGCGCAAGAGGTTTTGTGGAACGGCCGGAAATCCCTGGCGATAGTTAAGAACGCTCTTAGTTTCACCCGGCTGGCTCGCCATGTAGCCGTGAAGGAAAAGCGTATGTCGGCTCCGATCGAATCAACTCACGCCCTCGTGAAAGCGTCGCGGCTCACCTGCGGAAAATGTTATCCAATAAGTTCCTGTCCATCCTGTCCATAAAATGCAGAAATTAGTTGTACTGGGCGGACAGGGCGGACACAGCGCACAGGGCGGAAATAGCGATAATCTCCTTTATTCATGCGGTTTTCCATGAAGAATGAGCAACTTGCAGGCAATTGCAGAAATGGCAGTTTGTAGAAACCAACTTTTGAACCAACTTTTGCCCGTTAATCTCTAGGCGTAATCATTAGAGTTTCCATATTTTGAGAGATAAGAACAAATTTCTTGGGCCTTACAACGTGTAGCGGCACTTTCGGCAAGTCTGCGAGGGGAATGTCCCTGTCCGCCCAAGGCGTTGGTCCTGCTAAGACCTGACGGCTAATGGGCTAACAGCTTGATTCTGCAACATGTAGCGGGACTTTCGACAAATCTGCAGGGGGCCAAGTTGGGTCTGTGATCTCTCCCAAGGGTGTGGTCTTGCTAAAGGCTAACAGCTAAAAGCTAACGGCTGTCTTGTTACTTCAGCTTTCGAAGACCTGGCGATTGTTGTTGATTTTCAAAGAAAAAGCTCACAAGATTAGCAAATCTAAACTTTCTTTCCGGTCAGTGGAGAAGGAAGCCCGACTCTGTTCTATCTATAACTTATGGCGTCATTGCGATTCGCGGTTTTCGTGATGCTCAGCGCGGTCTGGGTATGCGGGCAGACCCAGCGCTATAGTTTCAAGACCTATGGTCGAGACCAGGGGTTGGCCAACACAGCGGTCACCGCCATGCTCCAGGACCGCGCCGGATTCATCTGGGTCGCAACCCAGAATGGCTTGTTTTGGTATGACGGCAAGTCCTTCCGCCAATTCCCCTCCATGACAGAATCTCCCAGTAAAGACATAGAGGCGCTGCACGAATCGGCAGATGGAACATTGTGGGCGGGAACGCGGCGCGGCCTTGTACGCCGTAAAGGCAGTCATTTCGAAACCATCAATTTGGGGGAAGTAGTCGAAATCGTCGGGGCGGGGAGCCTTGCATCCGACCAGCAAAACCGTATTTATGTGGGATCTACCCAGGGGCTGGTTGTGGTGGAGCCGGCGAACGATGGTTCCTATAAGTCTCAGTGGATCACTAGAAACCCGGCTCACGGTATAACGCTCGATTCCCAAGGAAGAGTATGGTTCGGTTGCGATTTGAGCTTGTGCCGAATCGATTCCGGCAAAGTTTCGAATCTTGATAACGAGTACAAACTTCCGCCGCAGCGGTGGGATAGCATCATCACGGATTCAGACGGGAATCTTTGGTTCCGCAGTGCGAGCCGGCTGTTTGAACTCATGAACAACGCGCAACAAGCGGTAGCACGAGACCGTGGGCTGCCTACCGCTGGCTTTCCTGCAGGACCTTTGTCGCGTATGGCCGGTGGCCCGGTTTTCGTCCCCACGGATGTAGGCCTGGCAATTCCGGAAAAGGACGGCTGGCGGCTTGTCAGTTCGGGCAATGGCTTAGCCTCCGACTCAATCTCCACAGCAATGCTGGACCACGAAGGATCATTGTGGATTGCGTTTCATGGGGTAGGCATCCAGAGGTGGCTTGGATACCAACAATGGGAAAGCTGGACGAAATTCGAAGGGCTTTCCAATGATGTGATGTGGGCGATCCGCAAGGATCACCAAGGGGTCGTGTGGGCTGGATCGAACCAGGGTCTCAACGCAAAAGATCCACAGACCGGCGCCTGGCATGCATGGCACGAGCGCGATGGACTTCGCGGCGAAAAAATTCGGGCGGTTGAGATTGATCATAGTGGAGATGCATGGGCCGGAGCATATCCTGGCGGCATTTCGCGCTTTCGAGGCGGCAAGCTCATTGCCACTTATGGGAACGAAAGCGGACTCACTTCTGACCGCATCTGGGGCCTGCTCGCGGATGCCAACAATCGGATGTGGATTGGGACCAATGGAGGACTCTTCCGCAGCACCGAAATAACAGCCCGTAGCACCGCGCTCCATTTTGACCGGGTGGCTGTGCCGGGCACCGATGAGCACGAGACTTTTTACCAGCCGATCCTCGATACGCGCGGCTGGCTTTGGTTCCCTGGATCGTATGGCTTGGCTCGCTTCAAGAACGGCCAATGGAGGCGCTTTGGAGTTGCCGATGGATTGAAGCTGAACACCACCTTTGGCCTGACCCAGGCTGCCGATGGCGGATTATGGCTCAACTATCGAGAGCCTGTGGGACTCACCCGCTTGGAATTTGACGGCGACGACGACCATCCAAAGTTGGCCCATTTCGGGCAGCCTGAAGGATCGAATTCCAACTGGAGTTTATTTCTGGGCGCGAGCCCAGATGGCTCGGTCTGGGTTGGAACAGATCAAGGCGTCGACGCCTATCACGCCGGCCAGTGGCGACACTATGGACACTCCGAAGGCTTGGTATGGGAGGATAGCGACACCAACGGATTTTACTCTGAACCGAACGGCGATATCTGGATCGGCACCAGCCACGGGCTTGCTCACTTTCATCCTGCTTTGAGTTCAGGACCAGAAGGCGTGCCGCGCGTTTTACTTACCTTTGTGGAATTCGGAGAGGGCATGCGCTGGAACATCCTTGATTCCCAAACCTCTGGTCTAATGAATCCGCTGGCCATCCAGTACGCCGACCGCTCTGGAGTCTTCAAGTTCGCTGCGCTCACCTTTCTTCACGAAGACGAAGTGCAGTTTCGCTATCGGCTGCGTAACCTGGAAGAGACCTGGACGGACACGAAACAACGTGAGGCGCGCTATACGAACCTGCCGCATGGCCGTTATGTTTTTGAGGTGATGGCGCGGATTCCGGGCGGGAACTGGAGCCCGGCAGCGGAGATACAGCTAGCCATCGCTCCTCCATTTTGGGACACAGTCTGGTTCCGGCTGCTGATGGTTTTCGCTGTTCTGCTGCTCGTTTGGGTAGTTTGGAAATGGCGGGTAAAGCGAATCTTGCACCAGAAGGCTTTGTTGACAAGCCAAGTGGAGTTGCAGACAACGGAATTACGGGCGGCAAATACACAGTTGGAAACCTCACGCCAGGCAGCGGAGGCTCGGACCGCAGAACTGGCTCTTGTGAACCAGCAACTGGAAGCGGCCCGGGAAACCGCGGAAGCGGCCAGCCGGGCGAAGAGCGAATTCCTGGCCAATGTAAGCCATGAGATCAGAACACCGATGAATGGGATTATCGGCATGACCGAGCTTACTCTGGCTACTGATTTAACTCCTGACCAGAAGGAGTTTCTGTCGCTGGTGAAAGCCTCGGGGGACGCCCTGCTGGTAGTGATCAACGATCTGCTGGATTATTCGAAGATTGAGGCAGGAAAGTTCAGGCTGAGCCCGGCGCCGTTCGACGTCTCCGAGCTGATGGCGGCCACCATGAAAGCATTTGGGTCGCGCGTCGCGCAGAAAAGCCTGAAGTTAACTCTGCGCATCGAGCAAGATGTTCCCAAAATGCTGCTGGGAGACGCGGGACGGCTGCGGCAAGTGCTTACCAATCTGGTCGGCAATTCCGTCAAGTTTACGGACCAGGGCGAGATTGTTGTATCTGTGCAATGTCTTTCCCACAATGGTACAACCACGTCGCTGCAATTTTCTGTTTGCGATACCGGCATAGGCATACCGAAAGAAAAACTGGAAACGATTTTTGCTCCCTTCGAGCAAGCTGATAACTCCCCAACACGCAAGTTTGGCGGCACAGGCTTGGGCCTGGCCATCTGTTCGCGGATCGTTGAGTTGATGGACGGAAAAATCTGGGCAGAGAGCAAGGCGGGATCGGGCAGCACGTTTTTTTTCACTGCTCAATTTGGGACGCAAGCAATTTTCGCGGACGCTGCCGCTTCGTTGTCTCTCGAAAACTCGAATTCCACCACACCGTCGCTGGGCTTACAGAAGGCCAAGCGGGTTTTGCAGATTTTGGTTGCGGAAGACAACCGAATCAACCAGAAGCTGGCTGTCAAGCTCTTGGAAAGCATGGGCCATCGTGCCGTGGTCGTGGAAGATGGCCGGCAAGTACTGGACGCCTTGCAGGAATCGTCTTTCGATCTCGTTCTTATGGATGTGCAAATGCCCGATATGGACGGCCTGGAGGCCACGTCGATCATCCGCGCCCGCGAGGCAGGCAGCGCGTCCCATATTCCCATCGTGGCCATGACTGCCCACGCCATGATCGGCGACCGCGAGCAATGTATCCGTGCAGGAATGGACGATTACATTTCCAAACCAGTGTCACGCACCGAGCTGGCACATGTAATCGAGCGTGCTGTGGCTTTAGCTCTTAGCCATTAGCTCTTAGCTGTTAGAGCGTGTCTCAAAAATGCTTTAGCATCCGAAGGTATCAGGGCATGGCGTTCGCCGTGCCGCAAAACAACGGCTAAGAGCTACCAGCTAACTCCCCAGATACCAGGGAATATTCATGACAATAATCTGCTGGTTGCCTGCGAAATAAAGCATCGCCTTCAGCACGGCCGCGCGCTGGTTATGCAGCAGGAAACCGTACCAGTGTTTTTCGACTTTTTCAGGAATAATCACTGCGATTTGCCGATCAGGATGCTTTTTCGCCTCTCCCTCGATATGCGCGATGATCGGATTCAAGACATATCGGTAGGGTGAAGGAATGGCCCGCAATTCAGGCGGCTTGAGGCCTTTTTTCTGAGCTGGAACCTCGACCAGATCTTTCCATTGAGCACGCAGGTCGTGGGCGTCGTCTTCGGCGCACACGTGCACCACCTTTATATCTGGTGATATGAGGAAGGCGAATTGCAGGGCTCTTTGTGTGATCTTGTTCCATCCAGTGATAGGTATGATCACAATAGGCTGCTTCCGATCCTCCAGAGTTAAAGGACGACCATCAAGGTCAATTTCTTTTTCCATCAAGCGATACTGCCGGCGGATAGCTTTCATGAGGAGAAAAAGAAGCGGGATCAGGCCCAAAGTGATCCAGGCGCCTTCCGTGAATTTAGCCACCAGCACCACCAGGACAGTGATCGCGGTCACGGTCGCCCCCAGGCCATTCAGAAACATGCTGAGAAAGTGGCGCCCTTTTGTTTTTTTCCAGTGAGCCACCATGCCTGCCTGCGAAAGAGTGAACGCCAGGAATGCGCCGATGGCAAATAATGGGATAAGCCGATCGGTTACCCCACGAAACACGATGAGCAGAATTCCAGCAATGACCGTGAGGGCGTAAATTCCTTGGGAAAAGACCAGCCTGCGCCCTCTGGAGGCAAATGACCTTGGCAGATAACCGTTGCGGGCGATGGACTGGCAAAGTCTTGGGAAGTCGGCAAAGGCTGTGTTGGCCGACAATGCGAGCACCAGGAGGATGGAGCCGATAGCGATAAAGTAGAGCGCTCCCTTTCCGACCACGGCCCCGAGTAATTGTGAAAGCACACTCTCATAGCCGGCTTGGTCGGGGTTGGTGGCGGCGACTCCGTATACCTTTACAAGGTAAGCGATGCCCAACAGCAACACCATCAACGTCGCAATAATGGTGGAGAGAGTGATGCGCGCATTCTTGGTAGCCGGATCACGAAAAGCTTTTACACCGTTGCTGACCGCTTCAACTCCGGTCATGGCTGTGCAACCGCTGGCGAAGCTCTGCATGAGCAACCACGCAGTCACTGCTGCGTGAGAAGTGGAGGGCCGAGGAGGAGCGACGATGGGCATAGGATGTCCTCCGCTGGCCAGGCTACGATATAGGCCGATCACGATCATGGCCAGCAGGCTGCCCACAAACAGATACGTCGGCGCCATAAACAGCTTTCCGGCCTCACGCAGACCACGAAGATTCACTAGCGCAATCATTGCAAGGATGACCAGGCAAAGCGTGAGGGTATGCGGCAACAGCCGCGGAAGAGCGGAGGTCAGCGCGCCCACACCCGCCGAAATGCCGACCGCGACCACCAGGATGTAGTCAATCATGAGCGCCGCAGCCGCCAACAAACTGGCCGACTCTCCCAGGTTCTCGCGAGCTACCGTGTACGAGCCTCCGCCTCCTGGATAGGCTTGAATCGTTTGCAAATAAGAAAAGTAGACAATGGCCAGCAGAATAACGATGCTTCCACTGATAGGAAGAATGTAGCTGGCGCCCAAATATCCAATGGGAAGCAGGATGGTTAGGGCGGCTTCCGGGCCGTATCCAGCCGAGCTGAGCGCATCCAGGCCGAAGATGGCGATCCCGGCTGAGGGACCGATTTGCTCAGCTCTCTCCTGGGAGGTACGCAACGCTTTTCCGAAGATCAGGTTTCTTAGCGACAATGGAACCCCTTGGAAATAGGTCTTTTGAAGATAACATGTTGATGCTGGCGAGGCATCGGGTTTGCGCTCGGTATACTCTCCAGTACGTTTTCTTTTTCAAACTGTGCTTCCATTCCAAGGAGTCATCCGATGAGACGACTGTTTGTCGCTATTGTGATCTTGATCTCTACATGCGTGGGTGCGGCCCAGCAGCCTTCCGCCGTCGCGCCCGCCAGACCTGCTCCAAAAATGGTTTATGTGCGCGCCGGCCATCTCTTCGACGGAACAGGAGATAGTATTCGCGACAACATGGTGATTGTGATCCAGGATGATCGTATCCAGAGTGTCAGTCCGGCAGCTTCCACTGCGATTCCGGCTGGTGCAACAGTGATTGATCTCTCCAATGCGACGGTGCTTCCCGGACTGATTGATTGCCACACTCATCTCGGCTCTCGGGCAGACCGTTACGACGAGATCTATCGCTTCAAAGACACTCCTTTTCAGAGCGCCTTTGCAGCGGTGGTTCATGCGCGCAAAACTTTGGAAGCAGGTTTTACTTCGGTTCGGGACGTAGGTTCAGAACCATTTCTCGCCGTGGATCTCCGCAACTCGATCAACGAAGGCTTGGTTCCGGGACCACGGATCATTGCCAGTGGCCCACCCATATCGATTACTGGTGGCCACGGCGACTTGAACAACTATTCACCGCAAACCCGGGTGAGCATGTTTCCGGAGGAACGAGACTTTGCCATCGCCGATGGCGTGGACCAGATTCGCCACGTTGTGCGAGCCCAAGTCAAATACAGTGTGGACGTGATCAAGATTATCGCGAGCGGTGGCGTGCTTTCGAAGGGCGACAGTCCCGGCGCGCCGCAATATACTCCCGAAGAACTGAAAGCCGCGGCCGATGAAGCCCACATGGCTGGCCGGAAGATTGCCGCCCATGCTCATGGTACGCAGGGTATCAAGAATGCCATCCTGGCAGGCATCGATTCGGTCGAGCACGCCAGCCTGATTGATGATGAAGGTATCCGCTTGGCTAAAGAACATGGCACATATCTAGTGATGGACATCTACAACGATGATTACATTCTTGGCAAAGCGAAGGAGTTTGGCCTGCCTCAGGAAAACATCGACAAGGAAAAAATGGTCGGACGCTTGCAACGAGAGAGCTTTCAACGAGCTGTGAAGGCAGGAACCAAGATGGCGTTTGGCACGGATGCAGGAGTCTATCCGCATGGCGACAACGGCAAACAATTCTTTTACATGGTGAAGTTTGGTATGACCCCAGCCCAGGCAATTCGCGCCGCGACAACGGGCGCCGCCGACTTGATTGGACGAGCGAAGGACGTAGGCAGCATTGAAGCTGGCAAGTTTGCTGACGTCATCGCGGTAACCGGCGATCCGCTGCGGGATGTTCGGGTTCTCGAGAATGTAGGTTTTGTGATGAAGGGCGGGACTATCTACAAGGACACGATTAGCGGTAAGCCTGACGGCAAGTGAAGATCATTGCGAAGAATTTTTGGCTTTCTCAACCATCCTGCCAAGGCTGGCGGCAACGCTGGTGTTTTTCAATGCGTCCAGCGCCTGAAGTGTTTTCTGCCAATCCGCTTTGTGCTTTTTAGTTTCAAATGGGCGGTTCAGATCAGCGTAGAAGCTCAGAATATTGGCGCGCAGTTCAGGTGACATTTGCGCAAAGTTGTTTTGCGCGAGCGCTTGCAGCAGTTTTGCGTAGGTCTTGTCGCTCAGCATGTATTCGCCAGGTTCTGTAGGGCTGCCGGTATCAAGGTCGTCATCGGCCAGCTTCAACCCATTTTGTTCGGCTTTGATCAGCCAAGCTCTGTAGTTGTTCACGGTATCTTCTACGCTCTTGATATACATGGCCTCGGTTTGGGGAGTGGGCGGCTTGATATCGAGCGCCTTCAGCGGTCCAACTTTTGGCAACAATTTCACCATCACTGCCAGGAACTTTGCTAGGCGGCTTGGGTGGATATAACTTGTTCCCCAATTCTTTTCGTATTCGGTGCGTGTAAGCAAATAGCGAAATCGTCTCGGAGAGAAGTTAGGCAGCTTTTCCAATTCCGATTTTTTGGTAATGAGCGCCACCTCGGTCAATCGTGGAATCCAGATGCTAATCGACCGGCGATAGCTTCCAATTGTTTTTTCTTCATCGGGAAAGATCTGTCGCAGCTCCAGTCCATAAATTTTGAAGAAAGTGCGTTCCAACAGTGTTTTGGCTACCTCAAAACCGATAAAGTCATGGTATGCCTGCGAGCTGTAGCGTTGTTTGGCGACCTGCAGCACATCGAATCCGAACTCGATGCGAATATGGGCTTTGGGATCCTGAGCGTATGTAACATGGTCGCCATATTTGGCGCGCAGCTTTGGAAATTCCAACGCAACCGCGGCATTGACCGCGGGGTGGCCGGTCGTATCCGAGGCATAGTGGGACAAAGCTCCCAGCGCAAAAGCCAGCTCATTCAAATCTTGGGCGTCATGTATGAGGGCCGCGACGAAGTCTCCGCTGCGCACATAGTGAAGAAGGTCGGTGAAAAATTTGTTGCCATGAGGATAGTAGCCCATGTCCTGAATCAGGCACCCACCGTAGGCGTAAGCATGGGCATGGCGCAGATCATCTTCGGTTGCGTTAGGATAGCGTTCCAGTAATATCTTTTTGATGTGCGAGTCCCAAACAAAATCCACAACTTGCTCGTGCGTCAACACCGAATATCCCAAAGAGTCCGTTGACAAAAGCAAAAGAAATCCGAAGAACACCGCGATCCACAGGCGAGAACGTTTGATGGATTTGATCTGCAAGAGATAACCATGCTTCCCGAGTAGTTGGATGCTGAATTCGCAAGTGACAGCCGCCCAGTCGCTGCATTTGGTTTCCATATCACTTGTCGCGGTTTGTACTAAACTGATGTGGCAACATTTTCTTAAGATATGATCGAACAAGGTCAAATTGCTCCCCCCGGATTGGCCCTTGAGCCGGGGAAACAGGCGCTTCTCGTGTTTTTTGAGACGGATTGCCCGACCTGCCAGCTTGCGTTGCCCTATTTGAATGCTCTGGCGAAAGCTCCGGTGCAACTCATCGGAATCTCTCAAGATGACGAAGAGGCCACGCAGGAATTCGTGAACGAACTGAGTATCCAATTTCCTGTGCAGCTTGATCGCGAGCTTAGACTTTCTCATGCGTACAATCCGCA
Source organism: Candidatus Angelobacter sp. (assembly GCA_035939855.1). Classification (GTDB taxonomy): domain Bacteria; phylum Acidobacteriota; class Terriglobia; order Terriglobales; family Acidobacteriaceae; genus Angelobacter. The sequence continues at coordinate 11,324 of DASZFK010000737.1, forward strand.
ATCGGTGCCTTCCCTTTTTTTGTTGGACGGCGCGGGACAAGTGCTACGAACGTTGACTGGTTTCGATAAAGCAAGCTTCAACGAACTGGCGGCGGAGCTGGGACAACCGGCAATTGCGCCCGAGCATGATGGCGCCCCTGCGTGGAAGCCGGGCTGCAGTTCGCGCCATCTGGAACCGGAGTCCGGCAATGGCGCAGGCTCAAAGACGCAGCTTTTGCGGAAGTCAGCCGCAAGAGCTACGCGCATTATCGTGCCGGACAACGAAGATGCTTTCGAATTCTGCGCCAGGCAGTTTGGCGATGCTCTGCCGGTTGTCCCGCCAACCATCGAGCGCGTTCAGGCTATGCTTGATGCCTGCTCCTTATCACCGGAATCAGTAGTAGCGCGCGTGCCTCCCTGCTATGGCGAGGCTACTGTAGAAAAGATTGCCGCCAACGCGGTGATGGCCGGGTGCGCGCCGGAATTGATGCGGGTGCTTTTGCCGCTCGTACGCGCTACGTGTGATGAACGGTTCAATGTGCATGGCGTCCAGGCAACCACCCATTTCGCAGCCCCCCTGATACTGATTAACGGCCCGGTAAGAAAACAGCTTGGTTTCTGGTCGCGGCAGAATGCTTTCAGCAATGTGGCAAGGGCCAACAGTACGCTCGGACGGACGCTGCAACTGATCCTGCTGAATATCGGAGGAGCGCGACCGGATGGCATTGATATGTCGGCACTCGGCAATCCCGGCAAGTTTTCCTACTGCATAGCAGAAAACGAAGAGGAGAGTCCCTGGGAACCGCTTCAGGTGAGCCGTGGATTTACAAAAGATCAGAGCACCGTCACGCTCTTTGCCGGCGAGGCGCCCCACGGAGTCAGCGAACACACTGCCCAGCACGGCAAAACGATTCTCAAGGCGATATCGCGCGCGCTGGCCACAGTCTGGAGCTATCGCCTGTGCCTGATGAATGAAGCTGTGGTTGTATTGTGTCCCGAACATGTAAAGACGCTCCATCGAGATGGCTTTACGAAACAGCAAACGCGTGATTTTCTATTTGAATCCACTGGAATTCCGTTGCGTCATTATCAGGAAACCGATGATCGCGGCGAGGGCCTGCAAATGACAGCTAATTATTCAGAGGTTGTCATCGACGGCGAGCCTTGCTATCGGAAGTTTCGTTCTCCAGAATCTCTCCATCTTGTCGTAGCAGGTGGAACAGCAGGAAAATTCTCTGCCGTGATCGGAAGCTGGGCTGCGGGGCCCATCGGAAGCCAGATGGTGACCTATCCGATTCCAGATTAGATAAACTCTGTGAGTTACTCATTGAGGAGGCTAGATGTCTCTTACGCTTGTGAATCCTATGAATGAAACAGCGGTGCACGCACCCGCCTCGCCGGCGCGTCTGAAGACGCTGGCTGGCAAAAACATTGGGTTGCTCGACATCAGCAAGAATGGTGGAAGTTTTTTTCTCGATCGCCTCGATCGGATCCTGCGTGAACGGTATCAGGTCGCACAGATTACTCGAGCCAGAAAACCAACCTTTTCCAAAAACGCACCCGATCAAGTAATTGAGCAGCTACGTAAATCGGATGCAGTGGTCGAAGCACTGGCCGATTGAGGGTCCTGCACAACGTGCAGTTTGCACGACATCGTCCGGCTCGAAAATCTTGGAATCCCTGCCGTGGCAGTAGCTACCGACCAATTCATTACTCCCGCACGAATCCAGGCAAGCGCTCTTGGGCGAGCAGGATTCGAGGCGATTTATGTTCCGCATCCGATCCAGGACCAGACACCCGAGCAGATCGCTGCGCGCGCGGATGCAGTCGTCGAGGAGATCGTGCGCAGGCTTACCATGCGGTAGCTTGGACATGACAATTCCCGATCCCAAAGTTCACAGCATCATTCTCAAGGCCATTGATGAGATCAAGCTATTGCGATTT
>DASZFK010000738.1:0-4462 GCA_035939855.1 Candidatus Angelobacter sp.
TTTTGGAGCAGCTCAGCCTTGCGCGTGCTCAGATACTCAGTCAGCTTATTCTGGAATTCCTTTACCCGATTTGTTGGCACATCATCCACATAGCCGTTCTGAGCCGCCCAAATCACAGCTACCTGAACCTCGACAGGAATCGGGCTGTACTGGGGCTGCTTGAAGATCTCGATAATGCGCTTGCCGCCGTCGATCTTCGCTTGCGTCTTGGCATCAAGTTCCGAGCCGAACTGAGCGAAGGCTGCCAGTTCGCGGAATTGAGCGAGGTCACCCTTGAGCTGTCCAGCAACCTGTTTCATGGCCTTAAGCTGGGCCTCCGAACCAACTCGAGACACCGACAAGCCTACTGAGATCGCCGGCCGAACGCCCTGATAGAACAAGTCCGTCTCCAAGTAGATCTGGCCGTCCGTAATTGAGATGACGTTGGTTGGTATATAAGCGGATACGTCTCCAGCCTGCGTTTCAATAATGGGCAGAGCGGTTAGCGATCCGTTGCCATATTTTTCGCCGACACGCGCTGCGCGTTCCAGCAAGCGGCTGTGGAGATAGAACACGTCGCCCGGATACGCTTCCCGGCCCGAAGGCCGCTTTAATATCAGAGATACCTGCCGGTATGCCACCGCGTGCTTGGACAAGTCGTCAAAGACGATCAGCGCGTCCATGCCATTGTCCATGAACCACTCGCCCATGGCCGCTCCAGCGAATGGAGCCAAGTACTGATTCGTAGCCGAATCGGCGGCGGGAGATGCGACGATGATGGTGTAAGGCATCGCTCCGGCTTGCTCGAGTCCGGCAATGGTGCGGGCAATACTGGATTGCTTCTGCCCAATGGCTACGTAAATGGAATACAGCGGACGGAATGTCTTGTCGTTAGCTGCTTCAGCGGCTTTGTTGAGACGGGCTTGGTTGATGATGGTATCGATGCAGATGGTTGTCTTGCCGGTTGAGCGGTCGCCGATAATCAATTCCCGCTGTCCTCGGCCAATCGGAATCATCGAGTCAATCGCCATAATGCCCGTTTGCACCGGTTGGTTGACGGGGCGACGGCGGATGATGCCCGGGGCCATTTTCTCGACCGGATAGGCAACATCGCTCGGGATGGGGCCCTTGCCGTCCACTGGCTCTCCCAGCATATTTACGACGCGCCCCAATAGGCCCTTGCCGACAGGCACCTGCAGCAGCTTGCCCGTAGTGCGTACCTCGTCCCCTTCCTCGAGTTGGGTGTAGTCTCCGAGAATCACTACCCCAACTTCGGTCTCATCGAGATCCAAGGCCAAGCCGGTGATGCCGTGGCCGAGGTCAAGCATCTCGTTGAGCATCGCGTCACTGAGACCCTCAACTCTGGCAACACCGTCGCTGATTTCGCGAATGACACCCACGTTCTGCTTCGCAGCCGTGGCCTTAGCTCCCGAGATTTGAGCTTCAATTTCCTGTAAAAGGTCAGTCATAATTGCTTTCGCCCCGATCAAAGCGATCTCACGCTTGCGAGAGCGTTAGATTCCGTTCAAGAAACTTCTCTCCACAGCGGCCAATCCGGATCGCACGCTTCCGTCATAGACATCACTGCCTGCCTGGATGCGCATTCCTCCGATCAATCCCGGATTAAGAACAAACGAAGTGTTCAACCCCGGCCCATACAGGCGCTCGAGATTCGCGAGGACACTCGCCTGCAACGCTGCAGACAACGTAGTGGCAGTCTCCACTTCAGCAGCGTGTCGAGAGCGTTCCAGCCTCACCAGGCGCCGAAAGTAAGAGAGCACAGTAAAAGCGCCACGGCGTCTCGCTTCGAGGACTTTTTTTACCGCTTGACGAACCCTGTCCTCATCCAGCAATCCTTCAACCAAGCACAAGCGAAATAACTGCATGGCTTCACGACGGAGTCGTTTCGTGCTTTGCATTCTGGTCTTCCTTTTGTGCGTTTTGCTCTGCGAATCAAGACGTCAATTGGTTTGCGGTTTCCTCGGCCAAGCGCTGTTGGTCTTCTGCCGTCAGAATTTTCCCCGTCACGATGGCCGACGTCTCCACCACCAGCCGGCCAAACTGCGATTTGAGTTCTGCGAGCATGCGCGTCCGTTCCTGCACCGCTTCCTCCTGCGCCTTGACAATAATCTGCGCGGCTGCAGCGATGGCTTTTTGTGTTTCCTGCTCCTGCACACGAGCAGCGGCGGCCCGACCTTCTTCGATCAGCTTGCTGGCTTGAACGTTTGCCTGGTCCAGTATTTCCTTGCGCCGCTCCTCGGTGCGGGCCAGTTCGGCCTTGATCTGTTCAGCATTAGCCTGGCCTTGCGCAATTTGCTGCCTGCGTTGCTCCAGCATTTTGAGAACGGGTTTGTAGGCGAATCGCTGAAGAAGAATACAAACAATGCTGAAGCTAATAATTTGAGCGATCAGATGAGACCAGTCCACACCAAAGGTCTTGGCAATCTCTTCGATCTGCCCTTCACCACTCGTTGCCACCAGCAATGCAAAAATGTGCATAATCAAACTCTCTTATCGGCGGGCGCCAAACGCTTGCGTTCTGCGTCCTGAATGTCCCCTTACTTCACGAGAAACAGCGCATAGAACACGATTGCTTCCGCGAAGGCAATGGCCAGAATCGACTGGACGAGAATCTTCGTAGCCGCCACCGGATTACGCCCCACCGCATCCGAAGCCTTCGCGCCAATCAATCCCACGCCAATGGCTGCTCCGAGGGCGGCCAGACCTACGTGTATACTTCCATTCATTTGATTTTCCCTTTCTTTCTGGCCGCCTCTTATGATCGACTCGCGAGCAGCCGAGAATTTTACGCATCAGCTTTGTGCTGCTCCCGGTTCTTCATCGCGCTGGCAGATCAGCAACGTGAAAACAGCGGTCAGCAACATGAAGACCAAAGCCTGAACCACGCCCACGAGCAGCTCCATAAAGTAAAACGGTACCGGCAACAACCAACTCAGCCTCGGGACCAGTGTGGACATGGCGTCCAGCATGTTCTCGCCTGCGAAAATGTTGCCGTAGAGACGAAAGCTCAGTGAAACGGGCCGAAACAGAATCGATACACTCTCCAAACATCCTGAGGCGAAGAACACAATCACCATCACCACTTTCATCAACCCATCCGCCTCGCCTTTTGGAGCAAACAGTTCCTTAAGAAATCCAATGGCGCCATCTTCCTGAAGTGCCCAGATAAGCCAGCAGGCGAAGAAGACCAGGGCCATGGCAAGCGTCAGGTTCACATCCGCGTTGGCGCCGCGGAACACGGGTTGATCGATTCTGAAACCATGTGCACTCTGGTGCCCCCAGCCGATGGTGCCCACTCCAGGAATCAGGCCAAGCCAATTGGCGGCGAGAATGAAAATAAAGACGCTGGCAAAAAACCAGAATGTTCGCTTCACCAAATGCGAGCCGATGATGTCTTCTAGAAACGTGTACAAGCCTTCCACCAGCCACTCCCAGAAATTCTGCGCGCCGTCAGGAACTGGCTTCATTTGCCGCGTGGCAACCTGGGCAAAAACAATTAGCCCCGCGGCAACAATCCAGCTAACGACCATGGAATTGGTGATGGGAAATCCAAACATCCTGGCGATTTCTACTGGCTTTTGTGAAGGCCCGTGTTCGGTTTTTTCCGGGGTAACTGCCACAGCTTTGGCATGTACGGCCGTGTCGGCTGATGTTGCCGGGTTGAGCTCTGCCTGAGCTGCCCTGGCACTGTTGCCTCCAAGGCAGATCACCGCGGCAGCAAAGATTGATATCAGCTTAGTTCTCAAGTCGGGCTCCTGGCGCAATCAATGGCCGCTTTTCGATAGGTTCCATAGTCCACTCCTGCGTGCGCCCAGCTAAGCGTTGCGTCCAGCGATAAACTGGGCAGCCAATTCCGCTACGCGCCTGCCTTGGAAGCGCGCAGCCGCGAGCGCAGTCTCGTCCGGTTTGAGGGCGCCGTTGTTGCTCGTGAATGACGCGCCGTAGGGATTGCCAGCCTTGAACTGAATCGGGTCGGCGTAACCTGGCCCTACAATGATCGCGCCCCAGTGGTAAAAGGTCGTATTGAGGTTGACGATCGTAGTTTCCTGGCCGCCGTGCGCAGTCGCGGAACTGGAGAACGATGAGCAAAACTTGTTAACCAGCGCCCCTTTAGCCCAGAGCGGCCCCGTTGTGTCGAGGAACTGCTTCAGGTGTGCGGTTGGCAGGCCGTACCGCGTGGGGGTACCGAAAATGATCGCGTCAGCCCAAAGCAGATCGTCATTGGTCGCTTCCTTCAAATGTTGTGACTCCAGTCGATGTGCGGCCCATCCTTGATTGGAAGCAATGGCTTCATCGGGTGCGAGTTCGTGCACTTTTCGCAAACGCACTTCAGCCCCCGTTTCGCTTGCGCCCTGCTCCACGGCACGCGCCAGGTGATACGTCGTGCCGGTGGCGCTGTAATAAATTATGGCAACCTTCACCGCCATTTTCATTTCCTCCTATTGAAGTAGTGAACCACCGA
>DASZFK010000739.1:0-9553 GCA_035939855.1 Candidatus Angelobacter sp.
ACCGACGTATCTGATACTGTTATCCATTGAAGGGTGTCTCCTTTAGCGAAATGTGTGTTCCACAACATCACACCTTACGCTATTGGGGGCGCCCCTCCATAATGCATCGGGTGATCGGGTGATCGGGTGATCGGGTGATCGTACACCAGTGAGTCGGCATTACAAGTCTTATTCACTGTTTGGAGAGCTATAAAGGGCTAATGGCTAAAGGCTAAGAGCTAAAGGCTAATTTAAGAACTAAACGCTAAAAACTGGAAAGAGAAACCCAGCTAGAAGCGTTTTCCGATCACCCGATGAACCGATCACCCGATTTCTTCACCGCCGGTTGTCTGTCTGCGGCTCGGGGTGGATCAGGACTTTGAAGAGTTCCGGGGCGGTCTGCTTGAAGCGGATTTCCAGCGCGGTGGAGATGTCGTGGACCCGCGAGAGTGGCAAATCGTCCGGCATGGTGCAGTGGCATGACATGTAGACTTTCTCGCGCACGCGCTTGATCTCCACGTCGTGCATGTCGAGGATTTCCGGGAATTCGCGCATGATGGATTTAAGCTTTTGCTCGAGAACAGCATTGCGGCTTATTTTCTTTCCTGACTCAATTGTGCCCGGCTCGCTTTCGATATGCGTCAGGATGGTGGATATTTCCGGGATTTCAAGGCGCATTTGCGACTCGATCTGGGTGACCACATCATGGGCGTTTTTGAGGCTTAGTTTCTCGTCCAACTCAAGATGCTGCTCCACATGGAGGCGTCCGCCAAGGTCCTGGACGCTCACATCATGCACGCTCAAATTGTTGCGCGAAGCCACGGCGCGGATGCGGTCAAAAAGGTTCTCATGCCCGGTTTCCCTGGGAACGGAGTGAATCACAACATCGGCGTCAGGAAGGATGTCGTGGACTGCGGCTGAAATCTCAGCGACAACCTGATCCGAGCGTTGGAAGGTTACATTGCGGGCCAAGCCCACCGTAAGATCGGCAAAGTAGCGGTTTCCAGCGCGACGAATACGGGTGCGCTCCACGGCAATGACCCCGTTGATCTTGAGTGCCGCGTCCATCACGCGGCCCCGATATCCAGGGGGCGCCGCGTCGAGCAATGCATCAATGGTTTGGCGCGCGAGCCGCCAGCTCACATAGACAATCACGCCGGAGACCACCAGTGCGGCAATAGAGTCGGCCATCACCAGCCAGGGGGCATTCAGGCGATGCGCCGCCCAGACCAGCAGCAAGCCCAACGTCACTACGGCGCTCGAAAAGATGTCGGTGCTGAAGTGCAGGGCATCGGCTTCCAGAGCCTGGCTGGAATATTTTTTTGCGATCTTCCGCAGCTTGCGAGAACGCCACGCATCGACAGCCATGGAGGTAAACATCACTCCGAAGGCTGCCAGACTTGGCTCAATATGGACAGGGTGATGTCCGGCCAGGCGGCGCACAGCCTCGAAAACGATCCAAATACAGGTCAGGAGGAGCAGTCCGGTCTCGATGAATGCCGAAAAATTTTCGACTTTCCCGTGGCCATATTGATGTTCGGCATCGGCAGGTTTGTCGGAAACGCGGACCGAGAGCAGGGTGACAAAGGCGGCAACCAGATCCAGCCCGGAGTGCGCGGCTTCAGAGAGAATACCGAGGCTGCGCGTGGAGACGCCCACCAGCAGCTTCAAGAACGCGATCGCAAGTGCGGCAAGAAAGGAATTTAAGGCCACCGTGCGTTTCTCGGCACGCATAGATTGCAACACCGGATTCATCTCGGAAGTGGCCACGTCTTTATTGTCTCAGTTTTTCAGGCCAAATCAATTTCTCTCTACGTTTCTCCACTACGCTGTGGCCGTTGCGATGAGCTTTTTGTTGCGTTGTCGTACAATGATTTGCACACTTCAACTTCCTTATCCTCGAAATGGAAAGGTATATTTCAAGATGATTCGAACCTCGGTAATTCTTGTTTTGGCTCTGACGACAGCCATTATCCAGGCGCAAAATCCAGCTACGACTCCCAAACCCAGGAGCGCTTCGCCGGGCACGTCAGCGGCGACCAAAAAGCCACCAGTAGCGGGCGCAGCTCAGACTACGCCCAGCTCGTCGGAGGCGGCCATAACCATCGAAGGTCTCTGCAGTGCTCCTGTTCGTCGCGCGGCTGCCGCGCAAGCAAAGCCGGCATCGTGTACTACGGTGATTACGAAGAAAGATTTCGAGAACCTGCTCAACACCGTCAATCCGACGCACCAGCCGATCCCTCCGGCGCAGCGCCAGCAATTGGCCCAACGTTATGTCGACCTGCTGGTATTTGCCGATGCCGCCCGAAAAGCGGGAATCGAAAGCAAGCCGCAGTTCCAGGATGCCCTTCGTCTCCAGCGCATGGCCCTGCTCCAGCAAGTCTTTAGGCAGGACCTGGAAGAGCAGTACAAGACGCCTTCGCCGGATGAGGTTGAGAAGTTCTACAAAGACAACATCTCGAAGTTCGAAGAAGTGAAGGTGCACCGATTCTTTATTCCCAAAACGAACCCCTCCGGCCAAGGCAACAAAGAGGAATACGATAAGAAAGCTCCCGACGTCGCCAACGAGATGCGGGAGCGCGCTGCAAAGGGCGAGGACATCGACAAGCTGCAAAAAGAGGCTTATGAGAAGCTGGGCATTGCCAATCCGCCCCCTTCTACAGATTTCGGCAAGCGCAAGCGAGGGATGTTTCCTCCGCCAGAGGACCAGGACATCTTCGCCTTGAAAGCAGGCGAGGTTACCAAGGTAGAGGCGGGAAACTCCGGCTGGGTGGTCTATAAAGTTGATAGTAAAGAAACCATTCCCCTGGACCAGGTTCGAGAAGAGATTTCCCGTAATCTGTCACAGCAAAAGCTGAAGTCCAAGGAGGATTCCATCAAGGCATCGATCCACGCTGACTTCAACAAAGATTACTTCGCGCCGCCCGCACCGCCGGTTCCTCCACCCAGCGTTCATCCGGCGCCGCCAAGCTCATTGCCTCAGGCTCCTACTCCTAAGCCAGGAGGACCACCCCCTGCCGACTCGGCAACGCCAAGCACGCCACCCGCACCGAGTTCCAGTGCCCAGCCAACAAAACCCGCGACACCACCAAGCACGCCGCCGCCGCAATAGCCATGGCGGAGAAGCCGACGGTTCTGATGACCGGAGTCTCAGGAAAGCTGGGACTCCGTGTGCTCAGGCAACTCACCGATTTCCACGTGGTAGGCGTGGATGTGCAGCCGCCTGAAGATGCCTCGGCCCTCACCCACTTCGAAGAAAGCGACCTCGCCCAGGAGCGCTCCTGCGACCAGCTTCTGCAGTTGCTACGCGCCTATCGTCCCGAAGCTGTGATTCACCTGTCATTTGTTGTGGACCCTACACGCTCCCGGGTGATGGACCGCGACAGGATGTGGCACATCAATGTCGCCGGCAGCGGACGCGTGGTCGAGGCCATTGCTGAACATAACCGCATTCTGGGAGGCATGAATAAATTCATCTTCCCCAGCAACGTTTCTGTCTACGGCCCGGAGCAGTCGAAGCCCGTATCCGAAGATTCACCGTTGCAGGCCCAATCGCTGCACTCAGCACTCGATGCAAAAGAAGTTGATCTTGCCATTCAGGCGCGGGCCAAGGCTATGAAATGCCGGACTTATATCTTGCGGCCCACTCTTTTTGCCGGAGCCAATGTCCAGAATTATTTCCTGGGGATTCTCCGTGGAATGCCGGGCGGCCACAGATCGCTGGCGCAGCGGCTGCAGCAGCGTGGCCAACGCGTGCCACTGGTGCTGCCGTCGGGCGGCAACTACCTTGAGCACAAAATTCAATTTATCCATGTAGATGACATGGCCCGGCTGATCGCGCATATCGTCCGCCGGAAGCAATTCGATCCGAACCTTACTATCCTGAATGTCAGCGGCCGCGGAGATCCAATTCATCTTGGAACATGCGCCCGTATGGCTGGCCTGGAAATCAAGCGTGTGCCTGGACGGTATATCTGGGAGATGCTGCTACGGTCCCTATGGAAGCTAGGGATATCCGATGTTCCACCTGATGCGCTTCCTTATCTGCTGGGTCAGCAAATGATACAGACTGCGCGCCTGCGAGTGTTTCTAGGGGAAGAATACAAAAAGGTGATCCATTACACCGGCGAGGAAGCGTTGGCCGAAAGTCTTAGGGGCAATTGAGTAACTGGTGAGCTTGAGGATTGGTAAGACGTTACAATAGTGGAGAGAGACCAACTTGAAGGCATCGCGATGGGCACTATAACTAAGCTGACGTATGAAGCATTTCTCCAACTCCCAGAAGAACCAGGAAAGCGGTTTGAACTTGACCAAGGGGAACTCATCGTGGAACCGTCACCCACATTTCGTCACAACAGAATTCGTGACCGCATCTCTCGCCATCTAGGAGATTTCGTGTCGGCACGCGGATTGGGAGTCGTTACAATCGAAAACGACTTCCGGCTTTCTGCTGACGTTGTTCGAAACCCAGACGTAGCATTCGTTGCAACTGAACCGTTAAACCGTATGGATATTGATAGCTCACCGATCGAAGGAGTGCCCAATCTTGCTATCGAGGTGATCTCCCCTGGCAACTCGGCCCAGGACATGCTCACGAAGATTCATCAATATCTGGACGCTGGTTGCCAGGCAGTGTGGGTGTTTTACCCGAAGCTGAAAACTGTGGAAATTCACGATAGACGCGGAATTCGGGAAGTGAGCGCACCTTCCTTACTTGAAGAAGACGCTATTTTTGCTGGCCATTCCTACTCAATACCCCTTTCCGCAATCTTTGAGGACGATATTACGAAATAAATTTTGGAAGGCTCTGAGAAGGGCCAAGCCGTACCTTAACCTCATCTGAACCAAATTGTTATCGTCGTCATGATCCTTGGGCGTGAGCTTTGATTAGTTAAGTAACCAGAGACTGTTGGAGTGTCTTATACAGGAAAAAAGAGCACACCCGGTTAGAGATGTGCTCAAAAGGATCGCTCTTTGCGTTGCATTGAAGAAAACTTGTTTTACATTCTGCGGAACGACGATGCTGTAGTTGGTTCCTTGATTCGGAACTCAGGGGTCACCAGTGCCTGTTCCAGCGTTGGTTCGTTCCATTCTGCCAATGTTTTTGCCAGTTGCTCGGCCACTTCTTTGGCTCCCATTTTGCGGTAGGCCACAACCATGAACTTCATTGAGATTGGGTTGCGATCATCTTCGCGGAGATGAGACAAAGCTTCTTCATATTTCCCTTGAGAAACAAGGAAGGCACCGGCTGCGCCGTCATACGCCAATTGAATGAGTGGATTCTGGCTGGACTCCGACATCTGCTCGAGTTGCTTCAATGCGGCTGAGGCGAGGCTGCTGTTCCCTTCCTGGGCCGATCGTGTAACACGTTCCCGCAAGATCAAGGCGATCTCTTCCTGGCGGGCCGCAGCCGGTATCTTGTGCTCTTCCTGGAGCGCGCTCTCCGCCTTTTTGAGCAAGGCCATGGCAGCAGGCACATTCGGCTGGTACGCAGACATCATCCGGTAGGCTTCGGCTTCCATTACTCCCAAGCCATTTTCGTGGGCCATTTTGGCGACCGCTTGAAAGGCAGTGTCGGCGGCGGATCGGTTGTTCTCGCGAATGTAGGTGATGGCTGAGTTCAGGCTCCAGGACGCTGCTTCCGATTTCGAAAAGGCATGCTGCACCGCGACAGCGTACTCAGTTCGAGCCCGTTGCTCATCTCCCATCAAAGCATAAGTATCAGCCAGGCCCACTTGCGAGACAACGAAGTTGGGATCATTTTTCAACGACGCCCGGTAATGGACGAGCGCATCGTCGAACCTGCCGGCCATGCGCAAGATCTCAGCATAGGAATCCTGAGGATTCGATTCATTGGGCAGAAGCTGGATGTACCGCTGCATGGCCGAAAACGCCTTGTCAAAATTCCGGGTGCGGGCGTAGCAATAACCCACCTCATTCAAGGGAGGCGCAAAGTTTGGATCGAGTTTCAGGACCTGCTCAAACATCGGTATGGCCCGAGTGATTTGCTGGTGGTTTTCCACCCAGATGCCTGCCATCCAGAGCAAAAGCTTGTCGTTGGGGAACTCTTCCACCAGTTGATTCATGGCCTGAATGGCCGGGATCATCTTGCCTTCGCTGCTGTTGGTCAGCCAGTCAACCATGAGTTGCTCGCCATGGCTTACCTTGGAGCGCGCCGCCTTGGCTTTGTCACGGGCTCCCAACTGCTCGGCTGGATCAATATTTTGGTCCACCGTAACAAACGAAATCATGAGATTGGCAAAGACAAAATCGGGATCGAGTTGGACGGCCTTGCGAAAATCTTGCATCGCATCCGGCCCATGCATGTTTTCCAGCTTAACCACGGCTCCGTTAAACAGTTGGCGTGCCTCTTCGGATTTCGTAGTCACGGGCACACTGCCAGGCTGCCCTGATGATCCGGCTTCAGCAACACTGAGCAGCGGGAGACAAAGACACAGCAGAAACAAAAATGCCCTGCAAGGAGAAACGGTGTGGAGTCTGGATTTCATGGGCAACTCACCTGGGGAACTTATGATGAGTCAACGTTAGCGCAAAGGCCAACCACGGCAAACGTTACAGAGGTAATGGAGACAAAAAAAGAGAGCACATCAGATCAATGTGCTCAGCCAAGTCTTACGCGTCGGTTATTACAGCTTCAGCGTAAATACCATGAGGTGAGCTGACAATATTACAGAGGTAACCCCGTTGGAATCGGGCGATCTGGTCATCGGGTGATCGGGTGATCGGAACACTCCTGGATTGACGTATCGACCACTTGTTCAACATTTACAGTCTCTGCGCCTTGGCGGAGAGTTGCGTACAATTCTTCAGCGCTGAAGGGTTTTGCCAGGTAACCATCCATACCTGCTGCCAGGAAGCGTTCGCGGTCACCTTTCATGGCGCTGGCCGTAAGAGCGACAATGGCTGTTCTCTTTGCTCCACTGGAAGCTTCGCGGGCGCGAATCTGGCGCACAGCTTCAACGCCGTCCATGACCGGCATTTGCTCATCCATGAGGACGAGGTCAAATTCTTCCTGATCCCAAGCCTGCACAGCCTCAATGCCTGTGGTGGCAATCTTGACTTTGTGGCCGTGCTTGGCTAGCAGCTTCATGGCTACCATCTGGTTCACTGGATTATCTTCTGCAAGCAGAATCCGCATGGGAGCTTCTTGCGCGTCGGAACTGCTTGGGTCAATCGACGGCTCCTGCTTCCTGGCGATGCCGAACCTGCAGGTAAACTGGAAGGTACTGCCGGCGTTTAGAACACTTTCCACACTGAGCTGCCCGCCCATCAACCGTACAAGTTGGGAGCAGATTGCCAGGCCCAACCCGGTGCCGCCGAAGCGCCGGGTCACGCTGCCGTCAGCTTGAGCAAAAGCGTCGAAGATGAACTTTTGCTGATCTGCAGGTATGCCAATTCCCGTATCAGAGACACGAAAAAGCAGCATGACCTCTGAAGCAGCAAGAGTCGGAGCGGTTTGCGTAACCTCTAAACTCACCGATCCAAACTCAGTGAATTTAAGGGCATTACCCATCAAATTGACCAATACCTGGTGAAACCGCGTGGGATCGCCCAACAACAAGTCCGGGACATCATCGTCAACACGGCATTCCAGGACCAATCCCTTGGCGCGGGCCTGAGGCAAGATCATCTTTCGTACTTCATCAACCGAATGCCGGACTGAAAAAGGCACGTGTTCGAGGGTCAGCTTGCCGGCCTCGATCTTAGAGAAGTCCAGAATGTCATTGAGCACACGCAGCAATCCTTCGGCCGCAGTGCGCAAGGTCTTCGCATATTCGCGCGCTTCCTGCGGATTTTCCGATCCAATGGCCAGTTGCGCCATTCCAAGGATGCCATGCATGGGCGTGCGAATCTCATGACTCATGTTGGCCAGAAACTGGCTCTTAGAGAAGTTGGCCAGTTCGGCTGCAATCTTGGCGGCTTCCAATTCCCGAGAGCGGGCGGTTTCCAGTGCGCGATCCTGCAATTGTTTCCAATACGATTTGTAGAGCGGATAACCTTGGAGCACCAGGAAAGCTACCAGGCAAAAATCCAGAAACGCAAAAGCATTTCCCTGCTTGGTTCCAAGAAGTAGACTCTCAATAAACACCGGGCCCATCAGCAGCAAAAGGTTGAACTGCAAAAGCCTAAAGCTCGGCGCAAACGAAATAGTCGAACCAGAAGCGCGGCCTACGCTCCAGATGAGCATCAGGGTGAACATCCAGTTTTCGAAGCCGTAGGAGGCCAGTGCGTTTGCGAAAACCAGACCGGAGGCGCCCGAACTCAAAGCAACGGTCAAACTTCCTATCCAGGTGAGAACCTCCGGATGAGCGGAGTACATTTGTTCACGCATGGCGGCCGTGATGGCTCTTATGCCGGTGGCCATCAACATGACTGCGGTGGAGATCCAAAAAAATCGGGGATGATCGCGTGGATACGGTGTAGTTGTCCAGATGACAACGACAACAATGGGCAAGACATAGGCTCCGCGGGTCAACCGCGAAACCTGGTCCAGTCCCGCTTCGCGGACAAGTTCGGGCGGCAGCCTATGATCCTGGGGCTTCAATAGTTTCTCGGAATGCCGGCGAGGCCGGACATGAATTTCCCATGGGATTATCGACAGTAACATATCACGGTTTACCCGAATCTCTCGCCGGAATCGGTGCTAATATTCAAAACTAAACAATGCAGAAAATCATCGCCGCGCCCAACCGCAAGTTGAAGCTTATTCCTTTGGTTGCATCGACATACTTCATGGTGGCCGGCGGGCCTTACGGGCTGGAAGAAATCATCCAGACCTCCGGTTACGGACTGGGTTTGCTGATCGTGCTGTTGGTGCCGATAATCTGGAGCCTGCCTACTGCGTTGATGGTAGGCGAACTGTCGGCGGCGATTCCTTGTGATGGTGGATTTTACATCTGGGTGCAGCGGGCTTTGGGCCGCTTTTGGGGATTTCAGGAATCGTGGCTTTCGCTGATGTCCAGCGCCTTTGATCTGGCAGCTTATCCGACACTGTTTGTTCTTTCCCTGGGACAAATCTGGCCGCCCGCCACGCAAGGTTACAACGGCGTGATCATTGCCACGGGAATGCTGGTTGCTTGCATGCTCTGGAATTTATTCGGCGCCAAGGCGGTAGGTGATGGGTCGGTGCTGCTGGGCATCCTGCTGCTCTCCCCGTTTGTTGCGATTACCGCAGTGGCTTTGTTTCGGCATTCTGCGTTCGCCGTGCATACAGCTCCCGTCTCTCCGGTCAAGGGCGGCTTCCTGAGCGCAATGATTGTCGCCATGTGGAACTATATGGGCTGGGACAACGCTTCTACGGTTGCCGGCGAGGTCGAGAATCCACAAAAAACGTATCCGCGCGTGATGATGATCACCCTGGTAGCCATCGTTGTCTCGTACATGATCCCAATCGCCGCCGTGTGGTATACGCACCTTGCGCCCACCTCCTGGTCTACAGGGAGCTGGTCGAGTATCGCAAGCCTGGTGGTTGGCCCATGGTTAGGCATTGCCCTAGTGATCGGTTCCATGGTCAGCACTTTCGGCATTGTGAATTCCCTCACCATGTCTTACT
>DASZFK010000740.1:0-6787 GCA_035939855.1 Candidatus Angelobacter sp.
CTCAGCAATCACGTCACCAGGCTGTGCAGGACCGTCTACGATCTCCCAGTTCCCAATGCGTCTCTTCGAGCGTTCCGCCCACTGGGCCGCTGCTGGAGGGCCTCCCATGCCCAACAGACCGCTCCAGCCTGCGATCCCAGGCACCTCCAGCCCCATCTCTCGCATTACATCGAAGACGAATTCATTGCATTTATCGTCACCCGCTTTGAATTTGTCTTTCACAACTTCTACCGCCCACTGTTTGTTGCCTTCATATCGCTTTGCTGTTTCAGCGATTGCCAATCCTCGTGCGTATTGGTCCGCTCCTTTCCGATCGTTCTGCTTGATCATCGCGGCGATCTTTTCCTTGTCGCTGTTTGAGATCGAAGGCCACATTTCCGAATTCTGCAAGCTATAGACATCATGAACCGGATTCGTTTTAGCTTGTTTGAGTGATCCAATGAGTGCCCTTGCAATGGTGTCGGCGCCTTCCATATTTCCCATCGCAATTTGCGTGCCAAGTGTCTTTTTCAACTGCGGGGGCACCTTTTGCCAGTACGGTGAATGTACAAGGTTATCGACGCTTAAGCCGGGATAGATCGGATCGTCGAGACCAGGAGGGCCCGTTGGCCGCCCCGGCGGCCATTTGCCGCTGCGGATGGCTTGCGCATATTGGTTGGCTTCATCGAACTTGCCATCATGCATGAGCTGGCTCAATCGGTACTTATCTTCTCCGGGAATTGCTTGCCATGATCGAGGAACGAGCAACTGCCGCAAATCCAGCCAACGCCTGCTGCCGGGGTCATCGGGTAAAACATATTTCAAGTCATGCGCCGTTAGATTTGGATCTACATAGACCCAGCCCGGCTTGTCGAAGGAGGCAAAGCCAGGATTGTTCGCAATTAATTGCTGCGCAACCTGGCGAGCATAGCTGCTGGCGGCAGACGCCTGGCCGCTATCCACCAGGTCAGCAAGCTTTTTCTTGTCTTTGTCGGGAACGAACGGCCATATAAGCGAATGCGCGAGATTGCGGTAATCTGTGAGTTCTTTGGTGGGTTGAATAACCGGGGCATTGGGATCGGTTTTGCGTGCCTGCGTTGCGCCGTTTTGTTGCGATGCTGTAGTACCTGGCTTCCCATATTGAGAGCTTGACGTCCCTGTTAAAAAAGGACGGCCCGCCCAGGCTTCCCTACCAGGACTACCAGGGCTGCTTTGGAAAGATTTATCAAGGTTATCGGGACTCGCGGGACTTACATTGGGATTCAAATAGCGGGAGTAATTCTGCCAAGACGAACCATTGGTACCATTTGGGTACGCGCCGATTGTTCTACCTTGAGTGCTTGGTCCGGACAGTCCTGAGAACTGCCTCGGCGCTATATTGTTGGTAGGGTCTGCATACCGGGAAGAACCCACTGTTGGATCGTTCGAAGAAGCATGATCGGGAGGCGCACCGTAGTCTCCGGGAAACCTCCGTGTACGTAGCAGAATATTCGACGGCGCCTCTGGCTGGATCGCTCCCGCAGATATTCCCAATTGTGGAAAATATCGCTGCGAAACGAGAGGACGCTGTCCGAGGATGCGCGCACCGATAGTGACTGCATCCCCTTGGTCATTGGCTGTCCTGGGTTGAGAACGGCTGCCAGGCTGGGGACCGTCAATTTTTGTCGATCCTTTCTGCTCCGCTTCCAAACTCTCAATCAGTTGATTACGCTGCTCATACGGCATGTCGCTTGGAAATTTGAGCGGGCCGAGCGTGGGGTGTTGCACGGTTTCAATATCGGTGGTGGAGTTTTCAAATGGCATAGGAATGTACTCGTGCTCTGGATAGAGCTGGGTTTTCTACGCTTGTATTTGAATGGGTTTCCGTCTATTCCCAGCGGCCGGTACGAGCATTCCACCGGCCCTGGGGTTTTCTTTGCAGGCTTGGGCCGGAACGATGGGATTGAATGTTATTAGCGATAGTGTCCCGTTGTTGATTCAGCTTTTGCAGGTATGCGTCGATCTCCGGTGTGCGCTCTGCTTTTTCCAGGGCGGCAATACGCTGGTTCAAGCCGTAAGCTTGATTGTTGTAGAGCTTCATCTCATCCGGAGTAAGTCCATTGGTGGCCGTTGGCGCATTCTCCCGGTGTTGCTGGAGACGCTCCGTCATCTTCAGTGCCCGGTCCCACTCAGCCGCTTTCGCCGGATCGCCTTCCTGCGCCGCCTGCATGACCGAGCGCTCATAGAGCGTGAGCGGCGATTGCTGCGCAGCTTGGACAAATTCATCTGCTGACGCAGGTGTTTCTTGTTGGTTCGTGTCGGATCGTGAATTCATCAGTTGATCATGAAGCTGGGCGGTGTTTTGCTTTGCCGACTGCAGTGACTCGAGCCGCGCATCCGAGGCAGCCGCATCATTTTGCCGCTGCCGCTCATCCTGGTAATAACGGCTGTTCACCGCGCCCGGACCTACATGGACCGTCGGCAGGCGGCCTCCCGAAAAGCCATTCCCAAAATTGACCAATGATCCCAAAATACGTTGTCCAATGCCCATGCGATACTTGCGATCGCCAGGATTCAATGGCTTGTTCGCCTCCTGATTGGCCTTGCTCTCTTGCTGCATTTGATTGTCAAGCCACTGGCGTCCGCTGTCTGTCATGCTTGCGACGATCGGTCCAATCGCAGCCTGATTGTAGCTGCCTGCACCGGGAAGAGCGCCGATCACGGGCTGCGTCGCCGTAGATGCGGTATCGGTCGAAGCACGGTTCATAATCTGTTGACCAATCGTCGGTTGATCCTTCTGCTGATCTTGTTTTTGTGGATAGATAGGTAAGTTGTCCATAAGATTGTTCTCCATAAATAGCACTCAGCCGTCAGCACTCAGCATTCAGCCCGCGCGCATTTTGGGCTAAAGGCAATACCGTTTACTTAAGGTGAAACAAAAAGCTTACTTCGTCATCCAATCAAGGAATTCCTTACGCGCCAGCGGGGGGAATTCGGAGGAGCCTGCACTGAGGTGAGCCGAAAGGACCTCGTGGTTGGCGTTGGCTCAGGAGGTTCGAAATCCTCTGAGTAAGTGAGATTGTTTTCCTTCGTGTTCCTTTGTGGCCTCTGTGGTTAAAAGGGGGTTTGGTTGTGGCTGCGCTACGTTGCGTCCTCTGTGGTTAATGGTTTTTGGTTGTGGCTCCGCTATGTTGCCCTCTGCGGTGAAATGGATGTCTTGGGTGCTGAATTCCTTTGTTGGTTATTTACCGCCACCGCTACTTTTTCACATTCCCTGGTGCTCCCGGCGTAAATCCAAAGCCTACCTGCGCTGCTCCACCCACCAATGCCGGTAGGAACGTGTCCCAGAAACCAGATGTCTTCGCGGCCTCGGTCGCATTGCCCATCGCTGCATTCGCGCCTCCGAGTGAAGTCGCATATTGACCGCCATACATTCCTGGAATGGCCCCGCGAGCCTGCATCACGGTCTCCGCGCCATGCCCCAAAGCTCCGATGCGTGCCAGCAGCGCCTGATTTAAGAAGTTTCCGGTGTCGCGCTCTCCTTGGCGGGCTGCTTCCTCTGTTGCCGCAACCATCTGGGGCGTAGTGCCAGTACCGGTCTTGGTGCCGACATCGGAGAAATAATCCTGCAGTGAGTTCTTGCCGCCCGCGGTCACGCTGGTGGCCAAATTGGTTTCCGCTTTGTCGAAATCTCCACCTGGATCAAACTCCGAATGCATGAGATTGTCATAGTTAGTGATGGAATCATCATACTTGGTGATAGCTTTGTTCTCGTTACCCAAAGCAACCTGGGCATTAGCTTGGTCCTGTTGGGAATTTTGTTTTGAAGTGTTGTAAGCATCTTTAGATTCGCTGCGTCCCATAATGTGCTCCTTGTCTTAGCCCTTAGCCTTTAGCTCTTAGCTGCTGGCTCTTTAGTTGTTAGTGCGATCGCGCTTTGGCTCGCTTTTCAAATTAATAATTAGAAAATTAGAAATCCAAATCGATTCGTGGCTAAGCTGAACCATCTAACCATGCCCACGATCCTGCAGTCGTTAGCCCAAAATGCCGAGCGGGCTGAATGCTGAGTGCTAACTGCTGAGTGCTAACTGCTGAGTGCTTTAATTCAAATTAGAAATTAGAAATTACAAATTAGAAATTCCCCTAGTCTCCCAGCTCCGAGAAATCACACCCAAAAATCTCAAACACTGTCCACTTCCGAATCAAAGGAAACCGTCTAAGAAACTTGGCCATTGCTTTCGCAAATTTCTTAGGCACTAATCCCCATCCCGTGCGGAATCCACGTGCCTTGAGCCAGTGTGACAGCGTAGCCATCTCCGGAGGCAATGAGCGCATAACATCGTCATCTCCACTGACAATACTCAGCTCCGGCACCGCTTCCACATGGTAAAAGCCCACAATTTGTCCGTCTTTCTCAGCGACTCGCACGACAATGGTCGGAGGGCGCGTGAGATCAGGACGATCCACCTTCACCCCCGTTCCCTCGAACCTCTCCTCTTGTTCGTCCCACAACTCGTGCAACCGAAGCAGATCAGACGGAACAGCATCTCTCCAATGAATCACGGTAGCTCCTAGGAACAGCTTTTGGTTCTTAGCCCTTAGCTCTTAGTTGTCGCTGTTCAAATTACCCAATTACCAAATTACCCATTTACCCAATCCCCTTCATCCACACTCTCCGCACGCCTCAACAGGCCCGCTCGCCAGCGCGCGTACAAACTCTTCAGCTCTAAGATGGGATTCATGCTGCTTGGCCACGCGGATCTTATGATCTTCAATCATGCGCGAAAGTTCATCGCGGCTGAATTTCCCAGGCTGCTGAATATGAACACTGTGCTCATGCTCGCCACAGCACTTCAGTACAAATGCGATGCCGCCAGTAGTTTTGTGGCGCTCGATGTTATGGATTGTGACATCATGGGACATGCATAGCTCCTGGCTGTTAGCTACTGGCTTCTGGCTTTTCTGTTGTAGCTAAGAATACTGTCTACTCGAAGAGATAAGTCGTCATCCCGAGTGTCTCCAGGCAGTCACCGCATGGACGACCGGAGGGACCTTGTGGTTTAAAAAATGGGTTCGAAATAGGGCTATAGAAAGCCGCGAATGGCTAAGTACTGATGGACTAACAGCTAAACCAAACATCTAGGACTTTCAACTGAGCTAAGACTTGAGCTTGACCGCTTTCTGATTCGTGTTCATTCGCGTTGATTCGTGGCTGAATGGGTTTCAACACTAACCATGCCCACGATACTGTCTCCCTTCAGCCCGAAAAGCCGAGCGGGCTGAATGCTGAGTGCTGACTGCTAACTGCTAAAATCCAGCCCCTACTTAATATTCAAATATGTAGCATTATGATTCGTCAGCCCATCCCCGACAAACACCCGATTCCGGGCCAGCACCATCTTGTAAACCGTATGGTTGCCGATAAAACTCTTTTTCTGTACCGTGCCCGGTCCTTTACGGGTCTCAAGAATATCGCCTACCTGAATCTCAAATGCTGTTTCCCATCCTGCAGCATGGCGTTTGAGTGAGTGGCCCGCGCTGCATCCCTGATGAATCACACCATTATCCAGTTCCAGTTGGAAGCAAGGCTGATCAGCGACCAACTCAATACTTACAATTTCATCCGGTCCATCTGGGCCCGCGACGTTCTCTCCAGCCCGTAACAAATCTTGTCGGCGCTGTGACCCGTCGGCCATTTCGACCATGACGCTTCCGATGCAGCACGAGCCGCCACCGCCACCGCTTCCTGTTCCACCGCCGCCGGCCGCTGTAGTAATCACCCCAAAGTAAACACGGGCATCGGCCGCCGTTATATCAGCCACGTTGTTCGTAGCCACAAAGATCACCGATCCTCCAGCCCGCCCCGGATCATCCGCATACACGTAGAATTTGCCATAACTTCCTGGATTCACCGATCCTGAGTTGTAATTGATTGTCT
Organism: Candidatus Angelobacter sp.; assembly: GCA_035939855.1. GTDB lineage: Bacteria > Acidobacteriota > Terriglobia > Terriglobales > Acidobacteriaceae > Angelobacter. The sequence continues at coordinate 5,897 of DASZFK010000740.1, forward strand.
GGTTTCCGGCCTTCCATAGCGAAGCGGCAACATTGATCTGGGTTGTTGTTCCTTGTTGCGTGAGCGGACTGGCCCCACTGGGCGTGGTAGCGGTATTTGCAATCGAGATCGACGCGCTCCGCATCAGGCCTGAACTTACCCCGATTGGACCACACACTGTCGCCGAAATGAACACCTGCCAGCCATTCCAATTTACGCCATCGTATGAGGACCGTAGCCTCCAGAAGAGCGTTACGTTGGGATTCGTGATGGAAAGGCTAGTCTCCGGAGTAGGCCCGTAGGTCGTCACCTTGCTTGCCGCATCGAACAGCACGCTCGTAGCAGATTGAATCTGATGCAAGATAGGCGCGCGCAACCGGTTCATATCGGTTCCCAGCGATGCCTGGTAGAGAGTGACGGTTGGCGGCTGTACATCTTGCGGCAACGTGATCTGGATCTCGAATTTTCCATCCACTCCCGCGACATTGAAGCTAGCCGGCGGTGGCGCTGCTTTGGCTTGCGGAGCATTGGTTGGATCATCTTGAAACCCATCAAAGATGCCCAACCGCCCATCATAAAGAGCCAGCTTATGGGCCATCCCAACCAGCAACCGCCGCATATCCTCAGGATTGCGTACAGCCGCATCAATACTCTGTCCACGAATAGAAATAGGCATAAGGGGCACTCAGCAGTCAGCACTCAGCATTCAGTCCACAAACATTTTTGGCTATTGAATGCTGCATAAATTCCTCGGGCAGGACGAAAACACAAACTTTGTACCTGCCAGTTGGCTTCAAACAAAGTCCTACAGGGAGAATGGGTGAGTCACGAAGGAACTAAGCCAGCGAAGCTGGCGATTATTCTTCTAGCCCACAGCGCAAGCTGTGGGGAAAATGAAGAGAAAACACCAGA
>DASZFK010000741.1:0-4446 GCA_035939855.1 Candidatus Angelobacter sp.
GAGGGCTGCTCGCAGTCCCCTGGCCAACTTGAGCGCATTGTCATTTGCCCAAAAATGCATAAAGAAGAGTCGCGGTTCCTCCTGGAGCATGTGGCTGTGCACAGCGGTTACTTGAATGCCATTCTGTCGCAGTGCTGTAATCACGGGATTGACTTCGCTGCCGAGCAGAACGAAATCTCCGGTGATGGCGGCTTTACCGTCTCCCGTTGGCTGAAAATTCAAAGCCGTAGCGAGTCCCATCGAGGCCGGTACTGGCATTCCGCCATCGGTTATCTTCTCGGCCCTGGGAACTCCAACTTGGTAAACACCTCCATTGATCTTGCCCTTGTATCCGAGTGTTTGATCAATGGTCGATGTATCGAGATCAATGGCCGGCGGAGTGCTCGGAGGTGCGGCAGGAGCAGGCGTCTTTGTCAAGGCAACTGTCTTCTTCAGTGAACCTGCTAGCTTGGCTGCGTCTCCATGCCCTTCGATATGCATATACATAACGCGCGGCGTCTCATGCAAAACGTGGTTGTGAATGGCAGTAACGTTAAGACCTTCGTCCTGCAACGCCGACATAACCGGTGATATCTCATCTTCGACAAGGACCAGGTCGCCCATGACCATCGCATCGTGGCCGGGAGTGCTGAAGGCAAGCCACGAACCAAGAGCGAGTGTAGGTTTCACCTGTACTCCATCCACGGTAACTTTGAGGTCGCTTCGCGGCAATCCGAATTTGTACGCGCCATCGCCTTGTAATTGGCCCGGTCGCCCAAGGGCCTGTTCTACAGCTTTCCAATCGTTCGCCGATGGAGTGTTCTGCGCTTTCGCGAGGCAACAAAGCGTGAGAAGCTGAACCAACGTTAATATGCGAATCATCTTCATCATGAGTCCCTCCTGGTTATCGAATTCCGTTGTAAAGCCCTCCAATTATTTCGATGCCGTTTTTAAAGACTTTCTTTGTTGGCAATGCCCTGGCGATTCCACCCGTCTAATGTCCGGTCATAATGATATTTGCGGACGTGTTTATCTGCCATCCAGCAACGACGGGATAAATACAGAGCTTTGGCCACCTCGCCCCAAAAGGTGGCCAAACTTGTCCTGAGGTGTCCAGCCGAAGGAACCTGTCCGGAGGTGTCAGCCGAAGGAACCTGCCAACAAGCTGCTTTTTTAGGGAGACGAGGAGCATGCAACACCCCAGGCGACTGTACACTCGCGAATACATAGGTAACAGCCGGGGGGATAGCCGTCGTTGTTTCATATTATGAAACTATCTTTCACATCTGCATCTTCCAGAATAGGATTTACATGTTGGAATTCCCGGCTTTGTGGAGGATCAACTCTTGCCAAGAACTCCTGTTCGAAGATCAACCGTCAATCCGGTTACCAAGGGTGGCGGTGCGAGCAAATCGCTGCAGAAGGCTTTGCGTATCCTCTTGCATATCGGGCAAAACCATTCTGAGATGGGGGTGACGCAACTGGCCTCTGCCCTGAACTTAAACAAAGCCACCGTATACAGGCTTCTCAGCGCCATGCAGAAATTTGAGTTGATCGAGAAGAACCTGGAAACAGAAAAATATCGTTTGGGATTGAAGCTGCATGAATTGGGAACCCAGGCGGTGCAGTCACGGACGTTGCAAAGCGAGGCCCATCGATACCTTCTGGATCTGGCGGCCGAATCAGGTGAGACTGTGACACTGGCTGCGCCGCTCTCGGGTGGCGTGGTTTGCCTCGACCGGGTCGATTCCCCAAGGACAACCTTTGTGGTTCGAACGCCCATCGGATCCCGGTTTTCAGCCCATAGCACCGCAATCGGCAAGGCCGTGATTGCCTATCTGCCGGAGGCCGAACTGGATGTATTTTTGTCGGGCAATGTCCTGACTCGTTACACTCCGTTGACCCTGGTTCGGGTTGCCGACCTGAAAGACAATCTCGCCCAGATCCGCCAGAGGCAATTCTCTGTCGATAACCAGGAGCGGGAGCGCGGATTGAGCGGCGTGGCAGCTCCTATCTTAACCTCCAATGGGCATCTGATTGGGGCGGTGGGCCTGGCAGGACCGACCCAACGTTTCCGTGCGGACGAACTGCGTCGAAAGATCGGTATGGTCAAAACAGCATCGGAGAGAATCGCCGCCAGTTTTGCCTTCGGCCCGCCCTTGTGGTGAGAGCCGACAGCAAGGCATGTTGCTCAAACAATTAGCCGCTCTACTGCCAAATATGTGTATAAGGTTGCCACTGGGTAAATTCTGCCTGATCTCCTGCTCCATATAAAACGTTCATTCGCAAGCACTTAGCAAGATCAACTCTGCCCCAGCTTGGCATTCGAACTGCTATATATGTAGTTAACCCGGCCAAGTGTGTCCTTTGGCCTTAGAGCTAAGCGTCCACAAAAAACCTCAAACGAAATGCGCAATTAAATCCCAGGGAGTAAGAATGGCAGAGACAGTATTGGACCAGATTCTTGTTGAGTTGCAAGGTAACGCCGCAGAGCATTATCCACAGCGGGGCGAATTGAAAAACCTGCGTGTTGTGGGACATACCCCCAAGGCCGACCATTTTATCTACGACGTTTGTGCCGACTTCCCCGACGGCATGGAACGGCTCGCCATCAAGATCTATCGCGCCAGCAAATGTGGAGGCAGCGCCAAAGCAGCCGCCAAGATTGAGAACCGCAACCTGGGACATATCCGGCAGTTGCTGGAAAAAAAGAAGCTAAGCGGCTTGCCACGCTTGATTGGCGACTTCAGCGAACAAGGAGCGGTCGTTACCGAAAAGATTTCTGGACTGCCCCTGCAATCCATCATTATGAAAGCCGCGCTTTTGCCGGGCTTTGCCGATAATGGCAGCATCGCACTGGTGGCACGCCGCGCAGGCGAGTGGCTGCGGGCCTTCCATAAAGCCAGTTCTGACGCACCCGAGGCCTTTGATGGGGATAGTCTCATGATAGACCTTGAAAGGGTCTGCAAAAACTGCCGGGATGAGGGTCTGGATGAAGCTTCCATCCGCGTAATCTTGTCTGGCGCGCGCAATGTGCTGGCTCGCAGCCGCAAGACCGCGCCAAGCTCTACCGTACTGAGCGATTTTGCGCCGCTGAACATCGTGGTAACCGAAGATGGCATCGGGTTCTGTGACTTTGCCCGGATGCAAATTCGTGGAAACTCGTATGAAGATGTAGCTACTTTTCTGGCTTCGGTCGAAGCCCTCGAAAAATACCCGTTCTGCAATCGCAGCATCACCAGCCAAATTCAGGAAAATTTCCTCGATTCGTACGGAATCACTCAGGCCGAAGCTTCGGTGCTTCGCGTCTTGAAGATGAAAGCCCTGCTCGACATGTTTGCCCAAGGCCGTAATGTGAAAGAAAGCGCTGTGCGCAAGAAAGTGATGTGGGCCAACGTGATGAAGAGGTTCATCCATCAGGCGGCGCAGAGGTCGCTGGCGCCAGTGGCTGCGTGAGGGCGGTGTAAGAAGATCAAAATCAAAAGTCAGCCGCAGAGCAGCAGAGCCGCAACCAAAAAACCTTGCCACTGATGACGCTGATAAAGCTGATAAACGGGTAGAACACCTCGTATCTGTAATTAAGCCCTAACATTCTCGGGGTCCCGCAGAAAACGAGCCATCTCGTGCAAAGTAAGTGACATTAGGCTAAAGCCCAATCATTTCGACATTTTCGGCACGACTAAAGAGCGTGCGGAAATTCAACGGCTTTAGCCTTTGAAGGTATCAGGGCATAGCCTGTCCTGAGGTGCGCCGAAGGAGCTTTAGCCGTGCCGTAAGAGGTTAAACGTCAATCGGGCTTTAGCCGAATATCACTTACATTTGAAAAAAATGCCCGGGTATTTGCAACAACCCTACCCCCTGTCATCCTGAACGCAGCGCCGCGAAAAGCTGGGCCTCGGGAATAAAGATCGGCGCGGAGTGAAGGACCCCGATAATGTATCAGTCTAAGTTGCTGATCCGGGGTATTCGACCCAAATGGCCAAAGTCTATGGATCCAGAATTCCCGAGTAATAACAGCTAGAACCTGTCTCAAAAAATGCTTTAACATCTGAAGGTGTCAGGGCACGACTTTTAGAGCTTGCGGAAATTCAACGGCTTTAGCCTTTGAAGGTATCAGGGCATAGCCTGTCCTGAGGTGCGCCGAAGGAGCTTTAGCCGTGCCGTAAGAGGTTAAAGATCAATCGGGCTTTAGTCGGCTGAAGCCCGGCTCTAGCCTGATGTCGTTTAATGGAAGGTTGCTTGCCGACCGATCAATGAAGCGCTGGAGGTGCGTCAACAACTCAGCCCAGAGCTTGTCCTGAGGTATGAGCCGAAGGAGTGGAGCGAAGCGGAACCCTGGGAAAATGTAAAAAAGAAGGAGAGCCCCGGAGGGGCGGCACTGGTCTTTGATGAGAGTCGCGATAAATGAACACAAAGTAAGTGACATTGGGCTTTATCCCTTGCAGCCCGCTGGTGGCTGCGAAAATG
>DASZFK010000742.1:0-3630 GCA_035939855.1 Candidatus Angelobacter sp.
TACCCGATGTTTTTCGCGGCCCGGAGAAGCTGCGCGAGCTGCTTGCAGGTAAAGCGCTCCCGGAAGGCATTATGAAAAGCTTCGATGCGGCAGCCAATCACCTGGAGCAGGCGCTTGCGGCCATTGCAGGCCCCTTGAAGAAGCTGGATGCCACCCTCGCCGATGCCGCTGAAAATGCCGGTTCCAAGATGCACTATCAGTTGCAGAACCTGCGCGACAAGGCGGCCCGCGCCGAATCGAGGAAAAATACCGAGACCCAGCACCATGCCGATGAGATTTCCAGGTTGCTCTTTCCCAACAAGAATCTGCAGGAAAGAGAAATCACAGGCCTGTATTTTCTGTTGAAGCATGGGACCGGTTTACTCGAAAAGCTGCGAGAGAGGCTCAAGCCGGAATGTCCTGACCACCAGGTGGTCTTTCTCTCACAATGAAAAAGGCCGCCAGGAATGGCGGCCTCTTATGATCTTCTTGCGGATTACAACGTTGATTCGATCTCGAAGCCCCAGGCTTCCAGGAGGGGCTCAGGAATGTACTTGGAATTCTTGTTGCGCCGCGCCCATTCGCGCAAACGGGTCGAACGAATGTACTGATCGGGCGTAAGCTTGAATTCCTTCACTGCCTGCTCGAACGACGTAACGATGGGAATCACCGGGCCGATTGGCTCCGGCTTGCCCCAGTTTGGATTTCCGCGTCTTTTAGCCATAGTAAGATTGTCCTGCCTTTTTTATGGAAGAGTGCAAAGTACTGGTATTTACTAAAATTTGATTCCGCCCGGTCGTTCTAGGATTCACCAATCGGACCGAAAAACCCTGGGTCAATCTTCGTTTGAAAGATCAGGTATTATAAGGGGTTTTCTGCCTTTTTCAACCTACTTGAAGCGAATATTTTTACATTAAAGGATTTGCGGGAATTACCTCTAGCTCACTTCACAATTCATGCCGCAACATGGACTTGTCTTTATGATTAGACGCATCGTTGAACGAATGGGAAGCGCGTGGATATTTTGATAAGAATTTTTTAATGTTGCGCGCACTGCTCTCATCACGCATTGCTACAGTTCTCTCACGGAGGCGAGAGGCTGGTAGTCACCGCAGAGGACGCGAAGGTCGCAAAGAATTCAAAGTCATCGCCACACAAGTCGCAGCGTAGCTGAAGCACAACCAAACGAAAAGCACCATAAGCGACGTGAAAAAATCAACCGCAAGAGGCTTGCAGAGATAGGGCGCAGAGGAAGATCGAGGAGTTTGATTCTGAATTTCTTTTGTTTGCAACCTTGGCGTCCTTTGCAATGATCTGGTTCCGGTTAAACTATTCATTGACCCAATGGTTCTCGCACAAGGCCGGGATGGCGGAATTGGCAGACGCAGCGGACTTAAAATCCGCAGGGCTTAAAAGGCTCGTGGGGGTTCGAGTCCCCCTCTCGGCACCAAAGAAGTTAGTGCAGCACCACTAAGTCTCCCCCAAAGAACCTGCTCGCGCTGATACTTATCATTGGCCAATATCCGCTCATCGGGTGTCAAATCGGCGAGAAATCCGAACCGCCGGACGCAATCTGTGCTGATTCTGTCCCGGTCAATGACGACCGCACGATTGAGGAGATCGCGGAGATCATCCCAATCGAAGTTCCGGCCGTCGTGAAACTTCTGCATCAAACGCGCTGGATCGAAGGTATCTCGCGCCTGCCAGAGCTTTAGTACCACGAGGCGACGAATGAGCGCCTGATCCAGCGGCCGCAGCGCGAGTGTGCCAAGATCAAAGATGTCGCGTGCCTTGTTTCGCTGGTAACAGGCACGATTTTTTTCGGCAATAATTTCGGGCAGAGCGAGACAGATTATATCTGTGGGTGCAAAAGGCAATAGTTTGAAATAACTCTGCTCGTTCTGCGGGCGGGCCTCCGTCGACAACGTCGGTGTTTCGCGCCGGCTGATCTGGAGTTTCACTTCGCTTACGCCGCTCGTGTTCCAGTCGTGAGAGTAGGTTGGATTGACACCCCAAGACAGGCCATCATGCGTTTCGTAATAGCTATCGTCTGGGATGATGAACCGGATTCCGTGAAAGGGCTGCTCGAACGCCCCCATCATTTCGAGTACGATTTCCTCGTGATCGTGTTTATCGAGTCCTGTGAAGTCCAGGTCAGTCGAAAATCGTCCCTGGCTACCGATAAACATTTTCCGCAGGCAAGTGCCTCCCTTGAATGCCAACCGGTTCAGAATGCCGCGCTCGGATAGAAGTTGAAGCAGGAAAGTCAGCACCACTTCCTTCACCGCGATCATGATGTCGCGAAGGCCGGACTCATTGGAGTAACGCTGCACCTGGGGTTGTGTCAGCATTCCTCAACTGTCTTTCTTGGCAGTCTTGCGCCGGCCAAGCCCAGCGCTGCCCTGCAACTCTTCTTGTGTCACGTTGACGAACAGGCGCCAAGTCTTGTCATAGCCGATGGCGCTGGACGCGCCGCTCTCTCGTGAGGACGAGGGGACAAGATAATTTTTGCGGTTTCTCGCCGCCAGCCGGAGCAGGCGTTCGCGCACCTCGGGGGGAATGTCGGCCTTGACGTGATCGACCAGCCAGCCAAATCGCTGCATGAGGGCGACTGAACCGATTCGCTCGAGATATTCCGTCGCTTTGGTCCAGTCAAACCGGCGGCTGGCAGTCGCCAGTATGGTAGCAACTTCGCCCGGCCCGCCAGCCAGCGCCGGACGGTCGATGCAGTCAATGGCAGTCTTCTCGCGGTCCGAGATCATGACCTTGTATCCGAGCACATCGACCGGCTCGAAGCCGAAAAACTTGCTGGCTGCTTGATTGATGATCCGAACCTGCGATCCTCCGACTTCGCGGTCCCGCAGCCGCACCGGTGTCACAAGAAAGATCACATTGCGATGCTGCGTCGTCAGCCCATAATGGACAGCAGCGGTGCTGAAGCCGATGTAATAAGGATTAGCGATGCGGCTCGCAAGTGCCAGAAGATTGCTGGTACCCAGGGCCTCTGGCCCTTGTTCTGGAGGGATGAGGAGATACTCGCCCCAGGTGGCACGCTCCAGCCAGCCTTTGCGACGTAGCGACTCGATTACATGATCGGCAGCCTTGGTACTACTGCCAAGCAGTTCGACAATCTGCGTCCGCGTTGTTTCCCGCCGTTTCTGCTCGGTTAGCGCCAGCACAACCCGGCTCTCTTGAGGCGACAAAGATCGGATTGCTGGACGCTCCATAATTCGCTATCCATAAACAAAACACCCTAAATAAGGGGGTTTTGATGAAATATTAGCAGATCCATCTCCTGGGTGTACAGCACACTATGTAACAAAGCACCCCTAAAAAGGGTGTTTTGATCAAGTTAAACTCTCTGCCAAGAGGGGAATCCTTTCCCGGTCCCGAGATGCGAGTCGTACGTTGATGGCAAAGTGCATTCATTGTGGGGCGCTAAAGATGTTTCGCTGGAGCACCGTTACCCCGGGCTTCTCGGAAAGGCTCGTGGGGGGTTCCCCTCTCGGCACCAACACTTCCAATGTTGCTGTTTGTTCGTAGCGGCTCTCCACTAACTGCAACGATAAGGTGTTTAAAATCAATGACTGTTCCAAAACCGATCACCCGATCTCCCGATCACGCGCGATCACCCGATTGCATGTCCGTTGA
>DASZFK010000743.1:0-8237 GCA_035939855.1 Candidatus Angelobacter sp.
AGTAGAACTGAGAAAAGTGAACGACGCGTACTAGGAGACATTGAGTTTCCTTAAGCCGCAGAGCAGGTGCTCATTTGCGGAGGATAAATCGAAGTATAGCATTCTTTCATGGCGGTCCAAGGGCTTTCTCAAGCCCACACATCTGGAATTCCCTTTAGTAACCCGAAAATAATAACTGACAAAAAATAGCCCTTACAACGTAAATTCTTCCTCTCCATAAGATGCGGCATCGTCTGCTTCGGCTGCGTTAGTTTTGAAAGAGCCATCTCAAGAATAAAGTTCGAATATTTGCGTCGATGTTCCCGAGTCATATTGCTATGGTCATTTTTTCAGACAGTACTGAACCGCGAACCACTGCTGCGCCGCAGGCCTGTCCTGAGGTTCGCCGAAGGAACCTGTCCTGAGGTTGCGCCGCAGGGCCTGTCCTGAGAGGCTGTGAATTTTTATTTGCTTAGATCGCTTGCCCTAATACAGTTTCACTTAAGAATTTGTGGAGCAAGCTTGGGATTTATACGCCACAAGACCCGGAGGGGCGGCCGAAAGTAGCCCCCAATGCGGTTCACTCAAGGGTAGCAATGCCAGTTGGGCGAACGATGAACCAAGCGCCGTAGGCGCGTTGAGAGGTTAGCCCGGTGCGTAAGCGCCGGGGAACAGTAAAGAAAACAACCCAAGCCCCGGAGGGGCGACACTTTTTGCCAACAGAATAAAAAAGTCACAACCTCTGAGGTTTCGCCGAAGGTCCCGCTCTGAGCGAAGTGAATGGGCAGCGCGCAGCGCTATGGAAAAATGATTCTTCGGCAGAGGAAATTCGAAGCGTGCGCAGGTGAAGATTCCCGAGTCATATTGCTATGGTCATTTTTCAGACCATAGTGATACTACTAACTAGTGATTATATAGAATGTATCTTATTGAAATTAAAAGATATATTTCTATTGACAGAACGCTGTTTCGATAAGATCATGCGTCTTGAGGATTCAGTTAGAGCGAGTGACATTAGATTCTTACCCCCGAAATTGTTGGAGAAAAGCAGTACGACAAAATCAAGCGATTGCTTTTCAAATTTTGGCAATTTTGGCAATGGAGCCTGCACTGAGGTGCGCCGAAGTGGCGATTTTGGCAATCCGCACTGTGGATTTGAGCTGCATATTATGAAAAACCAAACTGACCCCGTCTCATCCGATTTTGTCGGCAAATTGCGCTTAGGCCATCTGCTGGCTGGGAAGGGTCCATGTCCAAGAATTGTTTTCGCGCAGCCCGAAATCAGATTGGCAAAAATGGCGGTCAGCTCGGCAAAAACGTGGGTCAGGTTGGCAAGAAACCGCCTCAGGTTGGCAGAAATGGGGCTCAGGTCGGCAAGAAACGGCACTACGAAACCGGCAACCCCAATGTTTTCAATAGATGTGTTTTTGAAACCAGAATTTCCACGATCAATAAGGTTTTTGTCCGATGATGTTGGAAAATCAGAATCTCCCGATCCAGGTTGTCTTTGCGGACTCCGGCCCATGATCGTATGAAAAGTAAACATCGTTTTTAAAAGACGAGGGTTATGACCTCTCGGCGCTGATAAAACTCGACGCCATCCGCCCTCTTTTGCGGTTCCTGCGGTATCATAGTTTGTACACGCCTATGGATTTTGGCTTCGAGATGATCTTCTTTGCCTTGTTGGCCCTGGTTTTGTTTGGGCCACGCAAGCTGCCCCAGATTGCCCGCGAAATGGGCCGCTTTATGGCAGAATTCAAGCGCGCCGGCAATCAGTTCCAGAACCAGATTCAAGAGGAAATTCGCAATATGGAACTGGAAGAATCGATCAATTCGGTCAAGAACATCAAGACCCAAGCAGGCGAAATCATTTCTACGGTGAAGGACCCCAACCCTGTGGCGAGCGCTCTGGGACGCCTGACGGACCGTATCAAGAGTATCCCGCAGGATCACGATGCCCAGCCTTGATGTAGAAGAAGCAAAAGAAGAACGGCGAGAGCTTGGCGCGATGAGTCTTCTGCAGCACCTCGAAGAGCTGCGGAAGCGCATCATCTATTCAGCCGTTGCGATTGGAGTGTGTTTCCTGGCGTGCTGGAAGTTCGCCGGGATCATCTATCAAAAGCTGCAAGTGCCTCTCCAGAAGGCCCTCGAAGCGAACGGCTTTCCCGTTGCCGAGAGAAAGCTCTCCTATCTCAACCCGACCGAGCCGTTCAACCTTTACATGAAAATCGGGCTGATCGCCGGGATCTTCGTGGCTTGTCCTATTGTTCTTTACCAGGTTTGGCTGTTCATTTCACCCGGACTCTATCGTCGCGAGAAGCGCTACGTTCTTCCGTTCCTGGCGCTTTCGATCGGCCTGTTCCTCGCCGGAGGTTATTTCGGATTCCGCGTCGTTTATCCCGCGGCCTTAAGTTTCTTGATCAGTTACGGCGGCGATTTCAGGCCGGTCATCACCATCAAGGAATATTTGAGTCTCTCGCTGACCATTATTCTGGGACTTGCCGTTGTCTTCGAACTCCCGATCGTGATCGGTTTCACTGCCTTGATGGGCGTAGTGGATGCCAAGTTCCTTTTCAAGCACATCCGGGGCGCGGTCTTCTTGTTCTTTTTGGTTGCTGCAGTCCTCACGCCAACCACCGACATTCCGAATATGCTGGTCTTTGCAGCGCCCATGATCGCGCTCTACATTTTCAGCATTGGAATCGCATGGCTCGTTCATCCCAAGCAGAGACGCAAGAGGGCTGAGCAGAATAAGGACGGCGAGCCAGGGGCGGGGCCGTGGATGATGCTCCTTCCGCTAATCGTTCTTCTGATCACTGGGCTGGCGACTGTCTATCTGCACATGCATCCACGCTGCTCTGATGCGGTTGTCTCCGAGTCCACCAGTCCTGACCACAAATGGACGGCCTCCCTCATGCAGCGTAAATGCGGCAAGGATGGGCCGCTCCTGACCCATGTAAATCTCCGCCCGGCCAACCGCCCTGTTGAGCATGGATTCTTCTCTGGGATCACTGATGACGGCGAGGTTTACACGCTCAAGGGCGACGCCCACGACCTCCATCTTGCTATGGCATGGGATTCTGCTACCCAACTGACAATACAGTGCTCCAGTTGTACCAACGAGAGCAAGCGCCTGGAGCGATGGGACAACGTGTCGATCAAATATCAGGCGGGCGGAAGGTAGGTAAGCATTTGGTTATTTCACACTTCGTCAATCGGGTGCGCCTGCTGTTGCCTTTGCTACTGGTGTTCGCCGGCCTTGGATGCAATGGCGGTAAGGGCGCTTCGTCTGCGGCCGCCTCCTCTGCGCCCCAACAGGATGCTCAGCCTTCTCCGTCTCAACCTCCTCATTACGGCGAACCGGCTGAACCGGCGAAGCATGTCGATGCCGAGCGCGCCATGCAATACACCCGCGAGATCGTGGCGATTGGTCCGCGTTGGGATGGAAGCCCGGGCCAGCAGCGGGTCGGCGCCTACATCCACGACAAGCTGAAAAACGATCAGGTGGAAGAAGATGCATTTGTAGCGGAAACACCGGCTGGGAAGATTCCCATGCGCAACATTGTCGCAAAGTTTCCCGGCGACAAAGACGGCATCATTGTTCTGGGCTCTCATATCGACACGAACTATCCTCTTCGCAAAACCCGTTATGTGGGAGCGAATGATGGCGCTTGCACAACTGCGCTGCTCCTGGCTCTTGCTGACCAGCTTCGCGGCAAAAAACTGCCAGGCTACAGCGTGTGGTTGGCGTTCTTCGACGGAGAAGAGGCGATCAAGGAATGGTCGGATTCCGACAGCCTATATGGAAGCCGTCATCTGGCTGCGAAATGGCAGCAGGATGGAACTATCCGCAAGATCAAAGGCCTGTTGCTGGCCGATATGATTGGCGATGCTGACCTGGATATCATACGCGACCAGCGTTCAACGCCCTGGCTTGAAGACCTGGTCTATGAAGCTGCCAGTCGTTTGGGATATAAATCGTATTTTTTTGCCGATACCGACGAGATCATCGATGATCATGCGCCCTTTGCCAGCCAAGGTGTCCCGGTCGCGGATCTCATTGATTACACCTACGGCTACAACAACGCCTATCACCACACGACCGAAGACACCCTCAATAAACTCAGCGTCAAAAGTCTCAGGATAAGCGGCGATGTCATACTGGAAGCGATCCGGCTCCTGGATGTGAATGCCGATCGATTGGCTGCATCTCCCAGAGCATCGAAATAATCACCTGATCACGCTGCCTTCTTGGGTTCAACTGAAACGTTAGATGATTTTTGACAGTCCGTCTCAACCGCGTTACTATCAAAGTCCCGCCCTTCTCCGGGGAATGCTGTAGGATAACAACCTGGAGTGAAGTGGACTCACCTTTGTAAAAGAAGCGTCCCCGTCGTCTAGCCCGGCCTAGGACATTGCCCTTTCACGGCAGTAACACGGGTTCAAATCCCGTCGGGGACGCCAAACTTGACTGGCCGGATCAACGGGATATCGTGTGGGCTGGAATGCGTGTGTTCGCGCTGGGAGACAGTCGTGACAAAGCCTAAAGCTAAGGACGATCAGGAAAAGAGAATCGAGGATTTGAAACGCCGCGCAGAAGAGCTTTGTGGCGGCGAGATGACGACTGGTGCTCTGGACGACTCCCCAGCCGAGGTGGAAGAGGCATTCTGGAAACACGTGGTAGATTACGAGGAAGCTCCGTGGACCACCCACTTCCAGCAACTTGAGAACGCGGGCGTGTCACTCCCGCCGCCGGATTCGCTCAAGGACGAGGAACTGACGGCAAAACTCTGGGAGGTAATCCAAAAGCTCGCCTTACTTCGCGTATTTATCGAACAAACAGATCATCTCAGCGACCGCGAACTCTATACTCATCTCTGGACCGATGCCCTGCGGGAAGACGCAAAGGCGTTCCCGCTGACTGCGAATTCTGCGCACCACATTCAATTGCTCAGCAGCGGCAGCGACGAAGATAACCTGCTCTACCTCAAGTATTATGCGGACAAGGCTTGGCGCCGCTATTGGAAGAAGGAATGGCCCAACTATCCCCTGCCCAAGCACGAAGACCCGCCTTACGACCGCGACCGAAAGCTGCCCAAGCCGGATTACGGTCCGCCCACTAGCGGGGAACCTAACTGAAGCATTGACGGCTTCTTCAATTCGAGATGCATAACCTATGACAGAGTGGTTCGCGCGCCCCGTTCTACATGTGGCCGACGTTGAGGCCTCGCTTCGCTTTTACATTGACCGGCTCGGCTTCACGAGTCCGTGGAGCTACGACGAGGAGGGCAGAACATTCGTCGCACAGGTCGATCGCCAGGGCTGCGCGCTTATCCTATGCGACATGTGGCCGGAGAAGATCGGCAAAGGGCTGATGTTCATTTCCCTGAACGTGCAGCCAGAGACGCGCGAGGCCGCGATCGCCGCGCTGGATGCGCTACGCGCGGAACTCGAGACCAAGGGCGTTCCGGTCAAGGATGGGCGGTGGGGCTACCGGCTCCTTGTGGTCGATGATCCCGACGGCAATCAGCTCTTCTTCAACTATCCGAACGATCCTGCGTCCGGCAAGGTTGCTGGAGATGAGGCGTGAACGATTTAGCTAAAAGTAGTTGCCGGATATAGAAGTCTTCGTGATAGTCTTTTCCCAACCTTGGGAAACCATGAAGCTCGAAAACAGTTCCATCCGCCTTGCCGCCACAGATCTCAGTAATCATCTTAGTTGCCGCCATCTGACCACCATTGAGCTTGCTGTTACGCGGGGAACAAAGAAGGCGCCATTATGGAAAAATCCTGATGCCTGGGTGCTCCAGGAGCGTGGCTTGGAGCATGAGCAAAGTTATGTAGAGCACCTGCGAGAGCCCGGGCGGAGCCTTGTTGATCTTCGCGAGATAGAGACAGATGAACACGCGATCGCGGAGACGCGCGCAGCCATGATGAGGGGCGCGGACGTCATCGTGCAAGCGACCATGCGGGATGGACGCTGGTTCGGGCGTGCAGATGTCCTGCGCCGTGTTGAGAAGCCCAGCCAACTTGGTAGTTGGTCTTATGAAATCGATGACTGCAAACTAGCGCAGCAGACCAAAGCGGAAACCATCCTCCAGTTATGTCTTTACGCCGAACTTCTCCACGCTGTGCAGGGCAGCCTGCCGGAATTCATGTATGTTGTGCGCCCTGTGGAGGGGTTTGTCCCTGAGCGGTACCGAGTGCTGGACTATGCCGCGTACTACCGCCAAGTGAAGTCGAGACTTGAGGAAGCGATTGAGGCCCGAGCCGGAGAACAGGGAACTTACCCTGAGCCTAATTCCCACTGTTCCGTGTGCCGCTGGTGGCGGGAATGCGATGCCCGGTGGCGCAGGGACGATCATCTATCCCTGGTCGCAGGCATCACCACACTCCAGCAAAAGCAACTTGCTGCATGGGAAACCACAACAGTAGAGGAGTTGGCCGGGCTGCCTCTTCCCCTTCGGAGCAGACCCGAGCGCGGTTCTCCTGAAAGTTATGTGAAAGTGCGCGAGCAGGCCAGAGTGCAAGTCGCCAGCAGGGAACAAGATGTCCCCGTCTTTGAGTTGCTGCCGGTTGAGCCGGAGCGTGGGTTAACGCAGCTTCCCGAACCTGCACCGGCGGACATTTTCTTTGACATTGAAGCCGATCCTTTTGTCGGGACTTCGGGGTTGGAATACCTATTCGGAGTCGCCAGCCTTGATGCCAGAGAAGAGCCGCTGTATGAGTCGCGCTGGGCGGTTTCCGCGTCGCAAGAGAAGGCTGCCTTCGAGTGGTTTGTGGACCTTGTGATGGCAAGGTGGTCTGCCAATCCTGGAATGCATGTCTATCATTTCGGCGCCTATGAACCCTCCGCAGTCAAGCGACTGATGGGAAGATACGCCTCGCGTGAAGACGAGGTTGACCGGATGCTGCGCTCCTCGTTGTTCGTCAATCTGCATGCCATTACAAAACAGGCCGTCCGCGCGGGAGTGGAGGAATATTCGCTCAAGAGCCTGGAACAGCTTTATTCATTCAAGCGCGATATCGATCTTCGCGATGCGCGTTTTGCAAAGCGCATGGTGGAGCATTGCCTGGAGCTTGGGCGTACCCTCGATGACATGAAATCCGCCCAAACTCTGGAAGGCTACAACCGCGATGATTGTGTCTCGACGCTGGCCTTACGCGAGTGGTTGGAGCGGCAGCGGAACGCGGTCATTGGATCTGGCCAGGATGTGCCACGTCCGGTGGCAGAGGATGGCTCACCACCTGCAAAGATTGACGAGCGGCAGCAAAGAATAGCGGCACTCTTCGAGGCTTTAACCCGTGACATTCCTGTGGAGCCGGAACAGCGCTCAGAGGAACAGAAGGCGCGCTGGCTCATGGCAAACCTTCTGGATTGGCACCGGCGGGAAGACAAGGCAGAGTGGTGGGAGTATTTCCGCCTCAGAGACTTGCCAGATGAAGATCTGCTCTACGAGAAATCTGCAATCGGTGGCCTGCAATGGATGCAACGGACATCTATGGAGAGAAAAATCCCCGTAGACCGCTATAGCTTTGTTCCGCAGGAAACCGACGTTCGCAGAGGCGAATTGCACTATCGGAAAGAAAAAATTGGAACGGTCGAAGCAGTGAACTTATTTGACCGGACCCTCGATATAAGGAAGATGAGGAAAACGGCCGACATTCATCCTGTTTCGGTCTTTGCCTTTGAACGTCCGATTGATTCAAAAGCACAACAGGAATCATTGTTCAGGCTTGGGACGTGGGTACAAGAGAATGGAGTCGATGCTCCCGGACCATACCGTGCGGCGCGTGACCTGCTGTTGAGAAAGCGTCCTCAAGTTTCCGGTGACGGTGGTGGAACTCTTGTCCGCCAGGGTGAGAGCACTCTCGATGCCGCGAGACGCATCGTGCTCTCCATGTATTCATCTGTCCTGGCGGTGCAAGGTCCGCCAGGGTCGGGCAAGACCTATACCGGCGCCCGAATGATCTGCGAATTGGTGCGACAAGGCAAAAAGATCGGAATCACCGCGTTGAGCCACAAAGTAATCCGCAATCTTCTGGAGCAAGTTGTGAGTGCGGCGGAGCAGATGAACCTGCGGCAATTGCGATGCGTGCAGAAAGTGGGCACTAAGTCGGATACATCACCGCCGTCCATCTCAGAAGTGGAAGACAATCCCGAGGTGTTGCAAGCGTTGCAGGCCGAAGGTGTACAGGTGGCGGCCGGAACTTCATTCCTATGGTCGCGCCAGGAATTCTTTGAAGCAGTAGACGTC
>DASZFK010000744.1:0-4565 GCA_035939855.1 Candidatus Angelobacter sp.
ATTGATGTGAAGCGAAGAGGAGCAAATTGTTGCGGCCGTCACTTTCAATTTATCGCGGTTACTGCACTCGTAGCGGCCTGGGCGAGCTTCCCAGCGACGCCCCGGGCTTGATGCGCGGAGAGCAGTACGTGGCCGCCGATGGGGAACTCTGGAAGGACCCAGGGCTGGCCAATGAAGCGCGGAAGTGGATGACTCTTTACGACGACCAGAGTGTCGCCATTGGGGACAACATCGAAGGCTGGTCTTATTTTGGTTATCGTGATCTGCGTTTTGTAGTACGGCTCATTCCTTCAGGCCAATTCGGAACACGATTAGCCTATTTCGCTCATGCCCGAGGCTGGCGCCTCAGCGATTTTCAGGGGAGCGATGATCCGGGGGCCCTGCTCGGACGGTCGGACGCTTTCCATCCAGCCTGGAGAGAAGGGCAGCCAATCCGGCCGGGGCCAGATATTCGCCCTACAATGGTCTGGACAGAAGCCGTTCAAGCCCAACCCTGGGTTGCCATTCGTTTGTTAGCCCAGTTGTATCGCGCTTGTGTGACTGGCCGCCCGGTGGTCATGGGACAGCCATTTCACGCATTCTTATCAGGCAGCCGCCTGCATCAGCTTGTGGCTTTCGCGCGCGCCGCCCTGCCCGCGGACATCAAGCGTGACTGCCGCATTCGGGTCTACACCGGCCAGCCGGAAGCATACCTCGGCGAGCTCAAGGCTCATTTGGTGGTTATCCCCATAGAACTAACCAACAAAGCGAGAGCCGCACGGCCAGATGCAATCGTGTTGGATCAGGACGCCAAGATCAAATCTGGTTCCGAAGCTGACGATCGATATTCGCGACAGGTTGTTGAGCGGGTGGTGGCCTTGCAGGACTTCCCTGATTCCTTGTTCACATTCACCAGGCGAGTGAACTTTCCGCGTGATCGCATTCCCAACGAGGTAGAGGCTGCAAGCGTACCTGTCATTTATAACCTGGTCGCGGTGGCGGGAAACCGCGCCAGCATGAATGAACTGCTGGAACACGAGATCAAAGAGGCAGCCCAGCGAAAGATTGTTCTCAACTGGAATGAGCTGATCCCTGAAGAGGCCTGGAGAAATTTCAGCCATGAAGCCCTCGCGAAAGCCGCGTTGACACTTGGGACCTCTGATGATTTGCGCGCTCTGCGCCAGCGAGTTCGGGAAGAGTTAGCGGGAAAACGGGTTCAGTTAGATATGGAGGCGCTGGAGTGGACACGCACGTTGCCGTCAGAGATCAGGCCAGCCGAAATTCTGGAATTGGCACAGGCCAAGCTGGTGAGCCGATCAGGACTCGTTTCACTTCTGCGGCAAATCAGTGGCAGCGAAATAGCCGCACTGTTGACGGACCGTTACACTGTCCAGCAGGTGACCTCTATTCTTTGCGATGTGGACATCCCCGAAGAATGGAACGCGGCGCTGGCCCAAGATAGCGCACCCTTGCCGGCGATGTTAAGAATGGCAAAAAAGGGGCCGGCCTGGCGCAAGGTCGTGTATCTGAACGTGAGCAACCGAGTCACCATCGGGGAGACCGTGCCGGCGTGCTTGCCAGACCTGCTGGCAGTGGGTCCTCCCGAGCCCCTTCCCAATCTTGAGCAGTATCTGGATTTTGCCGAACTCCTTGATCGAATGGATTCTGATGAGGGCCGACAGGAGATTGTTAATCTTCAGAGGCTCATCGAAACGAGCGAGGCTCGTCGCCGGTTGTGCGAGTTGCTCAGGAGTTCTCGCTGGACAGCATTGTCAAAGTACTTTATTGTCCCGGCATCATGGGACCCAGATGTAGCTGAGATCTTGCGTGGCCTTCGTGATCAGTTGGTGCGGATCGATACGGATCGCTTATTGAAGTTGGGCGGAGCGGGCGATCCGCTTTCCGCGGACATCGTATCGATTCTGGACCAAAAAATGGAAAGGCATCTCGAGGCAACCACCGGATCGCTGGTTCGCGCCCGCCGGTGGCTGGAGTGGCGGTCTTTTCGGCGCAGTGCTCCCACCTCCTTTTCCTCTAGGGATTGCGCCAGGATATGGCTCCGCATACGGCCCAACAATCCCAGCCTTGAGGAATGGAAACAGGTCATAAACGATCTCGGACAACTCTCCTCGGAAATTCTGCAAGAGCTTCGTTCGAGATTTCCCAATACCAGTCGTCCCTGGCCTGAGGTCCAACTCTTCGAAGATGAACAACTGTCTGACATGGCGGCATTGTGCCCTGATCTGGGAGGCGTTGCTGAACTCGCAGAGTTGGTTGGCTCCAACATCCCGGCTTATGGAGCCATTCTCATCTCGTCGAGGTTTGTCCAGAAGGTTTCCGAAGAGGCACTGCGATGTTTGAGCGGACGCGATGCTACCCATACGCCGATTCCGTTGGATGAAGCCCAGTATTTATTCGAGAACGCAGGCAGTCGGCGACAAGAGGCACTGGCTGTGCTGGGCCGGTCGGTGATCGAAAACATGCCTGAAAGCACAGAAGAAACCGAACGGGTGGCGACCCGAACCCAGCTATGGGGGGAACGCTTTTTCCAGAAGCAAGCGGTCGATTGGCTGCGGCACAAGTTCGACCGGAATCAGCCCTCGCAATGGAGAGTCCCGGAAGTTTTAAACAGGCATGTCACCGAGTCGTGGCCCCCGATCGGCAAGGCTGACCATATTTTGGAAGCTGTAGCCGAAGCTTGTTTAGAGCGGGGTTTAAGCCGCTTGGCAGACTTCCTCCAACCGGACTTCTACGGGAAGCTGGTTCGAATATTGCTTCGTGGAGAATTCGCCGACGCTGCTTGGCCAAGATTGATTAATGAGATCAAGAACTTTAAGGATGGGGTGGAACAACATCCACTGATGCTGCTGGCAAGAAAAATAAAGAAACTCTCTCTTGAACAACAGCAGGGAATCGCTGAGCGCGGTTGGATCACATTCAAGCAAGTCTGTTTTTCAACCGACGGATCCAGTTTTTTCTTTGGTGCATGCCAGCGATTTGTACCGGTCATTCATCTAGCAGTTGCCATGCGTCCCAATCTGGGCCTAGGGAAGGTAGTGAAGGGCGTTCTCTACCTGGCAGAAAAACACGATTATTTTGAATATGGCCCCTGGTGGACCGCTCTCTTTGAGAATATCAATACGTACCTGCGCGAAAGGATCAGGGATCGTCCCGAAGTGGTGTGGTCGATGTTGTACGACACTCTTTGTGATCTTGATCTTCCAGCCGGCCGACGCGAGGGGATCACTGAACTGACAAAGTGCATGTCGGCGCTGCTGGCGGCAGAAGGGCCATCCAGCTTTGTGAGCGGCGCGAGTCGCCGCTGGAGTGTGAGTGCATGAAAAGCGATTTTGTTACTTTTTTTGGCGATTATGAACAGAACCGGCTTACAACCTATAAAGCAGGCAGTTCCGCGGTGGTGTTTGCCTTTGCAAACGGAGATATTTCCAAAGCGAAGAGTGATGTGAATGAGCCATTACAACGCTACGGAGGAGTCGGAGTCACTGTTGATCTTGCCAAAGCAACCGCACAGGTTTCGGTGCATCGAAATACATCTTACCAGCAACCTAGTAGGTTGCTGAGACTAGGCGTTGACCGCACAGAATGGTCAGATATTCCAAAAACCCTCCAATTGGAGCGCGGAGATCATCTTCTAATTCCAGTGGATCAGAAGTCCCAAACAGCTCTTGAAGATCTCTGCCGGAATTTGAAGTACTTGCCTGCAGACTACGAAGACATCATTATGAACGCAATTCGCCGCCCCAGCCTCGAGTGGCGCATGGCGCGTCTGGAGCGGATAGCAGATTTTGATCAACCGCTAAAGAACGATCCTTCATCTAGTTCAAAGAATCTAAAGGGAGCCGTGCAACGAAACCAGGATGCTAGCTTTAGTATGAAGGCCCTTTGGTTAGCAATGTTTTTGGTCTTGGGGGCTTTATGCGCTACTGGAGGCGCATATTGGCGCTCATTTCAAAATAGCCCTGCAATATCGAACCAGAACGCCAATTCAAATGAGAACGGATCGTCCTCATCAAGTAACGGCGCCCAAGGAACAGTTACGACTAACACAGGCAATACCGGGGCTGGTACCTCAAAAGCGGCTCAAACTCAAACCACTCTGACGCTGAGCGAAACACAGCCTTCCAAGAAAAAATTGCGATTCAAAGTTCAAGTTATAAACAGCGATGGGAATACGCCGCCTGTTGGAACAGTTGGTCTTCTCGATGGAACAAATAAGCAAGTTGGCGCACTAAGAGCCCTAGATAAGAATGGAGACGCTGTTATCGACATAGCTAAACCTAGAGTAGGTGATTACCAGTTCATTGCCGTGTTTAGCCCCAGTCGTGATGCAAAGTTTCAACCATCTCAAAGCACTCCTCCATACTCCATTGCAGTTTCGGCTAAAGGCCAAACTAATGTTGCAGGCGGATCCGGTGGCGGCAGCACAGGAAGAACGCCAAGTACCAGAGGAGCGGGTGGTGCAGGAGCCTCAGGTGCCGGAGGAGCGGGTGGTGCAGGAGCCTCAGGTGTCGGAGGAGCGGGTGGTGCAGGAGCTTCAGGTGCGGGAGGAGCGGGTGGTGCAGGAG
>DASZFK010000745.1:0-24134 GCA_035939855.1 Candidatus Angelobacter sp.
TTTCGTCATCGAGGGGACGCGGCCATCAGGAGGATCGACAATGATGGACGATCTCTTTTCTCCATTCACCACGTTGATCTTCCAACCCGGATCAATCCAGAAGGAGTTGTAGCCGCCTACGCCACCTGAGGCAATGCGGTATCGAACCGGAATGTCCTGGTCGCCATTACCCTTGGGAGGCGCCGTCCTGTCCGGCGGGAGTGGAGCATCTCCATCTTTCCTCTCCTTCGCTATTTGAGCTTCGAACTTGGCGGCCTGTTGTTCTGTGAGTGACCGCTGCAGGCCCGGGGGCCGCATCAGCGGCGTGATGGTTGCCAAGTCATAAGTGCCATTCAGGTCCGGATGACCATCGGCGGTACGAGGCGGCTTGTAGCCTTTGCCCGGATTCTGGGTAAGCTGCGCTGCTGAAAGAATGCTCCACAGCAAAAGGACGATCAATCCCACCGACTTATTCCTCATAGTAATTCTCCTTCGTTGCCTTTCCTGGTCCAGCGGCGTTCTTCCCCCACGAACGAACCAAGCGGCTTGTCCGAAATCCTTGGCCACAGATATCGAGTTTTGGTTTCAATTACCCAATTACGAAATTACCCAATTCTCAATCCAGTGGCTTCTTGCGGTACTTGCCATACATTAATTCTTCCACGAACTCCACGCATTTGAAATCCAAAAGTTGCGCATTTTTTTCCTGGCGGCGATAGAGCGGCATGGCGATCTTCCAGGGGCGCGTGAACACATTGGGGTCTTCTATGGTGGCCTCGTAGGAGATGACGTCAGGGTTCTTCAAAGTATAACGCTCGACCACGTGTAGCGCATCACTATGATAGTTTCCTGCCCGGTCAAACCAGGTCTGGTCATTCATGCCGGTTACGTCCACCACCAGCGTATTTCCTTCCCAATGGCCCACAGATTGTCCCATCCATGAATCCACCGGCGCTGGTCCCGGATCTTTGAGATAGATATTGCGTACAGCCCCCGCAAACTGGTAGGCAAAAGAAATCTGCGTGTTGTTTTGGAAGATCCTGAATGGCTGAGCAATGTACGTGGCCCGCGGCACGCCGGGAAGATAGCACTTGATTTCCGGATCGCTGGTAAGCCAGTTCTCCTGGTTCTTCTTCTTTTGCTCCAGAGCCTCGGGTTTGTAAGGAATCTGACCGCCTTCCACTACGCCCAGGCTGGGAGGCACGGCGCCTACAGCTCCCAACGCCAGCACAGGTGGGGTCGGCACCGGACCATACGGTCCCTGCCTGACGGCCATGGCAGGCCGCGCGTTATGCGCTTCCAGATCGTAGTCGGCTTCATTCATTGCCTGCCAGATCCCGTTGAGGTCGGGATGCTTGCTCTCAGCTCGTGCCTTATGCTGCGTGCTGGCCTGGCCTGCGAATACGTTCATCGCGGCAACCAGAACCATGCACAGAACGAGTATCTTGGTTGTCATCCGATTTCATCTCCCTGACAAATCTCCGAAATAATATACGCTCTGCTACTTGGCGCGCTCCTCGGCCGGCTTGCTGAACTTCGAGGGGTCAATCGCGGCGTTGAGCTGGATCTTGTCGAGCTGAATGCTGTCGCGCCCGTCCAGCCAGCCAAACACCAGGCGAAACGGCATCTTAATTCCGCCTACGTCGCGGTAATCAGAATAGTCGATCTGCGTTGGAATCCGCCCAATAGGAGATTTGCTGTAACGCACCTCACGCAGAAGATAGCCGGATTCAGTGTCGAAGTATAGCGTTGCCAGCATTCCCCCAGGTCCCATCCCCTGAACTACATTGACCGCGTGCTCTTTGCTGGTGGTTGTTTTCGACTCTTCGGCAGCCTGGCTCGACGGTTCAGGCAGATCGCTGATCGTAGTCGGCGTGGCGGCGTGGAGATTGCTGAGGGCCTGCCTGATCTGTGCCGGGAATGCCAATTCCGCATCCAGCTTTGCCCCATCCAACTCGCCTCCAGTAATCTCGTACTTGCCTAAGACGGAAAGCGGCGTTTCAATCCAGCCTTGGCGTCCATCAAAAATCCGGAGGTTATGGCCGCGCTCCGGCGTAGACGGAAAATCAATGATGATCGCGCGTTGATCTGGAAACCTGGAGAAAACCTGC
This sequence comes from Candidatus Angelobacter sp., assembly GCA_035939855.1. GTDB lineage: Bacteria > Acidobacteriota > Terriglobia > Terriglobales > Acidobacteriaceae > Angelobacter. The sequence goes on from DASZFK010000745.1 coordinate 2,091, forward strand.
ACCCGGCCACCACGCCCAAACCCGCCAAAGCCAACGCTGCTGCCGCTGGCAACAAAGCTTTTTAAAGTGCTCAACCGCTGCTGTCCACCTACGGCTTGCAGATATTTGTCGATGATCTGATCGGCCGATGGCTGGTCGGTTGGCATCAGGAAATCATCCTGCTCTTCGGGCGCGGGCCCATACATGTTCGCCAGGGTCGGCGTGGTCAGCGGACGATCACGGCCACGATGGCAGCTCCAGCAGGTCACCATCTGGCGTCCGGAGAAGTTGTCGTGGTTGATGGTCTGCACCATCCGCACCATCTTGCGCGCCATGACTTTTCGCGGCGTATCCGCAGCCCAATCCACCTTCTCGGTGCCGGCCCCCACATGGCAATCTGCGCAATCCATGCCCAGCGACGCGCACATAATCCCCATGGTCCCGAGAAAGTCGTCGACAGAAGTGCCTTTCAGCACCTGGACGTTCTTGAAGACCTGGTCGGACGTGGGTTTCTTCTCCTGCGCCGCTGCCGACCCTTTACCGGATGGCCACGTCATCGCCATAAGCGCCAAAGCGACGCCGGCTGCGCTGGCAACGATCAGTCTTATTGCGCGCTGTGCTAATCTTCCTGTGATTAACGCCATTGTTTGAGCTATGCCTTTCGAAAATGATGAAAAAGGAACCATTGACAGATATTCCCTCGCCATGCGCCAAGCTACTGCTTTTCTGAGCGCCGGAATACCTGCCCAACCTGCACACGATATATTATCAGTCGAATGAAATGCGCTATTTTTCCCGCCGTCAAAGCACTACTTTTTCCCTGACGGCAGCCCAACCTCGAAATGGATGTTCTCTACATGCTGTCCTAGAGCAACCTCGATGGCCTCAGAACCGGCTCCATCGTTGGGCGCGGGCCAATAGAACGCGTGGCTGTAATCGGAGCCTTTTGGATGAAAAATCAATCGGTAGCGACCGGGTGGCAGCCATGATAGGGTGAAATTTCCGTCGAGCGTCTCATAGCCGGGCAGACCACCGCGTTGCGAAGATAATTTGGCTTCGGCCGGGTCAATTGGTTCCAAGGTTACGAAGCCGGCCAAAGGCTTGCCATTGCCATCGACAACAGTGCCAGCGATCACGCCATCCGGAAGAGCAAAGACATCTACCCGGCAGCCAGCGCCGCGTCCATCTTGGTCGCTTACCTCCACCGAAATAGGTTCTTTGGAGCTCCTTGCCAGTCCGACGGGAAGATCGTGTTCGAGTCGATAAGCGCCAGGTGGAAGCGTCGGAAAGCTGTAAATACCATGAGTGTCCGTAATGGCCGAAAAGACCTCGCCCCCGGCTACTCATCAAGCGAATGGAAACGCCGGCCAAGGGACGTGCATTGGTCCTGTCCTCGTAGCGAACACCCTTTGGCGCTTCGCTTATGATTCCGAACAGATCATCGGCACGGCCGGTGTCGCGGAGCGAGCGCAGCTCTTTAATCACACCACTCGCGGTCACCTCTGGGCTCGTGAAGCTGCAAATTCCTGTGCCCAAGCGCCCGTTCCAGGTTGAGGCATCCACCAGGTAACGCACGCCAACCGCAAACGGGTAACCGCAGTCGCCTCCGCCCAGGCCGGTGTAGACCACCAACTCTTGATCGTTGGCTGGATTGCCATGGAACATTTCTACCGTAGAGAAACGAACCGCGTAGCGAGAAACAACTCTCGCCGCGCCTCCGGAATCTTGCGATTCTTCCACTAGAGTTTTGGAGGTCACAGTGCCTGCAAAAACCAATCCGTCAGAGATCCATGATTTGTTGCAGCCGTGACCGTTCGACGGGAGAATGCAACTGCAGGCGTGAGCCATTCCGGTGGACCAGGTCAGAATACCTAACATAGCGAGCAATGAGCGTCGCAGCATTACCATGCTCCTTGTTTTGATTTTAGAACGAATATCTTATTGGTTCTTGCAGTTTCCCTCCCAGCTAATCATTCACGATCTCGATTACGTAGGGACTGCTGACCTCCCGGAATGCGTAGCTGAATCTTTGGGTATAACGGCGCAAGGGCCCGTTCGCCTCAGGAAACTAGTGAAACGTTTTGTATTGTGCCATCACTATCTATAGGGAAACAAAGCCAAGCCATGTTCCCGAGGAGCGGTACTGGTGAGCAGGACTTGCCTGCTAAGTACCTGAAAGAAATATGAAACTGTTTTTCAGCAGGAATGCACCAGAGGCAGGTCGGACCATACCCGCACAGCTCATCATCGAAGCTGCGGCCAGGCCAGATAGAGTTGAGGTCCACAATGCTATCGTTTCCGGCTTACTGGACTTCAGAAACGCCACCTTGACTGCGGAGATATTCTTGTTGCATTGTCGGCTTCCCGACGGAATTGATTTGTCATATAGCACACTGGCGCGGAACCTGACCCTATCATTTTGCGAATTTACAAATACGGCGAATTTTCAGAGCATGAATGCTAAATATGACGTTCGGCTCAACAATGCAAAATTTGATTGTGCCAGAGTCAGTTTTCGAAATGCTAAGGTGAACGGAGACTTGTCCGCTGTGAGGGCCGTTTTTCACCACGATGTGGTTTTTGACGATGCGGAACTTGGGCCCGACGTAAACTTTAATTATGCATGCTTTGGAAATGCTAACTTTGATTTTACTAGGATTAAAGGTTCCGGACACTTTTCGAACACGGTGTTCGAAGGAGAAGCGCATTTTCACGGATTCAAAACTGAGGACGATCTTGATTTTGCCAATTCGCGCTTTCTCACCTTGGTGAATCCGGCTTGGCGAAGAATCTGCACTGCCTTGGCGCCCCGTGGGCCCATCTTGCACAGGGTTATGATCTCACGGCTGGCATCCAATTCATGGACGCGTTTAGGTAGTTCGGGCAAGGGGATCAGGTGTCCGCCGATGTTGGAGATTTCAAATTCATGTTCATCGCGCACATCGAGCAGGAACAGATTTTCACCCGCATCAAGCCGGTATTTCAATTCTTCAACTTTTATTTCGGCAATGCTCATAACCTCACCTCGGTCGTCGCAGGAACTTATGGAGCACGGGATGGGATTCGAACCCATGTATAACGGCTTTGCAGGCCGCCGCGTTTGCCACTTCGCCACCCGTGCCCAAAAACACAAAACCCACCAGCCAGCATGTCTTCTGGCGGTGGGTTTGAATCAGGTACCTGCTTTAGATGCTATCTAGCTTTGCAAGCTCCCCGCGCCAAAAGACATGTGCGCACAACACATACAAGCGCAACAGATGGTTCCCGTCTTTTGGGCGTTAAAATTCACTCGTTGAATGAGTAACATATATCGATGGGTAAAAGCAAGCTCAAATTGCGGGGGCATGGGCGACTCAGGCCGCCGAAGAGACTCTTAGTTGCAGACGTAGAGCTTGGAGGACCGCAGCTTGGCGGAGCCACCACCAAAAAACCGGTTCACCGCAAAGGAGAACCAACATCTCAACCACAAAGGAACACGAAGAGAAACCCAAGGACACGAAGGAAAAAGCAAGAAATTCTTCTCGGCCGGCAAGAATTTGCTTGTTAGCATTGCAGGGGTTAACTGAGGTTTTTGGCCAGAGCAAGAAGCGTGCCGGCTGAAACCCTAATGTCACCTTACTTTTCGATCATGGGCTGCGGCTCTGATCGAAAATCCGGTGCCGTCCCCTTCGGCCCACCTCAGGGCAGGCTCTATGGGGATCATCTTCATTTTCGTTGATTTTACCAGGGTTCCGCTGCGCTTCACCTTGGGGCTAACTTCTGCACGCGGTACGGCGCTTTTGGGGCATCGTGCTACAAGTCCCAATTTCGGAAGCAGATAAACCTGTCCATACTTGGAAAGCGTGTCCGCTCTTGAACACCAAAGAATGACCCGCCTGAAGCCTGCTACCCAGCGACACACCTGCAAAAATGCATCTGAAATAAGAATAACTCCATAGTTCGGCTCAGATGCGAACTCGGACAGCAAATTTCCAGGCTATTCTCCATGAAGTCTAATTTGAAATGAGGGTTGGCTATTAAAATGCTTTAGTAAAACAGGTTACGGAGGAAACAAGCTGCCCTCCTTCGTTATTTATCTAGTCGCTTTATCTCCGTCTTATCTCGTCCAAGGGGAAAAATAGTGCAGTTTCAGCAAAAACTTCCGCCCGAACCTGTCGCCTCTGAGCGGCAGGGGAAAAGCTTTGGAGCCAGGGCCGGAATCTGATGAAGACCTTGTTTCACGATATTCGCCGTTCTATTCGCTCTCTGCGAAAAGCTCCCGGATTCACATGGATTGCCGTCACTACGCTCGCCGTGGGGATCGCGGCGAATGTGGTTGTCTACAGCATCATTGATGCGGTCATACTGCGGCCGCTACCTGTCAAAAATGCAAAGGAGATTGTGGTTGTTCGGTGGCGGAACGCTCAAATGCAGCCTCAGAGTGAAGTTTCCGCTCCGGTTTTCTTCTTGCTGAAAGATCAGGCACAAACGCTCCAGAAGGTAGCTGCGGTCTACCCCCAAGAGATTGGCGTCAATCTAGGTGGAATCCAATCGCCCCGATACGTGACCGCGCTCCGAGTCTCAGAAGGTTTTTTTTCCATCCTCGGGGTTGGACCCAAATTGGGCAGAGTTTTTGCTCAGACGGACGATCAAGCCAGAGCGCCCGGTACGGTGGTTCTCAGCTATGGCCTTTGGCAGAGTACTTTTAATGGAGATTCTGAGGCTATTGGCCGTGTCATCAAGATCAATGGCGCGCCATTCACCATCATCGGGATCATGCCTGAGGGATTTCGCTCCTTTCCCAATGCAGACATCTGGATTCCTCTATACCTCAATCCAGCTAACGCCGATCCGGGCAGTGATTATTTAGTGCTTGCTTCGCTCAAGAAGGGCGTAGTTATACCGGGGGCTGAGCGGGAGTTGGAATCGCTTTTGAAGGCCCACCCACTGTCCTATCTTCCCAGCGTGTCATCGGCAGCGGCCAGGCTTCGTTTGGAACCTCTGGAGGAACTCCGTACCGGAAGATTTCGTCGCAATTTAAGCATTTTGTTCAGCGCTGTCGTTTTGGTTTTGCTGGTTGCCTGCACAAATCTGATGGTACTGATCCTTGTCCGGGGATTCAGCCGCACTCAGGAGTTCGCCGTCAGGGCGGCCCTGGGCTCGACCCGGGGCAAACTGATGCGAGTTTTCCTCATCGAAAGCCTGCTCCTGGCTCTGCTCGGCGGGGCTATTGGCGTGGCGCTGGCAAAAGAGTTGCTTCCTTTGGTCCTCTCTTTCCTTCCGGTTGATCTGGTGCAGGCCGGCGTGATTCAGATGAATCGGCAATCACTGCTGTTTGCACTAGCACTATCGCTGCTCGTGGCCCTGGTGGTGGGCCTCGTTCCTGCGATGAGAGTGTCGGGCTCGAAAATTCAGGAGATGCTCAGGGAGGCGCAGCGAGGAGCCACTGCAACCCTGCGACAGACGCGGGCGGCCCAGGTGTTGGTGGGCTTAGAAACTGCGCTGGCGGTCATTATTTTGGGAACGGCCCTGCTGTTGCTTCAGAGTTTCTTGAACCTGGAAAGAGTGAATGCCGGTTTCGACTCGCAGCAGGTATGGGTTGCGCAACTTTCACTTGCCGCCGATCGCTATGGAACAACCCAGTCGAGTGCGCGCCTGCTGGACCACGTTGTCAGCAAGCTCAAAGCTTCCTTTGAGGTAGAGAGCGTTGGCAGCATTGACGGACTTCCACTTGAAAAAGGTTTGAATTTACCGATCTATCCGACAGAAAAGCCAGGAAAGATCAACCATGCGGTCGAGTATCGCATTGTCGATGGAGATTATTTCCAGTCGTTGCGCATACCTCTGGTCGCGGGAAGATATTTTTCCAGCAGCGACGATGCAAGTGGTCATTCCGTTGCCATCATCAATCAGACCCTGGCCCGCAAGTGGTGGCCCCAAGAAAGCGCGATTGGTCACTTCATCCATGCCGGCGAAGAAGTTGGGTTTGGCGATTACCCGCGGGAGATCGTGGGCGTAGCCGCCGACGTGCATGATGCCGGTCTTGGACTAAATCCGCCTGCCGTGGTTTTCGTGCCGGCACAACAGGTCTCGGATAGCATTACGGCCTTTGTGAATAAGGTGTTTTTGGCCTCCCTGGTCGTTCGCACCAAGGGTCGCGAAAACCTCTCACAGAGTATCCGGGATGCCGTGCTATCGGTTGATCCAGACTTGCCCATTGCCTCGTTGCGCCCCATGTCGCAGGTGGTGGCAGAGTCGCTGAGCATACCGATGTTCTATGCCTGGCTCACATCGTCGTTTGCGCTTTTCGCGCTGTTCTTCACGGCTGTCGGCGTCTACGGGCTGCTCAGCTACCAAGTATCTCTGCGTGCCCCTGAAATCGGCCTGCGCATGGCGATTGGGGCAACGCGTCTTCAGATTGTCATCCTCATTCTGAAACGAGGAACCCAACTCGCCTTGATCGGTATGACCCTGGGCTTGATCGTCTCTGCCTTCCTGGGGCGGGTTCTGAGCAATATGTTGTATAATTCTAATGATGTCTTCCTGAAGTTGCTCGTCGGGGAAGCGCTTCTTTTAGCGAGCGTTGCCTCACTCGCTAGCCTGCTGACAGCAGTCCGGGCCAGCGTGATCGAACCCATGACGATTCTGCGCAACCAGTAAGCCATGTGAACGCGGCTCGCAAGCACAACCGGACGGCCGCCCCAGTTCCAACGACGGCCTATGAGAGCCACCGACAAGCGCTACCGAGTCTTAGTCGCGGACGATCAACCGGACGTTCTTGAAGCGCTTAAGATGTCGCTCACCGCTCAGGGATTTGATGTTGAGACCGCGCGATCCCCTCAAATTGTCATTGAAGCTCTTCGCTTGCGGGAATATGACACTCTGCTGCTCGACCTCAACTATGCCCGCGACACGACCTCCGGCGTGGAAGGGCTAAAGCTGATTGAGAAGATTCAAGAGATTGACAACCAGGTGCCGATCATCGTGATGACTACTTGGGGCACCATCGATGTCGCCGTCCAGGCCGTACGGCGGGGCGCCCGTGATTTTTTGCAAAAACCTTGGAATGATGAGGAACTGGCAACCAAGCTCCGAATCAGCGCCGATTTATATCGGGCCGTTCGCCAAAGCCAGCGCCTGGAAGCCCAGAACAAACTGTTTCAATCCCAGGCCCCAAGTTTTATCGCCAATGCTCCTGCGATGCGTCCGGTGCTTGAGCTGATTTCGCGCGTTGGGCCCTCGGATGCCAACGTGCTCATTACGGGCGAACATGGCACCGGCAAAGAAGTTGTTGCCCAGACTTTACATGCGCTCTCCTTACGCGCCAGCAAGCCGCTGGTTGCTGTCAACACCGGAGGACTGCCCGAAGGCACCTTTGAGAGCGAACTCTTCGGACATGTAAAAGGGGCGTTTACGGATGCCCGAGCGGATCGTATCGGACGCTTTGAAATGGCAGATCAAGGCACAATCTTTCTCGACGAGATTGCCAACGTGCCCTTGCGCCAGCAGGCGAAGCTCTTGCGGGTCCTCGAAAGCGGCGAGATGGAGCGCGTGGGATCTTCGCGCACCCGGCAAATCAACGTGCGTGTATTATCTGCGACCAATGCCGATCTGCGGGCAGCGTGCGCCGCGGGCGAGTTCCGCGAGGATCTTCTTTTTCGTTTGAACACGGTACAGATTCGAATCCCACCCTTACGGGAGCGGTCCGAGGACGTCCCCGCGCTTGCAGCGCATTTTTTGAGGAAATACAACGAGCGTTACGGAAAAAACGTTAGATCATTCCGGCCGGAGGCGATGGAACAGCTTATTAAGTTTTCATGGCCGGGCAATGTGCGCGAGTTGGACCATACGATTGAGCGCGCTACGATTATGTGCAGGGAGGACCAGATCCAGCCCAATGATTTGGGACTTCAAACCGCGGAGCCCTCCAGCAGCGCGAGCCTGGACAACATGAGTCTCGAGGAAGCCGAACAATTGTTGATTAGCAAGGCCCTGGCTCGCTACAAGGGGAATGTCAAATATGCGGCCCAGGTGCTTGGGTTGAGCCGGGGGACGTTTTACCGTCGAATGGAGAAGTACGGGCTGCATGTACCAAACAGGAAAGAAGAGTAGTAACCCGTGGTGGTTCTCTCTTCCATTTGAGCGCCGTCTCCTTGTCTCCGTCTTACTCACCGGATTTCCCGGAATTGTTTTGAGCTTGTGCCTGCTGTGGACCAGTTCCTATTCCCTGGATCACAAGGCAGAGATTACCATCATCGTCGTTGTCCTTTGGCTAGGCTCCTCCTCCTCAGTTTATGAACGGACGGTCAATTCACTGAGAGTTTTGTCGAGCGTAATCGGCTCTCTTCAGGAAGAAGATTTTTCTTTCCGGGCCAGCCGCGCGGTTCCGGGAGACGTCTTAGGCGATTTGGCGCTGGACATTAATGCTTTGGCGCGCGCGCTCGAAGAGCAGCGCTTCAGCGCCCTGGAATCGGCAAACCTGTTTCGAAACGTGATGGACGAGGCGGGCACAGCCATCTTTGCTTTCTCGCTGGAGGAGCGCCTGCGCCTTATCAATCGAGCCGCCGCAGGTCTTCTGGGGCATGACGAAACGTTTCCCCTCCATCGAACGGCCGAGGAGCTTGGGGTCGATGATCTGCTTGAAGGGCCGCCGTCGGAAACCATTACTCGTGCCTTTCTCGGCATTGAGCGTCGCTGGCTTGTCCGGCGCACACAGTTCCGCCTGCACGGCGTTCCGCACCTGTTGATCGTGATGTCGGAGGCGTCACAAGCTCTGCGCGCCGAGGAGCGCCTGGCCTGGCAAAACCTTATCCGCGTCTTCGGTCATGAAATTACCAATTCGCTGGCGCCTATTAAGTCGATTGCCTATACGCTGGCGCGAACCTCATCCACGCTGGAGCTTCCAGAAGCCTTTAAACATGATCTGCAACGGGGATTGGAAGTCATTGCCAATCGCTCGGATTCGCTCAATCGATTCCTGCAAAACTATGCGCGCTTCGCCAAGCTGCCGCCGCCCAGGCCCAGGCTTACGCTCCTGAATAAGATCGTTTCTGAGGCTGTTGCTTTAGAGACGAGGCTGCCAATCAGTGTCGTTCCCGGCCCGAACATTCGCATTTTTGTTGATCCTGATCAACTCACCCAGGTGCTCATCAATCTGTTGCGCAATGCGGTAGAAGCGACGATTGAAAACCCCACCCACGCATCCGAACCCGAACCCGTTACGGTCGCCTGGCGCGTGGAACGAAGGGACCTGTTGCTGTGGATTCGTGATCGCGGAATCGGCTTACCGGAGACTCAAAACCTCTTCGTTCCGTTCTTCACGACGAAGAATACCGGATCCGGCATCGGCTTGGTGTTGAGCCGGCAGATCATCGAGTCCCACAGTGGCTACTTGGCGCTCCAGAATCGAAACGATGGTGCGGGATGCGAAGTCTTCATCAAATTGCCGCTATGCGTGATTGAAGATGTGGACCAAGCCACCAGCACGAGACATGCACAGTAAGCTAGATCATCGGGTTCTGTGTTAAGCCCTTATCCCACCGACACATAAGTGAAAACCGCGTGATAAAAGATTCATGGTGCGATTCTGATGCAGTGTCCACGCATGGACTGATGTCCATCTCTGGACAAGTGTTTTGCGGGTGGACACGGGATGCCCATTCGGGCCACACTCCTTCCACTTGGTTTCTGTGTGCGGTATTTCGAGCAAAATATGAGCGATATCCAGAGGGATTTTAAGCATTCTTCCGGTATCCGGGGGGCCAACAGCTTTGGTTACAATACTTTACAAAAGTACCCAGGAATTTCGACAATCGAAAGTTGCGATGAACGATTCAGCAATTCCCCCTTGATCTGCAGGATCTACTCGCACTGGCAAGCCAGTTGCTTCTTTGAATGTCACCACCGACAACAAACTTTTGAGGAGACATTTAATGAATCGCATACTTGCGTTGCAGAAACTGATTTGTAACTCGTCACAAACCGGGTCCGAAGAGATCCTCTTGATGAGCACGGTTAGCGGCATTTGCGGGACAACGTTGACACAAGGCCCCCCTCATCTCTAAGTCCTGGTTTTTGGGGCCAGTATCTACCAATCATTCGTAACTACGAGAAAGAAATTATGCGAAGCAGACCAAATCCCCTGCTGGGGCTAATCGACCGAGATTACTTTGAAACATTTGATCTCTATTCTCCACGCAAGACTGATTTTCACGATTGGGTCGCAGGCCAACTCCCGGCCGATTGGAGAGTTCAGAGGAACGGTATATGGTTTCACTGCGGCTCGCCTTTCAATGTGGTGCCCGAGCAGGGGTGGAAGATTCATGTATCGTCAATTGCGGGCGACGCCCTTGAAACGCTGAATCGAGTTTTGAAGGTCTTGTTTCGGCGACAAGACACAGATTTCAAGTTCGCCCTCGATTCTTATGTTCTCTCATTATTGAATGGCAAGAACTGGCCCCGGGGAAATTCGGGTAAGTTCATTACCGTCTATCCACGGGACAACCGATGTTTCCTCGAATTGATCGAGGAGATTCACCAGGCCACGATTGGCCAACGCGGACCCTACATCCTTTCGGACCACCAATATGAAAAAAATAGCGTAGTGTTCTACCGCTACGGCGGAATGCGGGCGCGTCTTGCGTTGAACATTGGCGGCGAAAAAGTTCCACTTTTGACGCGTCCGGATGGACGTGATGTGCCGGATCAGCGACTTCCCTTCCCCAATACTCCAGATTGGGTGGAATCGCCAATTGTGACCGCCGGGAGTGAAGAAGGCCCTGAAAATTCCACAACGCTGCGAAACGGCAGATATGAGATCGTCGATGTACTGGCTTTTTCCAACGCGGGCGGAGTTTATCGCGCTCTGGATCGTCACACGGGCAAACAGGTGGTCGTGAAAGAAGCGCGGCAGCACATCAGCTCGGCTGGTGGAGGTTGCGATGCGGTTGAACTTCTACACAAGGAATATCGACTCCTGAAGCTTCTCTCCGATACTGGCATTGCAGCCCAACCGTGCGATTTCTTTCAAGAATGGGAGCATTGGTTCCTGGTGGAAGAGTTCATCGATGGCATGCCCCTAGCCAGCCACATTGCCGAGCGCAGCTTGTTGCTCCGTACCCGGGCGTCCCAGGATGATTTCGATCTTTGGCACAAGGAACTGCGTTCACTCATCTGCAATTTAGCGAATCTCCTTGAGATCCTGCACGGACGCGGCATAGTCTTTGGAGACCTTTCTCCAAACAACCTGTTGCTCGCCAAAGATTCAAACCATCTCAGGTTGATTGACTTTGAAGGGGCAAGGCAGCTCGACGCAGACCCTTCGGTCAACCTGCATACGCCCGGCTTCGCGTCGCCCAACCAAAAGAGTGGTGGAGCCACAACCTTTCAAGACGACTACTATGCTGCCGGCGCCGTGATCTGCTCCTCCCTGTTTCCGCTCAATGGTCTTTTGGATCTGTCTCCGGAAGCTGCCGCCGACCTCTTGCACAACATCGGGAATGACAGCCAGATGCCACCGGCAGTCACTGGAATGATTTTGAGTCTTTTGAGCAGCGATCCTGAGCAGCGTCCTTCGCCGCCGCAAATGCAGGCAATCGTATCAAGCTCACTGGCGCAGGAGCAGACTTGCAGCCATCACGAGATGCGGGTTGACTATCGCGCTGTGATCAATGGGATTCAGCATCATCTTCTTTCAGTGGCGACTTACTCTCGCAAAGATCGGTTGTTTCCCTCCGATCCCAGACTATTTTCTACGAATCCTCTCAGCCTGGCTTACGGAGCAGCAGGCGTTGCTTATGCGCTCCATCGGATTGCCGGTGAAATTCCGGAAGAGGCGGTCGAATGGATTCTCCAGCATGAGGTCGACAATCGCAACTATCCGCCGGGATTGTATGTAGGATCATCCGGCATCGCGTGGTGTTTGCTGGAGATGGGCTTTCGGCGGGAAGCCGAAAAGATTTTCAAAGGCACTCTGTCTCATCCGCTGCGCTACGAGAGCGCTGATATGTTCTATGGCCTGGCCGGATGGGGAATGACCTCTCTGCGTTTCTTCCTGGAAACTCAAGACGAAAAATATCTTGATTATGCCCGCCAGGCGGCTGCCTGGATATTGGAGACTTCAAGCTGCGATCACCGCGGGCGCTTCTGGACCCACAAGGGCGAGGTTCGCCTGGGCCTGGCTCACGGCGCCAGCGGCATTGCTCTCTTTCTACTGTATCTGTATCTGGCAACCGGCAATTCCGAATATCTGGCTGCGGGACGAGAAGCGTTGGAATTCGATCTCGGCCATGCCGTCGAAACCAAAGACGGTGGCTTGGCCTGGAGCCATTCGATCAACTCGCCGTCACCGCTCTATCCCTATTGGCATTTCGGCAGCGCAGGAATTGGCCGGGTCGCGCTCCGGTTCTATCGACTGCTCGAGGATGAACATATAAGGTCTCTCTTGGAAAAGATTTTTGTCGAGACGGACCGCAAATATGCTGTTTTCCCAAATCAATTTATGGGCCTTGCCGGGCTGGGAGAGTTCTCGCTCGACATGTTCGATTTGTTTGGCGAGGCGCGCTTCTTGCTTGGAGCACAAAAAGCAGCTCGTGGAATCATGCTATTCCGCGTCGAATGCGATGGCATCGCATTTCCCGGCGACCAGCTTGCAAGGCTATCTTGCGACTACGGCACAGGGAGCGCTGGGATTGCTCTGTTTTTGAATCGGCTCATCGGACGCCAGAACGACAATTTCATGCTCGATGCTCTGTTTGAGGGTAGACATACTGGGGTTGAAATGGGACGCGCTTCGGAGTTGGTGGCTTGTTAAGTTAGAGTATAGTTCAGGAAATTGTTCCCGAGTGTGCAGGCTATGCCGGTGATGTGCGTACGCTCGAACAGTCGCGCAGTCGATTTAAGGCAGGAAACTACGCTGACGTGGTCAATCTCGCGGCAGAACTAAAGTATCCCAAACGAATGGCTGAATCAGAGCGCCGAATGGTCGAGATTGCTCGTACGAGGATCGGCAAGTAACAACTGCTTTGCTTCACGACGAATACCGCTAACGCAGCTGGGAGAGGGGATTTAAACTCCCGCCCCTAGCCCCGAATCACACCCTCCGCCCCCGTTGGACAATCCTGACTCAATAGCTTCCGTCAGAGCCGGAGCCACTGTCGAAGCCGCCGCTTGAGGAGGAAGAATCGAAGCTGGAGCTCCCCAGAGTACTGCTGGAGCTGGAAGTATCGGAGCTGAATGAAGGAACATACGGCTCTGTTTGAGAACAGACTACAGCCTCTTTCGCCTGCCGGTGTGACCGGTTCAATATGTCGTCGATGATCAGCCAATCCACGACGGACAGCGAGGAATCTCGCCGGGCCTGTTCATAATCCAAGCGGCTCTGCGATAGCAGCCTGTCGACTTCGTTTCTACGGGAGCTGTCACGCAGTTCGGAAATGGTGAAGCTCTCTCTGGACATCTGATCCATGAGAGTCCGGCTCCGCTCTTTGGCTCTTCTGATGTCGGCGACCCGCTGTTGCGTGCTTTCCAACACCTCGGACTCGGCTTCTGCTCGGCTTCTGACATCGATGACTTGGTCGTATGATTGCACGTCGCTGAAGTTCAACGAAGTGGCAAATCAGGCGAATATTCTCGATGACGATCTTTTGATTACTTCGAAAGCAACCCGTCTTGAATGCGGAAGAACCCAGCTAACTTACGCGTCGGCAATCTGCTCGATCGGGATTCCAAACAAGACATAGTAGGGCAGCGATGTTGGCAGCCGATGCTCGGCGCACAACTGAAGGATCGTCCGCCTAGAGAGTCGAAGGGCGCGCGGGTAAGCACCATATTTTTGTTGCCACCATTGTAGGTACGCAACCAAGGCTTGAGTTGTACTCTGGCTGGATGCCATGGGATTATCGATCTCCATTGAATCTTCTCTAGTAATCACAGCTAAACGCCGCTCCCGATAATTGATTTCATCCTCACCCCTGCACGATGAGGAATGTAAGTAAAACTTTCGATCAGGCGACCACAGCCTGAGGTAGATTCATGAGCCTGGCTGCTGGAACGCCACTTGGACTCACTTCCGGCGCGAGCAAGGTGTTCGATCCAGCGACAAGAGTTAGCGCGTCTTCGCCTACTTCGACGGCCATCGAACTCTGGATCATCGCGGCGATAAATTCGTATCTCGGCCTGACCTGCAGCGCCAGCCATCGTTTATTGTAGTGTCCGAAATCCATGATGGCTCTCTCTTTCTGATCGCAAAAAGGCCTTATGCCAAACTCGGTGGATCACTGTACGCCTGCGGCCTGCCTGTTTCTGATTCACCGGAAGTTGCTGCCGTGGCGATTCGAGGGTGAATAATGCAATCCCGTTGCCAAATCGATAAATACCTAAGAACTCTGCAAATACAGGCCAAACTGGAGCCGGTTTGCGCCACGGCGAGATAAAGAGGCTTTTCAAGGGCCATTGATAGGGAGCTGACCGACCTGCGGATGTCCAGCCTCGGACTCTTTGTCCAGAACCGGACACTTCAAGGCAAACCAGGGCGGGTGCGGTTCGAAACACGCGTCTGATAGAACCTTTAATCCCTTTTTTAGACTTGCTTAACTCAGGCTCTTCGTGGACACCATGGACATGCTCGATGATGTGGACGGTCTACGTTATCCTTGCAAACGTTTGAGTGCCCCAGCAAACCTCAAAAAAAGGTCAACTGTCTGCCACAAGTCTTTCCAAATAAACGTTTGTCCCAAATGATATCCGGTTGATCTGAAGTTGCGACTTGGTGCATTGCCACTGGCCTGTGACCTATCCAGAATGCCTCATGGCAAGCCGTGCAGGATGAGTGCCGGCTTTGCCCCTTAATAATTCCGAATATCAAGGAGAACGACATGAAGAGAATGCTACCGATCATTGGTGTCTTGACATTTCTGAGTCTGGCGGCTGCATCCCAAGGGACAGCGAATGGCCGCTCGGCTGTCCAGACCGCCGAGCTTATCTCGCTGCGAGAAAAGGTTGCAAACCCGGATACGCGCACACGCGTCGAGGCCACGCACCGTGTGTGGGCGGTAGGGGTGGCCACGGCAGATCCTGAAATTAAGCTCACGGCGCTGCAGCTTCTTGCTGAACCTGTAGGCAGCGCTTCTGACCATATCCGTATGCCAGCCATGTATGCCATGGCGGAAATCGCGAGCAGCACTGCCGACACTAAGGTCAAGATCAGGGCGCTGGAGCTATTGAGCGAACCGCTACGGGCCGGCCAGGTTCCTGTCCGCGACGTGGCTGTCGACGTCGTGAACAATATTGTCAACTCCGCAGAGCGAGGAGCGATTGCTTTGGCTGCGGTACATGCTTTGAGTGAACCTGTGCGAAGTGGCAATAATGGGGTAAGAATCCCTGCGATCAATGCGGTCGTAAATGCCGTGAAGGGAAGTCATGACGAGGCTGCTTACCTTGCGGCATTGGATGTGTTAGCGGCGCCCTTGGACTCCGCCGCGCTTATCGGTGGGATGGAAGTCCGAATGATGGCGGTCGTCGCCGTTCAGCGCATTGGAGTGGAGTCGTCGGAGACTGGAGCCAAGGCAAAAGCCATGGGGCTTCTGCAGTCGTACATGAACAAAGGTACGTGGGAACCGGAGGCAAAACGACGCGCCGAAGAAGCTGTGGCTACAATTCAGAGCAGCATAAAATAATCAGCGAGCGCCGGAGCATTCATGAAAAGGTCTCCGGCGCTGCGATTCCCGATCGAGCTTCCCATCTAAGGCGGAGTCACAAGAAACTGAGAAGACATTTCGATGACTTCAGGTTTGCCCGTAGACGTCCGACCAGGTAGCCGTCTCATCTAAGATTCGTTGACGGAGTTGCTCATGGTTACGTCTAGTTACCGCCCATCAGCTCTGCAGCTGGCCTGAAGAGAGCCGTAGATGCAATTCATACTGATCTTCTTGCGGAGAATCTACAAGGACCATGCCAACGACTTCGTTCGGGAATTTCCCCTCAAACACACGCACGTTGTATCCTCCGAACGAGTAACCTACCAAAATATAGGGCGGATGTTCGCCGGCATTTTGTAGAAGGGCATACAGTTCGCGTGAAATCTGCAAACTTGTTCGTGGCAATGGTCCGGCATCGCTCTCACCGTAACCAGCGCGATCATAGGCACAAACCCGCGTGAACATTGAGATTTGGCGTTGTACTGGCTGCCATTCGGACAATAGGTCGCCCAAGCCGCTCTCAAGAACGACAGTTGGGCTGCCAGTCCCTGCGCAGTTAATTTTCAAACGGTGACCGCCCACATCCACAAGATGGCCCGGTTCCGGTGAGCGACGCGCGTCCATGCGGCTTCCGACTTGCTGGTAAGCTGCGCCAATAAGCGGCAATATTAATAACAAAGCCAAGATCGTTAGCAGTATTTTGTTTTTCATCAGAGATTCCTTTTTCTGCCAGGCCGTGTTCAGCGTGCAGTGTTCTGTCGCCGTCACTGCTCACTTGCCTTCATGACTTCGTTCATGTTTGCCGCTGGCCGAATCTCGGGATGCCGCGCGAGCTCGCCTTGAGAGGCATTCAATTTTGCCCCTCGGCGCAGAGTATCAATGGCTGTGAAGCGAGCCGTCGAGATCAACCATGGTCGCGGGCTGCCGGGTACTCCACTGCTCGGCCACAGGCTCAGTGCAGCCGCAAAGGCTTCGTGCATTGCCTCCTCGGCAAGATCAAAATCACCGAGCAAGCGGATCAGAGTTGCCAGGATTTGTCCCGATTCCGATCGGTAAAGAGTCTCAATGGTCTTGAGGAGTTGTTCGGGCACAGGCGGCATCTACGCCAAACTAGCAAACAGAGCGGCTTGACACAACTGCGCTCGGACTTTCCTTACCCACAATTCCGTCGCACGCCTCACCGCTGATGCTGTTGTCCCTTTGTAAACCCTTTCGCTTATCGCCACCAACTCCCGAATTGACGGCAACTCTTCCGCGATCTGACCCCGTCAGATTTGGCCGCCATCTAGGAGTTTTGCGATCGATTTACACAAGCCGACTTCGCGTTACTATCTGGTGTCGATGAGCGCTTGGGCGATCAGTTGTCAACTAGAATCCAATTCTGCCCATCCGCTTGGTTGCCTTCTTGCAACACAGAAGGATCACATGACAAGCTTCACGATTTCCTCTCCACATCTTTCGATAAAGAGAACGGTCGACTCGCAATCTGATTTCGAGATTGCAAATTTACCCCCCGAGGTAATATCTACATCTGCCTCATGGGTAATCTTGTTTCTGCGATCCACAATCAGTTTGAGTTGCGTCCTTGCCTGGTTCTCCTTGATATCCATTGCTGCAGCGATCTTTTGCCACTTGTGTTTTTCATCCCAAATATAGCTCAAGCCTTCCGCAATACTATCTGGAGACTGATATGTAACAATTCCAAGTTTGCTGATGATCTCCTGTTCGAAATAGTACTCCTTGGGAGGAATTGTGGCGGAGCTCAGGTTTGCATATGCAGTCATCGAAATCGTCTCTGCGAGATATTTCCTCGTCGCAAGGCGCGTCCCGATGAAAATCTGCACCATCCCTATACGGATAAGGTCGTGAATAAGCTTATCGAGTGCACTCACCGAATAGACTATTTGAAACCTAAGTAAATCATCGAAAGTCATGGGGGACTTCAGATTTGTACAAAGATAGTCATGCAGTGTAGCGAGTTCGCGGATGCTCGCTATATTGTTTCTGAAAGTAGCTAGTGAGCTAAACATTTTGAAGGACGGTCACAATTGTCGCAGCGATTGACTGGAACTGATCAAAGAATAGCTTCCGCTTCTCAGCCATCTGCGCGAGCACAGGTCCGGTTTCGTTTATCTCTGCGTCCGTAAGCTCAAATACGGGAACGCCTGCATCGTAAGCCTTCGGCAGCAGACCCTGAAAATCAGGGATTTCTCCCAAGCAAAAATCGTTATCGACGAACCCTTTCGGGTACGAGGTAATAGGCAATACCATACCTGCCTTTGACAGGCTCTGCTGAAAAGATCCGGTGATCGAGGCTTTGATCTCCGCGATGTTATCTCTGTACGGACGTGCAGCTTTCCCTTTGCGAATGTTAAACCGCTGAATTAATGAACCTATAAACTTTGGCGAGAGGTCCGGAAGTGGATACGCCGAGCCAGAGAATAATGGGGCTGCGCTTTTGACCCACGCATTCCAGCGCGGCAAAATCGAGGTGAGCGTATCGATAGCCATTACTGAAAACGGATCTGGATTGGTCGGAACGATGAAGGCATTTGAAGAAATGAACAAGTTCTGGTTGATTGCACTTAAACTTGGGTTCATATCGATCATCGTGTAGTCAATCGAATATTTATCTTCAGTCAGTTTGAGTAGTTCAGAAAACGCGCCCGGCAGGTTTTGTAGCGTCGCTATCGCATTATTTGAAGTCTGTGCGAAAGTTAATGCCGCATCATACTCAGAAAGATTTGCATGCCCTGCCATCAAAAACAATGACGGAGCTCTCTGTGGCGAGTAGCAGTTTACTGCCGAGATCGGAGACGGCTTGCCTTCAAAGGCAACCTTGACACCGTCCTTGATGTTGTCGTGCTCTGTCTTTGGCTCGATGTAGTAGGGTTCGAAGTTGTCCCCTAGGACAAGCGCGGACAGGTTGCATTGTGGATCAGCGTCGACGATCAGGACTTTGGCGCTTTTGGCTAGCATCCAACCAATGTTGTAGACGGAGGTAGTCTTGCTCACTCCTCCCTTATGGTTGAACATCGCAACGCGCTTGCTCATGGCCGCTCCTACTTGAATCCGATTGTTATTTAGGCTAAACCCTAAAGCTGCCACTGTCCATTGGGAACAAAATGACCGTTGTCCCGTTTTGCCGAATACGCCTCCACGAAGCTGAGTCTAGCAGCGATTCAAGAATTGGTCCCTATAAACGCGCTTATCGCCATCGGCTCCCGTACAGTTGGCAAACGAGAACCTGACGATGTATTCCGACGAGTTCCGGTTCGCCCGTAATCCATCCCAAACCCAAGGATTGACCATCATTTGAGGACTAATGACAATACTGTTCACTTAAGAAAACTTAAGGACCATTCTGGTTAAGAGCGAACCACAAGGTCCCTCCCGCCTACCCGCGCTAGCGCGAGTAGGCATTCGGGATGACGATTTGTTTCTTGATAAGCTTCCTTGAGCTATTTCCTCTTAGTGGCTCGCATGTCCCTCACCCAATATTCTTTTCAGACGCCTTTGTAGTTGAGCACCGGTCGTAGCGTGCGGATGACCTTCACCAGTTCGCGCTGCGCCTTGAGGACCGCACGAATGTCCTTGTACGCGGCAGGAGCCTCGTCCCTGAGTTTGCCTGTCAGCCGGTAGTCGTACCAGACGCCTTCCATTTGACGCTGGAGTTCACGGTCGCTGAACCTGCTCCGTGCCGCGCTTCGGCTCAAGGCCCTGCCTGCGCCGTGAGCGCTCGAACAAAGCGCCTCTTCACAGCCACGGCCCTCCACGTGGAAGCTGGCACTGCCCATCGACCCAGGCAGCACACCAGGTTGCCCCTGTTGAGCGGACATTGCGCCTTTACGATGCACCCACAACTGGCGCTCGCCATGACGCTCGAGCCCGACATGATTATGATCGGTTGCAATCATCGTTTCCCAACTTATGCCGCACTTCAGCGTTCGCGTCAGGACCTTGCCGGCTTCCTCTGCCATCGCCTTGCGGGAAGCCGCGGCGAATCGCCTGGCCCAAGTGGCATCGTGAAGGTACTCTCTGCCGGCATCCGATTCGGCCTCAAGGGCGCGCAGTCGCCCTCCAACCACTTGCGCGCGCGCCAAGTGATGGTCGCGGATGGCCTGCCCGAGCGCTCGCGATCCGCTATGCACCATCAGCCAGAGCCGGTCCTCTTCGTCCGCCTGCATCTCAAGGAAGTGGTTTCCACTGCCGAGAGTCGCAAATTCGATTTCGCCCTCCCTTTGGCGAATCGCCTCCAGTCCGGGATGACTGAGCGGAACGCTTGCTACCTCGGCAGGTTGGGGAATCACCGCGTTCCGGTTGCGCCTCCGTGCCAGTAACGCACGCCGGATCTCATTCAACAGTTGTGCGGCAGTTTTCGGATTCTTCAGCACCGCAGCCTCCACGTCGACAGCGACGGCCAGCATGCCGCATCCGATGTCGCCTCCGACTGCCTGGGGATAGATCAAGCGGGAGGTCGCGACAACCACACCGATGCACACTTCAGCCGCAAGGTGTACATCGGGCATCACCGCGATCTGTTGAACATCCGCGGCGCGCCGGAGACGATTAAGCGTCTCCGACACGTCTCGATCCATCGGCGCTGCCAACCAGCACCGGAGCGGAGCCATCGACGAATCACTCATCGCCGCCTCCTGGCGCCGAGACCGGCACAAATAACAGCTCTGGCGCTCGCTTTCTGGCAATCGCCATAGCCACTTCCGACCGTAGACGCGAAGCATCGCGGCGGAGCGCGCTCATCGCATCGGCGATGGAATAGCCATCCTGCACAACGACATGGACCAGTAGGTGACCGCAATCCGGTCCTGGCAAAACCTCATCTGCAAACAGATCGCAGCCAATGCCTGCCACGCTTGAATCCGCGAGCGCCAGGTTCAGTGCCCGCTGTACTTGCCGGCAAAACTGTTGCGTCTTCCGCTGCACCTGGCGGCGGTCTGACTGGTTGTCTTTTCCTTTTCCATAGAGAATCTCAGCGAAATCCGCGTCCACGAACTCCGCCACTTTTCCTCGACGATTTTTTCGTTTCAAAACAAAGCTCCCTATTGCGCGCACGCGCGCAGGGCCTTCAAGCGCACGACTGCGCCTGCGGCTTCGACTTGATGAGTTGAAAGAATGGGAGCCAGCCAGCCGGCCGGCTGGATTAGACGGTGGTGAGCAGGCTCAACGTAATCGGGCTTTGTGCAATCGGCAACATAAAATTTCCTCCGGCGCAACGTCGAGGCTTTGGATTGCAGGCGCTTGAATGCCTGGAACCTGAACACATTATCGCTATATCTCTGGTTTGGCGCAAGCCTGACTATCACGTTCTACCAGGACGTCACCTACTTCACTTAGATGTCCAGCATTCAGTTGTTTTGTAGCTGTATCCCACACCCGTGCAGTGTCACCACTGGCACTAACGATGCGCCAGGTATTCAGCCGCTTTGAACCATCCATGTGATTATTATTAGCTTCCTCTAATTATTATTTCTTTTACGAACAATCTTTATTTCCCATTCTTTGATTTCTTGAGAACACAGGCATTCGTTATATTGCGCGGGCGTGAAGCGCATTGCTACAATGCCGCGCACTTCTCAAATCACCGTTTCGATAGATGGAGGACACATGGCAAGCGCGCCGCAAATGCCCAGATTTGAACCATCGAATGAGGTTGCGCCGACAGCACAGCGGGGAATGAGCGAGGACTGGTTGGCAGTTTGTATTGGGCTGCTGGTTTTCACGCTCTCCCTTGGGTTGTTGTTGGGAGCAGACCTGCTGGGATGGGCGGTTAAAACGTCAGTATGGATGGTTCCTGCCAAAGCACTCTCACCCGTTTCCAAGAGTTTTTCCGGGTGGTCGGGAATCGGATCTCTGCTGGCAACATTCGGATTTGTGCTGATCGTCCTGGCTCTCGGTTCTCGGGCGATGCGCACCAACGTGACGCGCTTTGTTGCTGGCTTCATCGTGATCTTTGCTGTCAGCTATGCCTGTTGGTTCCTTGGCAGTTGGGCCTACATCGCGGCCACGCCCGACACTCGAAAGGCATTTGGGATTGGATGGTCATTAAACCTGACCAACGAGTCCGGATACATACTGGCGCTGCTGGCTGGGTTGGTGTTTGGAAACTTCATGCCAGGGCTCGTGCAGAAATTTAAGGATGCAATCCGTCCCGAGTTGTTTATCAAGTCGGGCATCGTCATACTGGGCGGGTTTCTTGGCATTACCGCTTTGGGACAGCGCAAGTTGGCGTCCGTAATGCTGTTCCAGGGATTGTGCGCCATTGCCTGCGCTTACCTGATTTTCTGGCCCATCGTTTATTACGTGGCGCGCCGTTATTTCCGCTTTAGTCGTGAGTGGGCGGCCCCTTTGGCATCGGGCATTTCCATCTGCG
>DASZFK010000746.1:0-4810 GCA_035939855.1 Candidatus Angelobacter sp.
CACAGTCACCGATTTCGCCAGGTTTCTGGGTTGGTCCACATCGCAGCCGCGGCGTACGGCCATGTGGTAGGCAAGCATTTGCAGCGGCACAATCTCAAGAATAGGCAAGAGCAGTTCAGTAGTCTGAGGCACGTAGAGCACCTGGTCGGCGATGTTTTTTATTTCCTCATCGCCCTCAATGGCAACAGCAATCACTTTGCCGGATCGCGCCTTGACTTCTTGCATGTTTGAAACCGTTTTTTCGTAGCGCAAGACGGAGTCTGGATCATCGGGGTCTTTCGTGGCCAGCACTACGACGGGAAGATTCTCGTCGATCAAAGCATTGGGGCCATGCTTCATCTCGCCTGCGGGATAACCTTCAGCGTGGATATAGGAAACTTCCTTCAGCTTGAGCGCGCCCTCCAGGGCGATCGGATAGTGGATACCACGGCCCAGAAAGAGAAAATCCTGGGCGCCGATGTATCGCTTAGCGAGTTGTTCACATTCTTTTTCGCGAATCAGCAAAGATTCGAGCTTGCCTGGAATTTTGGCCAATTCCCTAACGTAGAGCTTTCCGCGTTCGAGGGAAATCTCTCCTCGCAGTTCTCCCAGATACACAGCCAATAGGAACAAAGCTGTGAGTTGGGAGGTGAACGCCTTGGTCGAAGCTACGCCGATCTCCGGTCCGGCGTGGGTATAGAGAGTGCCTGCAGCCTCGCGGGCAATCATGGCGCCCACAACATTGCAGATGGCGAGCGTCTTGGAGCCTTTTTCTTTGGCTTCGCGTTGCGCGGCTATGGTGTCGGCGGTTTCGCCGGATTGCGTAATCAGGACGGCGAGATCCCGGCTGGACGTAATCGGGTTGCGATAACGATATTCACTGGCATAATCCACTTCGACCGGGATGCGTGCCAATCGCTCGATCATGAATTTACCGGCCAAGCCCGCGTGCCAGCTTGTGCCACAGGCAACGATGTTAATTTTTCGAGTCTGGAGCAGGTCGTCTTCGGTGATCTCCATCTTCTCCAGAAATACCTTGCCTGAATCGAGCGAGATGCGGCCCAGCGCGGTCTCGCGAACGGCGTGCGGCTGCTCGTGGATTTCCTTGAGCATGAAGTGCTTGAATCCGCCCTTTTCCACCATGATCGGATCCCAGGAAATGTGCTGCACGTCCCGAGCAATAGACTTTCCGTGAAAATCAGTGACCTGCACGCCTGCAGGAGTAATCACCGCCAGATCGCCGTCGTGGAGAAAAAACAGGTCACGCGTATGTGCAAGCAAGGCAGGAACATCGGAAGCTACAAAGTATTCGTTGCTCCCTAAACCAATGACCAAGGGTGGTCCGTTGCGGGAAGCTACAATCTTGTCGGGTTCGTCGGCAGAGATCACCGCCAGGGCAAACACACCATTAAGTTCTTTGGCTGTGCTGCGAACCGCTTCTTCCAACTTCGGACTGCTCCCGTTGCCCTGATCGCGCAGATGTTTCTCGACCAGGTGAGCAATGATCTCTGTATCGGTTTCGGTGGAAAAGACGTGCCCTTCTTCAGTAAGCTTTTTTTTCAGGGAAAGGTAATTTTCAACGATTCCATTGTGCACCACCACGATCTTGCCGGTGCAGTCGCGATGAGGGTGGGCGTTTTCTTCGCTCGGCCGTCCGTGGGTGGCCCATCGCGTATGGCCTATTCCGTAAGTGCCATCAAGGGGTTTGAGGCGGATAACCTCTTCCAGGTTTCGCAGCTTCCCCTCGGCCCGGCGTATCTGCAGGCTGTCTTGCGGTCCGTGTCCATTTCCGTTGCCCGCAACGGCGATGCCGGCCGAATCGTAACCGCGATATTCAAGTCGCCGTAATCCGTCGATGATTACCGGCACTACATCTTTTTTCCCTACGTAACCAACAATTCCGCACATGGCAATGTCTTAGTGGATGATTTTCCCTGAATCAGAGTTGCCGAAAAACAGCACTATTCTTCCAGCCGATAGGTAAACTCTTCAATTACCGGGTTGGTAAGCACTTCTCGAGCAATCCGCTCAACCTCAGTTTGGGCGGCTTCCTTTCCTAAGGCCCCATCGAGTTGAAGCTCAAAGAACTTTCCCTGACGAACCTCAGCCACGCCTTTGTAGCCCATTTTTCTTAGAGCGCCATGGATAGTCTTGCCCTGCGGATCAAGGACAGTCGTCTTCAACATCACGGTGACATGGGCTTTCATGGATATCAGGATTATATCTCTATTCTCTTTGGAACTCGGCCCTCAAAAGCGGCAACGATGTCATCTGGTAAAGGTGCATCAAAATCATCTGCGATCCAGACATGATCGCGGTACATACCTAGTTGTCGGCGTTGTGCGGGCTTCGCGACTGGAACCAGGCGCGCCACAGGCACACCATGGCGTGCGATAGTAATCTCCTCGCCAGCTTCAGCTCGTTGCAGGAGCTTGGAGAGGTGAGTCTTAGCGTAACGAATGTTGAAGTCCATTCTTGTGAAATCCTAGCTTAGCTTAAATCAAGCAAAGAGGCATGGTGCAACCAGAAAAAAGGCCTCCATTTTTCCATGGAGGCCTTTGGGTGCGAGGCAAAGTGCCTTAAGCGCGACCAACACCCAGATACTCAAAGCCGAGAGCTTTCATTCTGGTTCCGTCGAGAAGGTTCTTGGTGTCGACGAATACCGGCCGGCGAATGATGCGGCGGATACGGTCGTAGTCGAGTGTCCGGAACTCCGGCCAGCCAGTACTCAGCACCAGCGCGTCGGCGCCTTCGGCTACTGCATAAGCCGAATCGCAATAGCGCACGTTGCCGCTTAGTTCCTGCTGCGCATCGGGCATGGCGATGGGATCATAAGCTTTGACATGAGCGCCGCGCTGCATGAGTTGTTTGGCCAGATGGATGGAAGCCGAATTGGCGACAGAATTGGTGTTGGGCTTGAATGCCAGTCCCAGGATTCCAACCTGCTTGCCGCAAACCGTATCCACAAGGCTGGCGAGCTTCTGCATGATGCGGTCACAAAACTCGCGGTTCACTTCGCGGGCGGCGGTAAGGATTTTCAAGGAAACGCCGGAACCGGCCGCGAGATTCGCCAATGCGTCCATATCGGATTCGGCGAAGCTCCCGCCGAGTGATCCGGGCTGCAGGCAACGAGGAGCAATGCGCTTATCCAGTCCCAGAGCCAAGCCAAGGTCGACGGCGTCGGCGCTTACATGCTCACACAGCCTGGAAAGCTCATTGATGAAAGACACTTTCGTGGCCAGGAACGCTGTTGAAGCTTCGCGCACTAATTCTGCCGTCTCATGATTGGTGACGATGACCGGCACGCCACGCATGACCAGGGGGCGGTAGAGCATTTTCAGGGCGGTTACAGCCTGGCTGGAGTTCGTTCCCAGGACGATACGGTCGGGCCAGTTGAAATCTTCGACAGCGCAACCTTCCGACAAAAAAACAGGGTGCGAGACTACGATCATGTTCCGGCCAGCTTCCTTCATCTTGGCTTCGATGCGGCGGGCTGTGCCCACGGAAACCGGGGTTACCAGGACAAGGATTTGGCTGTGATCACAGAAATTCGAGATTTCAATGGCTGTCTTTTCAATGTTCTTGTTGGAATCTTCGGCCAGGTAGATGATCTCGGCACGCTGCACCATGGATTGCAGATGCGTAGAGAACATCAGTCTTCCGGAGCGAACGCCGCGGCGAACAATATCGCTCAGGTTCTTCTCGTGAAATGGCAGGATTCCATTGGCGAGCAACGTGGTATTTACGCTGTCGCTACCATAGGCAGTCACCGGCACTCCAAAATCCGTGAGGCAGGCAGCGACAACGGTTCCGATATAACCGCACCCATAAACTCCAATTTGCATATAGATCTCCAGATTAAGGAGCGCCGCGATTCAGACTGCAAGGGGGAGGGGATTCGCACGCTGCTACAAGTTCTTTTAGGTCTCGTTAATTACAGTCGTTCAGTCAGTTCATGTGCAATGGAGAATGCGGACATGTACGGGCGAACGTCCATGGATGTGGGCCGGGGAAGGACATGGCCTGTTGGATCGGTGATCACTTCGGCGCGCCTCAGTGCAGGCTAGTCATCGGGTGATCGGGAAAAGCTGCTGGCTTCCTTTTCCCGGCCGTTAGCCCTTAGCTGTTAAATTCTTACCGCGAAA
Source organism: Candidatus Angelobacter sp. (assembly GCA_035939855.1). Classification (GTDB taxonomy): domain Bacteria; phylum Acidobacteriota; class Terriglobia; order Terriglobales; family Acidobacteriaceae; genus Angelobacter. The sequence continues at coordinate 4,125 of DASZFK010000746.1, forward strand.
TCTACGGTCCCCTGCCTGCTATCTATATGTCTGCTCGCGCGTGAAACCCCGATTCAACAGGCCAAGGGTGACCGGGTTTCGGGTACGAGCCAGGACGGGGTCACAGTCATCCAGAAGCAAAGTACTGCGCTCGGGCTGGATCATTTTCGCGAGCAGCACGGCCAGAGTACAGCCAAAGGTGAGCCAGGGATTGCTGCAAAGAAGATTGAGCAATTCCATGCACACGGTCTTACCTGCCTCACGCTCTTGGGAACGCAGGTGCAGATAGGGCGTAATTGGCGATGTGGTGAAACAGTGAGTATGAAGCGTCCACAGAGTTAGGACGGCAAGTTGCCTTTGAGTGCATGCTAAGTATTGGCTGAGGAAGTTAGCAACTTTCGTTAGCATTTCTGGGCCGTTGATGGGGACACCTGAGTTTTGGGCGTTCATAATGAATTGAACCTCGAGTGGTTGTTTGTGGTTTTGTGCCGGAGAAATTTTAATTCGATGGCTCAGTAGACCGGCAACCCGATTTCAATTTTCGTTGGGGGTGATCAAGAGCTGGCATAAAGACGCTGCTGGCATGAAAGTGGGAGACAAACGGCAATTTCGCATTCCATCCGAAGCGCGACATCTCACTTTCTGGAATCCCGACTTTGCGTGCTAAAACAGTCGCGTACACAAGACCCTGAACTCAAGAAATCTGA
>DASZFK010000747.1:0-16029 GCA_035939855.1 Candidatus Angelobacter sp.
GAAGATACTAAGATAGGAAGCAGAAGAAACTCTCATGTTGCGCATCTTGGTCCATAACTGGTGGCTGCTGGTTCTGCGAGGCATTTTTGCTTTGGCCTTTGCAGTCTTCGTTCTTTTCGCGCAAACCATTGGGCATTCCTGGCTGCTTCGCGCCGTGGCCCTGGTTTCCATAGTCGAATTCTTTGGCCTCTTTTGCTTCTGCGCCGGCCTGGTCACCCTGCTGGCTTCGATCCGCAGCTTCGGCAAGGAACGAGAGTGGTGGATGTTGCTTGTCGATGGCTTGGGCGCTTGCTGCGCCGGCGTGGTGGCGATCGCGGTCCCTCATCTTACTTTCTGGGCCTTGATTCACTTGATTGCCGTGTGGGCATTGTTTGTAGGAGGTTGGGAACTGCTGATGGCGGGTAAGCTGCGCCGCCATTTACCGGACGAATGGGCGCTGGCGCTCGCTGCGGCCGGTTCGCTGGCTTTTGGTCTTTATCTCCTCTTCGGCCAGAATCTTCAGTTGCGCCAGTTGCTTGTCTGGCTCGCATCTTATGCCTTCTTCAGCGCCTTCACCATGCTCGCCCTGGGACTGCGATTGCGCAAACTGCGGCATCTCGCCCACCTGTCCGCTGTCCACTCTTCCGGCCAAAACAGCCTGAAACCCTGGCTCTAGGTCGCGAGGTCGCGGAAGTTCTTCAATTTAATGGAGTTAATTCCCCGCGACCGCATTTTCGCGGTCGCGAGCGGTCGCGATGCGGGATCGGTATGAACAATCGGGTGATCGCCGTGATCGGAAAATCCTGATTTCTCCAGATTATCCATAAGATCGTAGCTCAGGTGTGCTCTTTCTCTTTCCGTTCGCTACCATAGTGCCAGCCGCTGGTAGCCTTGTCAAGCCACAAGATGTAGGGGTGTCATCAAGACACAGTGATGATGTCAAGCTCACCGCAGAGGCCGCAAGGAGCGCAGAGAAAACGCAGAGAAGAATTGATGGTGTGCAGCAGACACGCAACCAACAACCTTGCCACTGATGACGCTGATGAAACTGATAAACGCTGATTGACTTCGGACGGTGAAAACTTCTTCGCGGCCCCGCAGGAATTTGACTATTGTGTGTGACCACCATCACAACATGAAGTGACCAACATCACAGCCATCGTCCTGCGACATTTGTAATCATGCTCGCAGCAAATGGAGGTCCCCCGATGGCAACCCGATCACTTCTGAGCGCGCTAAAAGATGAGTTGGCTTTGCCTGAACACAACACCCTGGGGGTTATGAATGAGGTCAGAAAGAATGTTGGTGTCCAGAAGATAACGCATCAGAACCGAACCGGCTTGAGAGGCAGTTCGGAGATCGGCGGGAAATTCGCTTCAAGTGGTTCCAGCGTCTCTAATAATGCCAGCAGTGACTTTCGCGGCGCCGGCTCGATAATTAACCGTTGCCCCTCTTTGCGCATGATGGCGTGTTCACCTGGAAGCTCAAATTCGCGTGGAATCCGCACCGCCTGGTTTCTTCCGTTCTTAAAGAGCTTGACCTGTCGTTCGGGAAACATAGCTCCTCCTTGGCCTATGTCTCAGCATAGGCCGAATTATGGCGATGTCCACTGTCTAGGCGCTAATTCGTTCTCACTTCGACGACGTCACCAACGAATGAGTAATGGCGTGGACGGAAAGCGCGATGCGGTTTTGGACGCCCACTTTGCGCATTAGCTTTGCCACGTGGGCTTTTACGGTGCGTTCCTCGATTCCCAGCACTGAGCCGATTTCTTTGTTGGAGCGGCCCACAACCAGCAGTTCGAGGACTTCTTTTTCGCGGTCGGTGAAGGTGACGCGTCCTGCCGGGAAAATGCGTCCGGGCGAAGAGGTGACGCGTTCGATGAAGATGGAAAGGACCCGGCGGGGCGCCCATACTGAGCCCTGGTTCACAATCCTCATAGCCTGAATAAACTCGGCGGGGGAGGCGGCCTCGTCCACGTAGCCCTTGGCGCCGGCGGCCAGGGCCTTAAGAATGGTTTCGTCGTCGGCCCCGCTTCCGGTGACAATGATGCGCAGGTCAGGGCGCGCCGCCTTCAGGCCGGCCATGACATCGAACAGATTCTGCCCCGCACGGCTGCCGAGGAGCACCAGGTCAATATCTGTCCGCGGACCCAACTCCGCCAGGGTGGACGAAACCAGTTCCAAGTCCGGCTCGGTATCGAAGAGCGACTTCAGTCCTATAAATCTCAGCGGATCGCTTTCCACTACCGCAATCCTGATAATCGGTTACTTAGCCCCTGTAGCTGCTTTCATCCCACGCTCCTTTGCGAATTGCCTGGAAATCAAAACTTGATTTTAAGCAAAAACCCAGCCTCGTTACCTGAAAGTATCATGAACTCCGGCCCCTGCCCATTCATTAACAGGGTACATGTACCGGGATTGATAAGCCATGAGGTTTTGTTCTCGAACAAGGCGATATGCTTTCTAAGGTCAATTGGCCCGGTCTTTAAGCACTTTGACGAATTCCTGCAAAACGCCGCCAAACTATACTCAACTCACCTTGACCTTAATCAAAAAAAGTTCAAACTTTGCCAGTGCTGGCAGTTAAAAACTGGGGGAAACAGCGCGGGTAAGGGACGAGCTTCAATTGATTTGCACGCCCCCGAAAGGCTAAACGGCTTTTCGGGGGCGATGGTTTTGTAGCGGCATATCTGCAAATAACACGTCCATCCAGAACCCGGGATCCCAGAAATCCACTCATAAGGATAGCCAGACAACAAATCCCTGCGGCAAAGGGTGCGCGGCTCTGATACTATGTCGCCCCATGGCTGTTGAAACGTCTGTTCGCGAAGCTGTGGCTGTCGAGAGCGCCCCGATCCAACCTCCCTCGTATGCGGCCCTATGGGCGCTGATTGTCCTGGTCATTGTGAATGTCATTAATTTCTACGACCGGAATGTCGCCGGGGCCTTGACCGAACCGATCCGCAAAGAGTTCCACCTGACGGATACACAGGTCGGGTGGTTGGGGACGATCTTCACCCTGCTTTACGCGGTGATTGGCTTGCCGCTGGGCAGGCTTGCGGACGGAGGCAGCCGCAAGAAGCTGCTTTCCGCAGGGGTTGCCATCTGGGGCGCACTGACGGCGTTTGCCTTCCTGGCCAAAAACTATGCCATGCTGCTTACCTCGCGCCTGGGAGTCGCGGTTGGCGAAGCCGCGTGTGCGCCCACGGCCACAAGCTGGATCGGGGACCTCTTCCCTCCTAACCGCAGGGCAAAGCCGCTGGCGCTGTTCATGCTTGGTGTTCCTATCGGTGGAGCCCTGAGCTACTTCTTCAGCGGCGTAACGGCCCAGCGCTTCGGATGGCGCATGGCGATGATCGTGGCGGCCGCTCCTGCCTTACTGATCTCCCCGGTGATCCTGTCGCTACGCGAACCCAGGCGCGGCGCTTCCGAAGCACACAAGCCTGATGTTCGCCATTCAATTCTCAAAGTGCTGGGGACGCCGACTTTCTGCTTCATTATTATTTCGGGCGCGCTTGTGAACTTTAACCTTTATGCCATTGGCACATTTCTTCCGGCATTTTTCAGCCGTATCCACCATCTCACCTTGGCCAGATCGGGATACTCGACCGGCATCGTTTATCTCATAGGCGGCGTGCTGGGTGGCGTTATCGCCGGCTACCTGGGGGACTTCATCATCCACCGGCGCTCGAATGGGCGCCTGACCACAGCAGCATTTGCGGCGCTTGCGGCTGCGCCTCTGGCCTATTTCGGCATTCAGCAAACCCTTGGTTCTCTCATGACCGCAGTGGTGCTGATAACCGCAGCTTATGGATTTCTTAATATGTATTATGGGCTGGTCTATTCCTCCATTCAGGACATTGTGCCTCCAGCGTTGCGTGGCACCGCGATGTCCGTCTATTTCTGCTTTATGTATCTGGGTGGAGCGTCATTCGGTCCCTGGGCTACCGGAAAACTGAGCGATCACTTCGCCAGAAGCGCCGCCAGCGCAGCAGGAGTAAGCCAGATCACCGAGGTCTTCAAAGCCATCGGCCTGCAAAAGGCCATGCTGGCGATTCCGTTGTTATGCCTGGGTCTCGCCCTGGTGTTGTGGGCTGGATCGCGCACCATCGCCGCGGACGTTGAGCGTCAACGGACGGCATGAAACTTAGCGCGGATGAATGCGGATCAAAAACCGGTTAGCCACGAATTCACGCGAATGAACACGAATTAGAAGCAAGACAAATCATTTTCATGACTTTGACGTCGTGTCCCTACTCCCCGGAGCATCAGGAGTTTTTGTTCCGGCTCTATGCGAGCACCCGCCAGCGGGAGTTTGCCGGGTTGGGTTGGCCGCCGGTTCAGTTGGAAGCTTTTCTAAGGATGCAGTTCAACAACCAGCAGAGGTGGTATCAAACCGCCTATCCTGAAGCTGAGCACAGAATCATTCTTTTCGAAGGACAGCCCATTGGACGGATCCTCGTCAACCATACTCATGAGTATCTTCTGTTGGTGGATATTGCCCTATTGCAAGAGTATCAGGGCCAAGGAATTGGGTCGAAGTATCTGCAAGAATTGATCGAGCAAGCGGAAAAAGCCGGTGTGCCGGTGCGCTTGCAGGTATTGAGAACCAACCCCGCGCAACATCTTTATGAGCGCCTGGGGTTCGTTAAGACGGGTGAGGATGAGTTGTATGTGCAGATGGAGAGAAGAATCGGTTCATCGGGTGATCGGGTGATCGGGTGATCGGACGGTGCACCCACTCTTCGCAAAGAACGCGAAGAGTGGGGCACCCTTGGGTTTGTCGCGCTACGCTATTGGGGAGAGCGTGTTCCGATCACTCGATCGCCCAATGAACCGATCTCTATCGAGACCGAACCACCCAAGAAACCACTAAGCTTTTCGGCTTCGTCATGAATTCCGGCTCGCTGGCTGCGGGGCGGCTTTTTAAATAGTTCGGCTTTGAATGAGAGTGTCTTTCCTTTTTTGGCGCACGACCAGATGCCTGCGATTTTTCCGTTGACCAGGACTACCGGGGAGATCCATCCCTGGTTTCGATAGACACGTTTGTAGTATTGGTCGTTCACGATATGGTCTTTCTTGGCGTGCGCTAGCAAGTAGGGATCGAAACCAGGGAGTAAACGTACTACGTCTTCTTTTAGGTCGCTTTCTTTAAGATTCTCAAGGTCCCGGTTGAGAATGTATTTATTCTGGCTTTCAATGGAAACTGCTACCAGTTCGTCAGCCAGAGTGTTCCAGATTTCTCTGGATTCCTTCATGCCTATTCCCGACCAGAAGGCAAAATCCTGAACGGTTGCCGGGCCATAGCACCGCAAATAGCTGCGTAGCAACGACTGCTGAGCGGTGAGTTCGTCGACACGCTTTTGCCTGGGCAGCCACTGATCGACAAGGATGAAAACTGCCTCGTTGCGCTTGCCCTCGTTTTGCTCGGGGCCGTAGCAAACTAAGCCTTCCACGACCGCCGGACGGACGATGCTCCAGAAACGCTCCATCCAGGCTCGCACCCTTGGGTTGACCTTTGGCCTGATGGCCTGAGTAAGATCACGCTGGCTCTTGGGCCCGGAGCGAAGCTCCTCTACGATAAGCGTATTTAATTCGTCGAGGTCCTTTGCGGTCATGCCCAAACGCGCCATTCCGCGCAGAATAGCCGCAAGACGGCTTCGTTTGAGCGCGGTGATATACATGGGAAAATCAGCCGCGGGCAAAAGATGCAGGGTCTGCCTCATGCACGAGGTCCTGACCAGGGTCCGGTGCTTCCAGAGAGCAGAATGAATAGCATCCCTCGAGATGCCGGTCGCACGCACCCAGCACGCCAGTTCTGCTGAAGACATCACCTGGGCCTGGACGCCGCAAAGATCGCGGCAGACCTCTTCCAGAGCCTTTCCTGAGGCGCCAGCCGAAGGATCCGCCGTCGTTCTACCGATGAGATGATGACGCGCCAGCCGGAATGCAGCTACATGCGACCAGCGCAGAGGGCCGGTTATTTTTTTTGGATTGCCCACTTTCCGGGTCCGTAGGTGGAAATAAAGAGAAAGACAAAGCAGTACATGACCGCCGGTTCACCCTGATTGATGATGGGAACATAACTTCCATGGGCATGGACATGGGCCATAAAATACGCAAATGCCATCTGGCCGCTGCAGATAAATGCGGCGATGCGGGTGAACAACCCGAGGGCGACGAGAACTCCTCCGCCGAATTCGATAATTCCGGCCACCAGCATCAGCGGAACGTGCACCATAGACTGGCCGCCCAGAACGCCAAAGAGTTTTTGCGCGCCATGGCAGGCAAAAAGAAATCCAATGACAATGCGCATTAGAGAATAGGCAATTCCCTCAAACTTCGACAGAAACTTCATGCATTCATCCTTTCTGTTGTGAGTTGTAGTTCCAAGTTTCGTGTGGCATAGCTTTCCGGCATCAACTTCGAATTGCGTTTGTAATGGTCCACGATCGATTCCAAATAGGCTGCCAGGGGCGTATAGACGACTCCCAGCTCTTCTTTACTGCGTCGATTGTCGAGCACCGACATCCACAAACCGCTGAAAGGCGAACAGCCCGGCAATAGGTTTAACTCATTGAGCCTGGCCCTTGGCAGACGCACGATCTGCAACTTTGCCGGGATATGGCTGGCTAACATGATGAGAAATTCATCCAGGGTAACTGTTTCGTCTTGCGAAAGATTAAATGCCCGGCCTTTCCCGCGTCCGCTTTCCAAAAGATCGACGGTCGCGCGAGCCACATCAGCGCAATATACATGACGGAGCGGCAGTCCTGCATCTTCGGGGATGAGGATGGGACCGCCATCCTGCATCCTTCTCATGTATCCCAGGATACGGCCAAAGTGGTCCCGCTCCCCGTTGATCATAGGCGCGCGCAACGAAGTTACGGGGAATCCCTGGGTCTCCCAGGCACGAATGAGATGATCCTCTACCTCACGCTTGTTGATTCCGTAAAGCCAATTATTGTAGTCCGACTCTTGTTGTGGAGACGGCGCGACGATCAACTCTCCGTCATAGTCTTCTTCACGAAATGGTCGCGATACATCTTTGCGGACCAAATAGACCTGGCCGGTGCTGATGAAGATGTAATGGCCAGTGCGCTTTTCGAGGACCTCAATGGTTGTCCATGCATCAGGGCCGGTGTAGAGCGTCGTGTCGATTACCGCGTCGAACATACGCGAACCAAGCGCTCGCTCCAGTTCCAGCCGGCGGCTTCGATCTCCATAGAGACGCTCTACATCGGCAGGAATTTCCGCAGAGGTCATTCCACGATTGAAGACAGTAACCGAATGTTTGCGTTCTCGCAGAAGCCCGATGAGTGACAGGCCGAGATTGCGCGTTCCGCCGATGATGAGGACTTGGATAGCAAGCTCCTTAGCGATTGACCACATTACAACGCAAAGGATGGAAAAATCAAAATTCGAAAAGCCTTTTGAGTTTTACGATGCCCTTATTCCCTGTCTGAACGCAGCGCCTCAAAAAAGCTTAACTTGAGAGAATCATGGGCACGGAGTGAAGAGCCTGCCCGGAACGAAGAGAAGGGACCTCGAGAATGTGCGGTATTTACCAATTGCGTCTAATAGAAAGAACGGCCCTTTTTACAAGGGCCGTTCTTTCATAGTTTCGGCAAACGCGTTTTACGGTTGTTGCTTGAGCGTCCACGCCTGCGCGCCGGTTCCGTTGCAATCGAAGAGTTGCAACTGCACGCCATTGGCAGTGGAAGCGCCAGGTACATCCAGGCACCGGCCGCTCGCGCGTCCTACGAACTTGAACTGTCCGTTGCCGAGATCGACAGGCTGCCATTGCTGGTTTGTACCGCCGCCAAATTGCCAGAGCTGAATCAGCGTGCCGTTCGTCGTGCCCAAGTTGGTGGCGTCCCAGGCCTCGGCTGCCGCGCCGCGGCTGACAACTTTGAAGAAGCCACTATCGGTGGCTTGGAATTGCCATTCCTGGTTGGATTGCTGGTTGCCGCATGCCCACTGTTGCACTACCGTGCCGTTGGTCGTGCCGAATCCCTTGGCATCTACGCATGCACTGCTATTGGCGTTGACTACGTTGTACCAGGCGTTCGGGTTAATAGCGCCGCCACCACCGCCGCCGTTGCTAGCTTGAAAAACGCGTACATAATCAACCAGCATGGTTGCCGGATTGGGTGTTGAAGAATTGGTAGTTCCGGGAAAACCTCCACCACCGATGGCGAGATTCATCAGAACGAAGAACGGTGCGTTGAAAACCCATTGGCCGTTAACTCCCGGAGTGGAAGGGGTCACGGTGAAGAACGGGCGGGTGAAGTCGTCGCGGTAAAACTGCATCTGGTTCGGCGACCAGATCACGCCGTAGATATGATATCCGGCGTCGTCTGTTCTGCCGCCGTTCGCGAAAGCTGTTCGCGCTCCCACTCCGGCGCCGCCAGAGTATCCAGGACCATGAATGGTCGAGGACGTAACGTTGGGCCCGTAGCTCTGGACCCACTCCATGATGTCTTGCTCGCCGCTCTGTGGCCAACCAACGCTGGTGATGTCCACGCCCAGCATCCAGAACGCCGGCCACAGGCCCGCGCCCACCGGAAGCTTCATGCGGGCTTCAATCCGTCCGTACTGAAATTGCGCCAGACCTTGCGTCTTCATGCGGCCTGAGGTCCAGGTGCCATTGTTAAGCCGCGCCTGAATCACCAGGTTACCGTTGCCATCTTGAAAGATATTGGGATTGCTGGAACTGCACGGAGATGCATTGGAGGTAGGCGCGCAGTAGGTCTCGAGTTCGCCATTTCCAAAACCGCCGCCGCCTGTATCGTAGGTCCATTTCGAGGGGTCGGGAACGGCGCCATGTGGACCATTGAATTCGTCATTCCAGACAAGCGTCCAGGTGGTCTGAGCGTTTGCGCTCACGGCAAAGAGTGTAGCCAACAGCAAAGACAAAGCTAGAATTCTTAAATCTTTGGGGCGGGGAACATAGTGATCAAATACCATTGATGTGTCTCCTTAACGGTCTATTTCCACCCGACTGTATGAAGTAACAATCAAAATGGCCGATACCGGATACGTCTATCTCTTCGCGCCGGCCATGAAAGCTGAAGCAGTGAGATGTAATGAGTGATGGCTACTGTTGCACAAGAGCAAGACTCTCCGGAAAAATTGCCCGGCGAATCCTAAAGGAAGAGAGGAAATAAAACTACTACGCAATGGGATAGGAAATACATATAGCGTTCGTATAGATAGATTCCACTAAGATGAGGCAATTCTCATCTATGGTGTTTGTATCGACGGCGCATTCCGATAAAGACTTGATGGCACAACCTCAGCCCAACATGGTTCGGCGCGTTTCTTTGCGCCGAACCATGCCGTGCCCTAAGGCTGCTGTACAAGTTTCCAGGCCTGAGCGCCGGTTCCATTGCAGTCGAAGAGCTGCAACTGCACACCGTTGGCGGTGGAAGCACCTGGAACATCCAGGCAGCGGCCACTGCCGCGTCCAACAAGTTTAAAAGCTCCGTTGCCGACAGGGATAGGCTGCCATTGCTCGTTCGTGCCACCGCCAAACTGCCATAGCTGAATAGGCGTATTATTCCCTGTGCCGAAGTTGGCGGCGTTCCATGCTTCCGTGGATGCACCGCGCGTGACAACCTTGTAGAACCCGCTGTCAGTTGGTTGGAATTGCCACTCCTGGTTGGACTGCTGATTACCACAGGCCCACTGTTGCACGACCGTCCCGTTGGCAGTGCCAAACCCGGCTGCATCCACGCAGGCTCCGCTGTTTTGGTTCACGACGTTGTACCAGGCGTTGCTTTTAACGGAACCGTTTACGCCGCCGAATAGAGCAGGGGCAAGTGTTGGGTTAAGGAAGAAAGCATTGGCTGTCGTCCACTGCGACCAGTCATTTGAGATCGTTGATGCTGAGTCTGTTTGGATATTGGGGACAGGCGGGCGGTTGCTATTAGTCTCATACAGGCCCCAGTTTCCCTGAGTGGATTTATAGGACCATACTGTCCAATTTATGTTGTTATTGTTGTATTGGTTGGCGGTGAACTGCCATACATCTGTGCCGTAGGCGAAATCATTGAATTCGCCGACATAGTCCGGGACATTCCACGAGGCATGGTTTTTGAACATATTGACCTGATTGACAGATCCATTCTCTACTGCGCTGGCTGTGCCGTTCCACTGGTATTCGTGCATTTCATAAACTACGTTGGTCCAACCAAAGGTAGTTGGCGGAGGAAGCATATCCCAGTTCCAACTGCCAAAAGTCCCTTCGAGAATGCAGATATGAGTCGGATCCTGGCTGCGCACGGCATTGTAGATATTGTTTTGCGCATTCACGGCAGCCTGGTTGCTGGGCGCATTCATGGGTTCGTTCATCAGGTCGTAGGCGGCAACGTTGGGATTCCCGTTGTAGTGGGCTGCGATCTTCATCATGATCTGGTTGGTTGCCGTCTGGTCTGCGCTGCTGGTCCAATAGGCATTGAGATTTTGCTGTCCGGTATCCTGGCTGGTCGACTGCGCTCCAACCACCCCATGCATGTCGATGATAGTGTAGATACCTCGCGCCGCAGCTTGACTGACTACCCAGTCAAGCATGTCGAAAGCATCGGATCGCCATTGACCACTTAGCGTTTCAAAGTTTGCCCACCAAACCGGCACGCGTATCACGTTCATGCCTTCGGCCCTGATGTTGTCGAGGTCGGCAGTGGTGATCCAACTCTGTTGGTAGGTCTTAATGAGGCTCTGCTCGGTTGCGACTCCAAAGCGGTTATCAAGGGTCTGGATGATGCTGAAGTTGTCGGGCAAGCCAGAGGTGTCTGCCGGGGTCATCCAGGTTTCGATGAGAAGCCATCCACCGAGGTTCACGCCACGCAACGATACTCTATTGCCGTTGGCGTCCACGATGCTGGTTCCGCTCGTGTGGAGCATGCTCAATTGCGCGTGGGCAAACGTAGCGCTGCAATTGAGGAGAATCAGTAGACTTGCTGCTGCCACAACATAGTGGCACAGTGTTCTGGAAAATCGGCATGGATGGAAAGAATTTGTTTTCACGGCTTGCTCCTTGGGTGAGTGTCAAGTGGATGACGACATCTTGCTATGGAGGCCCGGAGCTCCAGAAAATGCCAAACGGATTTTAGGCTGGAAATAAAAGCAAAACTACTGTACATGCGATGGGGAGATATATATTGCGTTCGTATAGCTACCTGTTCATCCATTCCAAACAAGCGTAACAATAGAATCTGAAGGCAGCGACACCTCAACCCCACTCTTCCCTTGTTTGATCCAAACTGTTTTCTGCGCCACTCCGGTATTGGTCAATACGGCAACGTGGGAACCATCAGGATTTTCGCCGGCAACATGATGAACATCTTTGATTTCTCCGTCGGACTGAATGACTGTGCTTCCTCGTCGAAATGCCCGCGAGTAGTGAGCAAAGGCCCAATACTGTCCGCTGCGCATGATCTCCTTGGTTTGAGAATGAATGGTGACCAGGCCACCGCACGGGAACGGACCGATGTTCGGTTTACCGTTTTCATCCAAGGCCAGGTTCCATCCGATGACGCAACGTATTCCATTCCTCAGGATTCCACAGAAGGTCCGGCTCCACTTGGTCCAATCTACGGCATATTTTGGATCGGTAATGTCGGGTCCTCCCTCGGTCCAATACATCTCAGCATCCGGATGTGCGGCAAACACTCGTTGCACAAGGTCTGGCTCGCCTAGATAGCCGTGCCAGGCAATCGCCTTGGTATATTTGCGGACTTTTTCGTCGTCGAGTTCACAGATAGCTCTGCCCCACAGATTGTAGTTGTGATCAATCAGCCATATCTTCGTCTTGAGTCCAGCTTCTTCAATGGCACGGCCCAGGTGTTTTCCTACGTACTCGACTTCGATCTCTTGGGGAAGAAGACAGGCAGGCATGCGGCTATCCTGATCTGTATCAACCTCGTTCTGCGGCGTTACTGCATCGACTGCGACTCCCTCGGCTTCATAAGCCTGCAGGAATTTCACGATATAGTTCGCATAAGAATTGAGATACCGGCGCCGGAGAGTGCCGCCCAACATTGAATTGTTGTCCTTCATCCAACCGGGCGGACTCCAGGGAGATGCGAGAAGAAAAAGCTTGTCGTTGATCTGGCGCGCGCGCCGCATGACCGGAAGAATGTATTCACGATCATGGGCAATTGAGAATCGCGACAGTTCAGGATCGGGCGCGCCTTCGTCATAGCTGTATAGCTCCCTGGCGTAGTCACTTGATCCGACGCACGACCGGCATACGCTGAGCCCCATCTGATCCGGGTGAAACAGCTCCTGCAGCAATTGCTCTCGGGGGGCCTCCGGCAACTGATGGATCGTGTGGCACGCTGCGTCAGTAAAAGCGGCGCCAAACCCAAGAATAGGATGCTGGCTACGAGCTGCCCGAAGAGCGATTGTGCTGTCGGAGGGCGATCGGTCGGCACTCTGCCAGGCCAGCGAACGAGAGCTTGAATACCGCTTGTCACCGGCTGTGAGATAAACAGCAATCGTCCCGGTTGGCGTCTTCTCTTGAGAAGGTATCATTGCGGAAGAAAGTGTCTTGGTGAATGGGAGACAGGCAGCGGATGCCGTTGTCATCTTCAAAAAATTGCGGCGCGTTTGTTTTGACATGGTGATCTATTAGATCCAGTGTACCGGTAAGCACGTCGAGGGGGGACCTGTACAAAGGTATTACATCCCCACACATTCAGATTACAGATTTTTTCATTTTCTGATTGTCCCCAGATTACAAATCGTCATCCCGACGGTCTCCCGGGCGCAAGCACGGGAGATTGGAGGGACCTTGCGTTTACCTTAAAGCTTTCAAAATGAGAATTGGGGAGTTTAGTTTGAGAAATACTATGACCGTGTGTCAGGTAAAAGACCCGCAAGGTCCCTCAAGATCTCCGCTTCGCGGACACCATTCGGGATGACGGCATTCATTGGTTATCTCGCCAGCACTCTCAATTGCGCGGTTTGAGTCTTAGCCGAGCTTGTTCCCACCAGAATGTCGAACACTCCCGGCTCGACTACACGCTTCATCGCATCATTCCAAACGGCCAGATTTGCTGGCGTGAGCGTAAAGGTCACTGTGGTATGTTCGCCGGGACGAAGATGCACTCTCTGGAATCCTCGCAATTCGAGAACCGGGCGGGTCACGGAGCTGACTTTTTGGTGAATATAGAGCTGCGGCACCTCGTCTCCATCTCGAGTTCCGGTGTTTGTAACTTCCACCGTTACTTTTGCACTTATATTCGGCGTTATCTCCGGTGGTTGCACCCGCACGTTTTCCAATTTGAAACTTGTGTAGCTCAGCCCATGTCCAAACGGGAACAATGGTTCGCGCGATGTAAAAAGGTAGCTGCGGTTGCGCGACGGCTTATGACTATAGAAAACGGGCAGTTGCCCTACCGAACGAGGAAATGTCATGGGCAGCTTGCCTCCCGGATTCACGTCTCCAAACAGCACTCGCGCCAGGGCCGTCCCACCTTCCTGCCCTCCATACCACATCTCGACAATCGCCGGTACATGAGTCGCCACGTAGTTGATGGAGAGTGGACGTCCATTGATCAGCACCACCACAGTGGGCACGCCGGTTTCGACAATGGTTTGAATCAACTGATCCTGCGCTCCCAACAAATCCAGGGAGTCGCGATCACCCAGGTGATCCTCCGACCATGCTTCGCGGTTTGTAGCCTCGGTCTCACCCACAACAACAATTGCGACATCTGCCTTCTTTGCAACCTCCGCGGCAGCTCGAATCCCTGCCTGCTGCCCTTTCGGATCGGCAAGCTTCGGGTTGTTCTCATACCAGCCCTGCCATCCCTGTTTTCCCGTGGTGATCTTGCAACCTTCGGCATAGAGCACTTTGGTTTCTGCTCCGGCGCGCGTGCGAATGCCTTCAAGTACGCTCACTCCCCGTCCCGGATCTCTGGAGTAACCACCCACGTGAACATCCGCTGCATTGGGACCGATCACCGCAATCGTTTTTGCCTTCTTCAAATTGAGCGGCAGGAGCGCACCTTCGTTTTTCAACAATACGATTTCCTCTTCGGCTGCTTTTTCTGCCAGTTGCTGATGTTCCGTGCTGTTGGTGATCTTCTCCGCGTAGTCAGGGTCCACGTAAGGATTCTCGAACAACCCCAGCCGGAACTTCGCGGCCAAGACTCGGCCGGCTGCGCGATCCACCCGCGAGATCGGTACCCTGCCCTCTTTTACTTGCTGTACGAGTGTCCGGTAAACCGAGCCATCGGAAAGATCGAAATCCACGCCCGCAGCAAGGGCCTTTCTCGCAGCTTCTGCTGCATCGGCTGCCACGCCGTGGGTCTGGTACAACATCTGCAACCCGTGACCGTCGGATGTAACGTAGCCGGGAAACTTCCATTCATTGCGCAGCACTGTCCCAAGAAGCCAATGGTTTATATGCGCGGGAATGCCATCGATTTCGTTGTACGACGCCATCACACTTCCCGCCTGGGCTTCACGTATGGCGGCTTCAAATGCAAACAGGTAAGACTCTCGCAGCTCACGCTCGGAGAAGTTGGCCGGCGCGGTATTGGTGCCGCTCTCTGGTTGGCCGTGGGCTGCGAAGTGTTTAGCGGTCGCCATGACGTGATGCCGATCGATCAGGAAGCTGTCTCCCTGCATTCCTTCGATGGCCGCCACACCCATGCGCGAACCAAGGTACGGATCTTCCCCATAGGTTTCTTCCGTGCGTCCCCAGCGAGGGTCACGCGCCAGATCCAAAACCGGGGTAAATGCCTGGCCTACTCCCGATGCGCCCATCTCCTGGCCGACAACGGTAAAAACCTGTTTCACCAGGACCGGATCCCAGGTGCTCGCCAACCCCAGCGCTTGTGGGAAGCTGGTGCTGCCATACGCCATGTATCCGTGCAAGCCCTCTCCAAAAAAGAGATTGGGAATGCCAAGCCGGGTCTTTTCCAATTGAAAACGTTGCAGCGCGTTATGGATGAGAGCCCGTTGTCGTGGACCAATCTTGTTGTAGGGATCGTTGAGATCTTTGAACAACTCTTCGACGTTTTTATAACGAAGCTGGCCGCTGGTATCGAGGATCCCTCTCTCCTCTCGGCCTCCACCGGAGATTTGCGCCACTTTCTCTTCCAGTGTCATGCGCGAGAGGAGATCGGCAACCCTATCTGCAATCGGAAGGCGAGGGTCCTTATAGGGAGCCAAAGCTTGCTGCTCCCCAATCGTCATAGAGATGGCTACCAATGCCATCGGCAGCCACTTGGAAAAGAGTCGCATGTAAATCACTCCGGCGACATCTTAATCCTCATCGCGCCGTTCTGTACGCAATCCCAGTTGGAGCGGATTACCAGCTTGGACTGCCATTGCAAACCATGAAGTTGCTGCGATGTGACGATTCGGGTTGAAAGAAAATCCGAACCCGGTATTGAGCACGCTCGACGCAGCCACTACGCCTTCACCGTCAGGTATAGCTTGGCCGCCGACTGTCTGGCCTTTGGCCAGGATATCCTGGGCCGTGCGGATGTTATCGAGCAGTGTCCGCGCCGTATTGATGTCGCCGTGGAAGCCGGGAAGATCACGCCGCGCCGGCAATCTGCGCGCGAGCAGCGCAGCAGCCAGATGGCCCGTGCCTTCCAGCCACACCGCATTGGGATTGGGCTGTCCTGAGAACTGGTCCGAAGGATTAAGGGCACGCATACTCTGGCTTGCAAAACTTACTCCGGAGATTTTTTGATTATCCGTCAAGCGGCTGTGGATCGTCTGAGGAGTGTCGGTCGTTGCCAGGTTCGTTTTGGCCCAGTCAATTGATTGGGCATGTGTGTCGTCCAAGGTTGCCAGGAAAGACCATGTCTGCACATCTTCGGGAATGTTGTTTTGGCTCACGACTGGATTGATTGAGACTCCATCGGGCGCTGTTCCTGTAAAGAAAAATCCTCCATCGGCGGCATCGAACATTGCGTTGACAAAGATGCGAGCATGTTCCGCCTGGTCCAGCCAGCTACCGTCGCCGGTCAACTTGGCGAGCATGGTAAACAGGGCAATACAGTCGATGTTGTGTTCGGTT
>DASZFK010000748.1:0-8589 GCA_035939855.1 Candidatus Angelobacter sp.
GATACAAACACATCTGCCAGTCGCAACTTGCTTTCTGTCTGCATTTAGGAGTCCTCCTATACAGACAGATACTTCATTCTTCCTGGTTCTGAGAATAATCTCCTAGGCTCCCCTCAACCATTTTTCATGCGATTGCCCTGAAGGGAAGAACAGGAGTGATCCTCGAACCATTTTGAGCCGTAGAGGCTTCCAGCTCTTCAAAATAGGCCTTGGGTACATAGGGAACGGAGGTGCCCTTAAGAGCGCGGAACACAGCAGACTGCACGTCGAGGGACAGCCTTTGTGACCCAAGCTAAACACAAGGTTCCTCCGGTCTCCCCTCGCTGTGCGCGGGGAGACCCTCGGAATGACGATTCATTTTTTTGACTTGTCAAATTACCCAATTACGAAATTACCAAATTTCTAAGCTGCTTCTTCTTCGCCCTCCGCTTCCTCTTCGTGGCCGGTACGTTCCGGCTTGATCTTTTTCGCCAGGCCGTCGAGCTTCTTCCAGGTGGCCTGTTCTTCTTTCAAGTTCTGCTGAAGGAGCCGGACTGCCTTGGTATGCTCCATGTCGGTTGCCAGCCGGATTAGAGATTCATAAGCGTTGATTTCGTAGCTTTCCACTTTCATGGCCGCCCCAATACTGAAGACATCCAGAATGTCCTCGGATGGGTCTTCTTCTTTAAAAGCTTCGAGTTCTTCCAAGAGACCTTGCAGTCCCTTGCATTCTGTTTCTTGAGGTTCGTCGCCAAGCTGTTCGAACACCTGCTCGAGACGCTGTACCTGCTTTTCGGTTTGGGCCTGATGGGCCATAAAGGCCTTTTGTAGCTGGGGGTTGGCAGCGCCCTCCGCCTGTTCGCCCAAGGCCTCAACCAGCCTGCGCTCGGCGTCGAGCATGTCAGAGAGTCCGTGCAAGAAAAGTTCATGAGCAGTTTGCATTCGCGTGTTCCTCCCGTGGTCGGATTGAATCTTGTGACCCAGTATGCTTAAGATGCGATCTCAAGGCGAAGGCTGCCTCGCGCAGTAGCTCTTGCCTGCACAATGCATTATTGTTATTGAGTGCCTTTAAAACCTCGTTTCTCGTATTTGCGCTTCTCCATGAAAAAACTGCTGCTCTCGTCACTCTTACTTTTCCTGGTTCCGGCTCTTGCCGCTCAGAACCCCGGCAATCCTTCCCCTCAACAGCAGCGGCCGCCTGCCTCCCAGCCTGAGCAACAGGAGAAGGAGCCGGAGCACAAAGTCACGCCGGAAGAAGCCAAGGAACTCTTCCAATCGGTAGATCAGATTCTCCAGTTTGCCAGCAAGTCCACCCTGCTTCCCATGAAACAAGCGGTCAAAAAGGCCATGGTGAGCCGGGAGCAGGTGGAAAAATACATCGAAGATAAGTTCAAAGACGACGTTGACCGCATCCGCTTCGAGCGTTCTGAGCTTGTTCTCAAGAAATTCGGGTTCCTGCCACGCACGTTTAATCTGCACACCTTCATGGTCAAGCTCTTGGGGGAACAGGTTGAGGGCTACTACGACGAAAAAACCAAGACGATCAATTTGCTGGATTGGGTTGGTCCCGACATGCAGAAGCCGGTGCTGGCCCACGAACTGACTCACGCCTTGCAGGACCAGAGCTTTGACTTGGGCAAAATGGTCAAAAAGGAGGAGGAGATCGAGAAGCGTGGGCCATCGGACTACAACGCGCTCATCAAGATCGACGAGGAATCCGCCTGCCGTACAGCGGTGCTGGAAGGGCAGGCCATGATCGTGCTGTCGGACTATATCCTGGCTCCCGGTGGCCGTTCTGTGGAGGACTCCCCTAACTTCGTTGACATGATGCAATCGTCGATGAACACCAGGGGAGACAGCCCTCTCTTTGACAATGCCCCGCTCCTGCTGCGAGAAGAGCTGGTTTTCCCTTATAGCCACGGCATGAAATTCATTCAGGAGCTGCTGAAGTCGGGTGGCAAGAAATTGGCTTTTACCGGCGTTCTCTCCCACATGCCGGAGACCACGCGCGAAATCCTTGAACCGAAAGAATATCTGGCCGGACATCGCATTCCAGTCTTGCTGCTGCCCGACATGAGCTTCCTGAAAAAAGATTTTGAGCCATTCGATGCCGGAGCCGTAGGTGAATTTGACGTAGAGATCCTTCTGAAACAATATGCCGATGAGGAGACCGCCAAGCGTCTGGCTCCCGAATGGCGCGGAGGAGCCTATTACGCGGTCGGACGCAAAGGAATCAAGCCCGCAAATGCCAATGCAACCGACCACATCGGCCTCATTTATGTTTCCCGCTGGTCCAGCGACAAGATAGCCCAGGAGTTCGCGCGCATCTACGCCTCGGCTTTGCCTTCGCGCTACAGCAAAGTTGATCACGTCCAACCCTCAGAGGCAGCCTCTGGCAGAGAAAAATATGTGAGCAGCGATGGCCCGATTTTCCTCGACCAGCGTGGTGATGTCCTGATCGTAACCGAGAGTTTCGACGATGCCACAGCCGACCAGCTCATTCAGGCAGCGGCGAAGCAAGTAAAAGAGAGTTCAAAAGCCGCCACGCAGAGTGAAGCAGCGCAAAAATAAGACTTATAATATGAGCGATTCGTCGGTGTAAATTCAAACTGGATGTCACTTACTTTTATGTCCTTTGACCTAGGGAACAATCGTCATCCCGAAGCGCTCCCGGCGCGAAGCGACGGGAGTGCGGAGGGACCTTGCGTTTCGCCTGTAAACTGCGACTCGCAAATTGGTTTGTTCTCTATTTTCCAGCGTGCCGCACTCTTTTCGGATCTCGGTTGTTGGTTCTGATTCACACAGAATCGTGAAAAGTAAGTGACATTAGGCTAAAGCTAGTCGTTATTCATATTCTTCAGGAGACTTCATTTTGCACCAAGCGGAAATCGGAATCATTGGAGGCAGTGGTCTGTACTCGATGCCTGGATTGACCGACGTTCACGAGATCAACCTCCACACCCCTTTCGGCAATCCTTCCGACGCCTTCATCCTCGGTACTCTCGAAGGACGCAAGGTAGCATTTCTGGCGCGGCATGGCCGGGGCCATCGCATTCTTCCCAGCGAATTGAACTTTCGCGCGAACATCCTGGGCCTGAAGCAACTCGGGGTGGAGCGGATCCTCTCCATCTCCGCCGTCGGTTCTTTAAAAGAAGAGCACAAGCCTACTGACTTCGTAATACCCGATCAATTTATTGACCGCACTTTTCACCGCACCTCCACATTTTTTGGCGACGGCGTAGTGGCGCACGTCGGCTTTGGCGATCCGATATGCCAGGAAGTCGCGTGCGTCATCAGTCAATCGTGCAAAGAGGCGGGCGTAACCGGCAAGCTCGGCGGCACCTACGTCTGCATGGAGGGTCCGCAGTTTTCCACCAGGGCAGAATCGAACCTGTATCGCAGTTGGGGAGCAGACCTGATCGGCATGACCAATCTTCAGGAGGCCAAGCTCGCCCGCGAAGCCGAGATCTGCTATGCCACCATGGCCATGGTGACCGATTACGATTGCTGGCATGAGGGGCATGATGAGGTCAGCGTAGAGCAGGTGATTAAGGTCCTGACTACAAATGCCGGCAACGCTGCCCGAGTGGTGAAACAGGCAGTGGCGCTTATGCCCAAAGAACGCAAATGTAAATGCGGTTCGGCGTTGCAGTATGCCGTGATGACCGATCCTGCAAAGATTCCCGCGGATACTCGCAAGAAACTCAGCTTGCTGCTCGATAAGTACCTCAATAAAGGACAGGAGGCAAAAGCCTAAGTGTCACTGCTCGTGGTTGGCTCTGTTGCTTTTGATTCAGTAAAAACTTCTTATGGCAGCGTGGACCGCGTGCTGGCCGGGGCTGGAACCTATTTCGCAATTGCCGCCAGCTTCTTTACCGATGTTCGCGTGGTCGCGGTGGTCGGCGAAGATTTCACCGCCAAGGAAGAAAAAGTCTTTCTAAACCGGGGCATCGATATCAGCGGCATTGCCCATGCGAAAGGCAAAAGTTTCTTCTGGGCCGGAGAGTACGGCGAAAACGTGAACGAAGCCAAGACGCTTGATACCCAACTGGGCGTCTTCGCAGACTTCAATCCGCAAATTCCCGAGAAGTTTCGCAGCACCGAATACGTTTTTCTTGCCAACATCGATCCGGTGCTGCAGGTAAACGTGCGAAAACAAGTGAACGGAGCGAAATTTGTCGGCGGCGATACCATGAATTACTGGATCAACGGGAGCCGCCCGCAA
Source organism: Candidatus Angelobacter sp. (assembly GCA_035939855.1). Classification (GTDB taxonomy): domain Bacteria; phylum Acidobacteriota; class Terriglobia; order Terriglobales; family Acidobacteriaceae; genus Angelobacter. Next base: position 4,205 of record DASZFK010000748.1, read on the forward strand.
CTCGCAGAAATGCTGCGCGTCGTCGATGCCTTGCTCATCAACGATACCGAGGCCAAGATGCTGGCCCAGGATTTCAGCCTGGTGCGGGCAGCGCAGAAGGTGCTCACCATGGGGCCGAAGGCGCTGGTGATCAAGCACGGCGAATATGGCGCGACTGTCTTCTTTCAAGACGAAGCTTACGGCATTGGACGCCATCCGTTTCGGGCGCCGACCCTGCCGATCGAAAAAGTTGTCGACCCAACCGGAGCAGGCGACTGTTTTGCCGGGGGCTTCATGGGTTACATCGCCTCGCAACGTGAACTGACCCACGAGGTTTTCAAGCGCGCCATGTTTTACGGTGGGGTAATGGGTTCGTTTGCAGTGGAAGACTTCGGCCCAGCTCGTCTTCTGAAACTCACCCGGCCTGAGATCGAGGAACGCTATAAGATCTTCCGCGAGCTAACGCACATTGAATAAATCCGCCGATTATCGGCTACTCGCCCGGATCACGTTTCTCATCTCCATTGCCGCGCTGGCCTTCTATTTTCGCCACGGAGCAATTCTTCTCTATGGCGACGCGGTGGCTCACATCAATATCGCCCGGCGGGTCTTTGATTCCAGGACACCCGGCATCTTCCAACTGGGCACGGTATGGCTCCCTCTCCCTCATCTGCTTGACGCTCCTTTCATCGCAAACGACTGGATGTGGAGCACGGGCTTGGGCGCTTCAATCCCTTCGGTCATCGCCTACGTTGCTGGAACTTTGGGAGTCTTCCGGCTGCTGCGCGGATATGCTTCACGGCTTACCGCATGGATTGGCGCTTTTATCTATGCCTTGAATCCCAACCTCATCTACATGCAGGCAACCGCCATGACCGAGGTGTTGTATCTGGCTTTTTTTATCTGGGCGGTTGTTTACTTTTGTGAATTTGTGAAGTATGTGAAGGTCGATGGGGAGCGCGGACGCAAATCACTGGAACGGTCCGCGATCATGGTCTCCGCGGCAATGCTGGTGCGTTACGATGGCTGGTTTCTTGCAGCAGTCATTGCCTTGTCGGCAATGATCATTGCATGGAGAGTGGGTTGGCACGCTCGACCGGTTCGGCAGGCATTGGTTCGTTTTGTGTTGTTGACCGGCCTAACTGCGGGAGTATGGCTGGCTTATAACTATGCAAACTTCTACAACCCCTTGGAGTTCGCTACGGGACCTTATTCAACCCGCGCCATCGTCGGTGCTAGCGCCATGCCTATCTATCCCGGCAAAGATCATCCTCGAACAGCAGCACTCTACTTTTTGAAGGCCGCTCGATTGAACATCAGCGAAGGTGGCCTCGAATATCCATTGTTGAGCATTGCGTTTGTGGCTGCGCTTGCAGCCCTGTGTTTTTCGCGCCGCCATTGGCCTGCACTGTTGTTGTGGATCCCCGTTTTGTTTTACACCTTGAGCATTGCCTGGGCCAGTGTTCCTATTTATGTTCCGCCGTGGTGGCCGCATAGTTACTACAACGTCCGCTATGGTTTGCAGATGCTTCCGGCAGTTGCCGTCTTTGCCGCGCTGGCATTCGAGTTTCTTGCCCAGATCATGCCCACGCGCATCCCGGGCGTGATCATCGTGCTTATAGCAGCAGCTAGCTACTATATGGCATGGCAGAAGGGGCCGATTTGTCTAAGGGAAGCTCAGGCTAACGGCAGGGCGCGGATGATGTTCGAGCAACATCTTGCTTTGGAACTGAAGAAATTGCCACTCGGAGCGACCTTGATGATGAATTGTGGGGCCCATGGCGGCGCTCTTCAAGACGCTGGAATTCCTTTGCGCAGGGTGCTCCAGGAGGGAAACCATCCCGAGTGGACCATCGGTCTTAGCGCCCCCGCGCGCGCGGCTGATTATGTGGTCGCATTTCAGGGAGACGAGCTTAGCTATGCTGTTCGCGGCTCTCCCCAAGGACTTCGCCCTGTTGCCATAGTAGAGACTCCAGGTGAGTCTCAAGCAACGATCTATCGCTCGATGCACTAAGATTGGGGATTATGACAGCAACAGACGGCTTGTCGCAGTTTTTGCTCCAGGACTTGCTCTCCAAGACAGTCATGCGATTGGTGGTCGCTGCCATCCTGGGAGGGATCATTGGCTTGGAGCGTGAGCTTAAGCATCGGCCTGCGGGGCTGCGTACCAACATGTTTATATGCTTCGGTGCGGCGATGTTCACCATACTCTCGGCGGAGATAGCGCCGCCAGGCGATCGGGCCAGGATCGCGGCACAGATCATTCCTGGAATCGGTTTTATAGGAGCGGGATCGATTCTGCACTCCAAGGGTGGCGTCACCGGGCTGACCACGGCAGCCACTCTGTTTGTGGTGGCTTCCATAGGGATGGCAGCGGGGTCCGGGCTTTATCTCCCTGCGGTTTTCGCTACCATCCTGATTTTGCTGGCGTTGCAATTCCTGGGCTGGGTAGAAAGACGGATGGGCTTCAAGCCGATCCTCATGTACTACAGCATCGTTACCGAAAAGTCCGTTGATGAGATCACCGTCAAGATCAAAGATGCAATGGAGGCTTGCCAGTTGGACACTGAAGGGATGAGAGCCACCAAGGTCAACGGTCGCATGACCTTCAGCGTAGATGCTACGCGCCGCCTGCATGCCATATTGATGAACCATTTGCGGCAGTACGATGATTTGCGCAACTTTGAGGCGACTCGCGGATTCGAGCACGAATAGGAAATGGAAATCCCCTTTACCAAGGCTTCGGCTTGCGGCAACGATTTTCTTATCGTTGACGGGGCCTGCGCGCCCGCCGATCTATCCGAATTCACACGGCGCATCTGCGACCGGCACAACGGAGTGGGCGCTGATGGAGTCGAGTTTCTCTTCCCGGCACAGGATGCCGATCTTCACGCCCGCCTGATCAACGCAGATGGAACCGAGGCTGAAATCTCAGGCAATGGCACGCGATGTGTGGCGGCGTATGTGGTTGAGCGCGGCGGCAACGGAAGGCTTACCGTGCGTACCGGCGCCGGCATCAAGCACTGTGACTTAGTCGCTCGCAATCAGAATTGCTTCGAGTTTGAAATGGATATGGGCATGCCCCAGGTTGGAGATGATTTTTCCATCACAGTCGCTTCCGGCGAGTTCCGGGGGACGCCGGTCTCCATGGGCAATCCTCATTACGTGGTCTTCGTTGAAGAGTTCCCGTCTGATTGGCAGCAGCAGGGAGCAGAGATCGGTCGCGACCCACGCTTTCTCCAGGGCGTTAACGTGGAATTTGTTCGCGTGCGGAGCAAAAGCGAAATCGAAGTACGCTTCTATGAGCGTGGCGTGGGCGAGACCCAGTCTTCCGGCACTGGCTCCTGCGCTTCCGCAGTTGCTTCGATTGCTCGCGGCCATGCCAGCTCTCCTCTTCAAGTCCATGCTCCCGGTGGAAGCCAGGTCGTGCGCTGGACTCAAGGTAATGTCTTTCTGCGCGGCCCGGCGCAGCTCATCTGTCGAGGCGAGTTTCTAGCGTGAACATCATTCGGCCTCTGGCGCTTCGTCCCGGCGACAAAGTCGGCATCATCGCTCCCGCCAGCAATTTGAAACGAGACCTGTTGGAAGCGGGAGTTGCTTGCCTGCGGCAACTGGGATACGAGCCCATGTATTCACCTGACATTTTGGACCGCGACCTTTACTTCGCCGGTACCGTGGAACGTCGCCTGCGCGAGATCGAAGAGATGTTGGCCCGGAAGGATATCCGGGCAATGATGTGCGCTCGCGGCGGCTATGGAAGTAATTACCTGCTGGAACGGATTCTCTTCGAGAAGTTCGCGCACCATCCCAAGATACTCATTGGGTACAGCGACAATACGTCGTTGCTGACCGCCGTTCACGATCGTACAGGTCTGGTAACTTTTCACGGCCCGATGGTCACCAAAGATTTCGGGTCGCCCAACGGAGTTGAGCTGACAAGCTGGAACAACGCAGTCCAGGGCGCCAGCACATGGAGCGTGCCGACGACCGGGGTTGAGGTGTTGCAGCCAGGCAGGGCGCGCGGTCGTCTTTATGGAGGATGTCTCTCCATATTGGTAGCTTCCTTGGGCACGCCTTATGAGATCAAGACGGAGGACACTTTGCTTTTTCTCGAAGACATCGCAGCCAAGCCTTACCAGATTGACCGCATGATCACTCAATTGCGGCTGGCAGGGAAGCTGGCCCGCGTGCGAGGCATCATCTTCGGAGAGATGGTGGAGTGCATTCAGCCCGGAGGCCAGGATTACACGTTACAGCAAGTCATTACACGCGCGTTGCGAGGAATGAGTCCCGATGTTCCGATTATCTTTGGCTTGAAGTCCGGCCATGTCTCCAGCAGCAACATCACGCTTCCGATTGGCATAGAGACTGAGTTAGTAGCAACTGAAGAGGGCGCGGAAATAAAT
>DASZFK010000749.1:0-22559 GCA_035939855.1 Candidatus Angelobacter sp.
AAACTTTCGCTCGTTCCGCATAGCACGCCTCGCGCTGATGATCCGAATCGTTGTATTCTCTTCCGTATGAGCAACAACCAACAACTGCCCATGGAGGGATTCACCGATTGTCAAAAACCGTCGCTCGGCTATTGAATGGTCCTCATCAGGAAACGTGGTTGACAAAGGATCGCCAAAGACCGTCGCCGCTTCGCGAAAATCAACACCATGCTTTTTGAGGTTGGCAACAGCCTTTTCGACGTGCCAAGCAAAAATCACAGAACCAGTATACTCTAATCGTTTCTACCTATTCTGTGATTCTCCGCAGACATGCCCTTGAATCGCAGGCAGAAGACGTTGAATGGTTTCCCGCGTACCGATTGGGTTACGCTGTCCACAAGGGGATACTTGCTGCTGGCAAAATCGGCGTCGAGTTTTCCCAGTTCCCCCTCATCCACTCCTATAGAAGCAGCGGATGCCTTAGGCCATTGGTGCTGGGCTGGGGCCTTAGGCACTACTAAGAGCGCCATCGAAAAAGCCACACATACAATACGCAAAGACATAGATATACCCCCACCGAGAGCGTGGTCCATTTAAAAGCTAACTTCTTGGCGAGTTTTTCGATGGATATGCAATCGGGTGATCACTTCGGCAAACCTCAGTGCAGGCTGCGCGTGATCGGGAGATCGGGTGATCGGTTTTTGGAATAATCATTGGTTTTAGACACCTGTTTTTTCCTTGCCGCTTGCGAGGTAAGTTCCTTTTTGAAACAGTCTGCATCTACAACCAACATGGGATTCGGTTTTTTCTGCGAGCGCACAACCAGCAGCACAGGATTCGAATCTTATCCGGCAATCCCAAGCTTCCCCCTGGAATCAATTTTCGAAAGGATCTTCTCTATGACTCGGTTCTGGGTTCCAACCCTCTTGACTGCCTTGCTTCTGGCCGCGCCCTATACGGCCCACGCACAAACATCTTTCCATGCTTCAGGAGAGTTTGCTGAAACATTCACGAATGGCAACGGGACTTTCGTGGATATATTCGCAGCTCGCGGCTGCAGCGTAAGTCCCTGCACCACCAATAACACCATCCTTGTCATCTTCGGCTTTATTCCCACAGCCAACGGAGTTGCATTTCTAGATGGCGCCGGAGTGATCCCCGATTCTGCCTTCGACGCGAGCAGCGCCGACCATGCAACCTTGAATGTGGACCTCAGCCAGGTAAGCGGGTTCGACATCGTTGCTTGTACCTTTACTCCTGGTACCGGATTCACATGCCAACCGGGGCCAACAGGCGTGATCCAGGCTGAATGGAAACGTACGCGAGCGGGATCCCTCACCAATCTTGAAGAAGACCACACCAGCCTGGGTCCATTTGTCATCGATATGCATAAGGACCAGGATTTCTTCAGAGCGGCTGCAACGGGGAGTTTCTTCGGTACTAGTTTTTCCGACAGTACTCGCGCCCGGATCGGCACGAACAAAGACATGACAATAACCCACAGCAAACAGTGAGCATGAATGGAGAAAAGGAAATTATTATGAAACGGCTTTTATTGTTCGCCCTGTTAGCCGGTTTTGGAATTGCTGCCGCGTGCAGCCCGGCCCACGCACAAACCATGACCTTCCATGGCAACGATGCCTTTGCGCAAACTCATTTCGTGGTCAACGGCGCGCCGGTGGACCTCTCCGTGTTTAGCAGCAAGAATCAATCAACCGGCACCAGCGTATTTCTGGATTACGGCAGTTTTGTCGAAAATCCCGATGGCTCTGCCACCTCGACTTCCGGCTTCGGCCTGATACCCAGTAGTGCCTTCATTGCCAATAATCTTCAACATTTCACTCTGGACGTAGACACGAGCCAAGTCGCTGGATTCCACGCCACAACCTGCATCTTCGGTGGTCCCCCCACTTTTACGTTCACCTGTACCGATGGCTCTCCACTGGGCCCCATTCACGTTGATTGGCAGCAAAACGGGTTCAGCACGAACAAAATGATCGAGCACCTGGGCTTTACATCCGGCCCCTTCACCAAGAAGTTGGATTTCAATCAGGACGAGAGTTCTGCGGACGCAACCGGAAGTTATTTCGGAACAAACTTCACTGATCCGGGAAGAGCATCGATGGGCAAGGCCCGCGATTCTTCCATAACCATAACCCGAAACAACTAGTCATTCTTGGATGCGACGCAGAAGAGGTTCCTGCGCCGCATCCAAGCCAAGATTTAGTCTTTGATGAAAAATTATCCAATTACCAACTTACCCAACTGCCAAATTCTTTAGACCTGTCCCAGTCCGCCGTCCACGTTGATCTCGACACCGGTGATGTACGAAGCATCTTGCGAAGCCAGAAAGGCCACTGCGCCTGCTACCTCTTCAGGCTGTCCAAATCTCTTCAATGGAACTTTCGTGACGATTTCCTTCGCGAATTCATCCACGGCTTCTTTGGGTAGGCCAGTGCGCTCAAAGATGGGCGTAACGATCGGCCCCGGAGCAACCGTGTTCACGCGAATGCCCCGATCGGCCAGTTCCGTGGCTGCCGTCCGCGCCAGGGATCGCAAGGCCGCCTTGGTTGCCGAATAGGCGCTGGTGTTCGCGGTGCCTTTGCTATCGGCAACGCTGGTATTGAAGATGATCGACGCGCCATCATTCAACAAAGGCAGCGCTTTTTGAAGAGTGAAATAGGCACCCTTGATGTTGATATCAAACTGCTCGTCGTATGTGCTTTCCGAAGTCTGAGCAAGCGGCGCAAACTTCGCGACGCCGGCATTCACAAACAGCACATCGATTTTGCCCAGCTTCTCTGAAACTTCCGCATATAGCTTGTCGACATCGGCAAGATTGGCTACGTCGGCCTGAACAGCTACCACGCCATTTCCGATGGTCTTCACCGCCTCGTCGAGAGTTTTCCTGCTTCGACCCGAGATAACAACCTTCGCTCCTTCTTCCTGAAGACGCTTGGCGGTCGCCAGCCCAATGCCACTGTTTCCGCCGGTCACCACTGCTACTTTTCCTTTGAATCTTTGCATGTTGGTCTCCTGCACATTGTCAGATCTTCCGGCTGGCTTCCCGAATTACTGGAGCAGCGAGAATCAGACGTTTAGATGAATGTCTAACTATCTGGTTGCATTTTTTTGAGACCACATCCAGAAAAGAAAAAACTTTAATAATTACTCTAGCGAGATAGGAGAAAGCCGTTTTCCAGACCAGTCAAAGGACGCGCCGCTACCGACCTCCCAAAAACCATAGTGTGCAAAAAAACAGCGGTTACAACGGTTACCCTGGTTACAACCCGCATGAATATTGGCGATTTCTGTTACCGTTTGTTACCGTTGTTACCGTTGTTACCGCTTGTATATTTATCCGATGCGCCGGAGCGGCAGTTATTGGTTTGATCTTTCTTGCGACTTGTCCAAAAGGATGATTCATGGGGTGACCGATAGCTTCAAGGTGCCCACTATACAGTAAGACTAGTAATTGTCAGGAAGAAAAAGCGAAGCTTCGGGCCAAAATTTCAAGGTTAGAGTTAAGCGGTGGGTAAAGCCAGGGGACAACAACAAAGCCCCCAGCGCGGGGCACATAGAAATTTTATATCCTGTACCTGGAAATAAACCATGGAACGCTCTGAAGTAGAGAAAATATCGAAGGCATTGGCCGATGCGACGCGCCTCAAGATCTTTGAAGCGATTTCATCGTCCGGCCACATGAACTGTGGTGAGATCGTTTCTTTGCGTGGGGTGACCCCGGCGACCGTCTCTCATCATCTCAAGATTCTGAGCGATGCCAGGCTTATTGCCTGTCGCCGTGAAGGGCAGTTTGTCTACAGCGAGGTCGTCCCAAAAACTATCGCAGCCTATACGAGCGCGCTGGCAAAGATTGCGCGGGGCAAGAAATTGAAGCGGCGGCGCTGACTGAATCCCGGATGTCATTCGCGTATACCATCGCCCACTTTCACAAAGAAATAACGTGAAGGCCGGGGCATCCAATCCGAACAGTTTGCGGCTATCGCTAAAAAATCTTGCCGTTCCCTTCGGTTCCTAGTTTCACGATCTTCCAGTCCCCGTCTTGGATGTCGAGCACCGTGCAGGAGCAGTTATCGGGGCGAAAGCAGGTCACGCGATCGTCTTTCAATGCATGACCGACAGCGGCATTGATGGCGACGAAATGGGAAACTACGAGCGTGTCTTGGGAAAACTCTTCGAGCTTTTTCAATACCTGTGTGCGCCACAGATGCAGCGAAGGATCAAGATCGGCCCAGTGGGCCTGGAGTACGCCTCGTAGCCAATCGGCCCGCTGCGATCCGGCGACGGGAGGAGAGGGAATCTCGCCAACGTGGGGCTCCACCTGTGCAGAGATGCCCCAACGTTGTTCGAGCGCGGACGCAGTCTCGCGAGTGCGGCGCAGCGGGCTGGTGACCAGGGGCAAAGGCCCGTGCGCTGTTAACTCTTTAGCCATTCTTGCAGCTTGTTCCCGGCCAACATCGTCGAGGCCAGGATCGGGATGCGCAATCCAGGTGCCCGTCGCCCTGCCATGCCGAACTAGGTAGATTTGTGCCATGATGAAGTTATCCTCATTTTTCTCAATCTCAGGTTGGAACACCATAAATTTACACGCACCGTAATTCGTGTGTGTGTTCGAGGGAAATTCTCCTGTTTTACGTCTTAGTTAATCAAGACCAGATTCAGGAGGCGAACATGAGAAAAGAGTGGTTACGGTTGGCGCTCTTTACGTCTTTGGCCCTGCTGTCGGCACAGGGACAGCTCAGGTATTCAACAGGCGGAGTCAGCAATTATCCGGCAGCCACTTGTGGCGGCCCTAACTTGCCGCTATCGGTGCCCGAAGCACGCGACTTTCAGGCTTGGTTCAACGCGGCGGGATTCGTGAACGTGACCCGCTGGGAAAATGGCGATGTTTGGGGTTCGGATTTCCGAGACTCCACCAACGGCAGCAATAATGATCGTGACGGCAGCGGGGGCAGTGACATTACCCAACTCTATTTCTACACGGGTCACGGCATTTGCGATAACCCTCCTCGCGCAGGCAGCGGCGATTTCATTTTTACTTGCGGCAACTTTGGCCTGCCTAACCTCACCCGCATTGGATCGAGTTCGCGATGGGGAAACAATGGCGGACAATTGCGTTACATGCTTCTGGATGCGAGTTGTCCCATGGACCTGCCGGAAATTCAAAGCGAATGGTTTGCTCCGTTTCAGGGCCTTCATGTTGCTACAGGGCATTCAGGGGATGTTAGCCATGACACCCTGGATAGTGAAACGCGCGGCGATCAATATGCGGCGCATTTGGTCGGCGGCTTTAGTATTTTCGGAATTCGAGTCATTCTGTTCCCGGAAATGTCGATTGGCGATGCATGGATGGCAACAGGGCTCATCGATGTGCAGCCGCAGGTCTGCGCAGTGGCGCTCGCGGCCGGCAACGACCAGGGCGACGCCATTAACCGGCGTGAAAATGAGCATGTCAACAGCAATTGGAGCAATCCTACCCCCAATTGGTTTGCTTGGAAGTGGGTGTGCAACTAAAGGGAGCTTCTTTCTTTCAAGATTAGGACAAATACGATGAAATTGCAAAAACTTTTAATCGCGGTACTTCACGTTGCGGTCCTTGGCCTTCCAGGTTTGGCGACCGCGCAAGGCAGACAGTTGGACCGATATTCTGATGTTCGGGAACTTGAGGAGATGAGATCGATGGGAACCGAAATCCTGCGGCTGCCGTTGGCTCCCGACGCCGAGTATGTCGAACAACTGAACCTCGTAGGCTTCCGCTCCAAGGAAGTGCTCTTCAGTCGCCGGTTGGATAGCCGCACCTATTTTGTGCAGGATTTCCGGCCGGAAAAGCCGGAAAGCAAGCCGGCGCCAGAACAAATTGCGCGACAGTACGCAGAGGAGATTATGCGTCGGTTGGAGATTCCCCTTGCGGAAGTTGCTCAACAACGATTGGTCGAGGAGCACACGAATGCGGCCCAAGTCGACCGCTCGACTGGACGCCTGCAGTCGCAAAAAGAGCAGATCGGCAAAGGATGGTTTAGCGTGACACGCCAAATCGACGGACTGCCGGTTTTTTCCTCGCGCATGTTGTTGCAGGTAGGTGACGAACACAGCATTAAATTCATGGAGCTTCACTGGCCGGAAATTCCCCTCACAGTCGTCGTCGAGGCCCATCGACTTGCCTATAAAGTAAAAGCGGGTTGGAAACCCCCAAACGTAGAGGGGGCCGAACCTGAGGCAGTCGACGCAGGCATGATCCATTCTCCCGCGGTAGGCTTCGTCATGGATACATATGCAGCCATTCGCGTCATTTATCGGCCTTTGAAGGCAGGTGTGGGAAAGAAGACGGTGCTGTACCTGGACCGTAGCGGGCATCCGGTGGCTATGCCTCGTCAGTTTGCTGAACCACCTAAGGAAGAACCACGAACGAAACGCGAGTCCAAGGTCTATGCGAAATAAGCTGCCTTGATGCTAGACCTGAAATCACACAGACACTGCTCCATTTGCGCCGGCATGACGTGATTTAAAATTGCGTTATGCCGACGCCTTTCGAAAACGCACAGTTGAATCTCCAGCTCTTTGAACTGCGCCGGGAACCAGTGCTGCGTGAGGCGCGCAACTGGTTCCTGTTCGAGTTCAATCCAGAGAGCTTCGCCGAATTAGCCGCGACCGTAGGTGGTCCGAGAAATGCAGCCTTCCGCATGGTGATCGGATACTGGGACATAGCCTCTTCCCTGGTAACCCATGGCGCCATCGAGGGAGACGCCTTCCGGGCGGCCCATGGAGAGATTTTCGGGACTTTCAGCAAGATCCAGCCTTTTCTGGCCGAATTACGCACCGTCACCGGCGAGCCCGATATCTGCAAGCACATGGAGGCCGTGGTCATGGCGGCTCCCGATGCCGAAGCAATCCTGGCGCGCCGGCGCAAGGCCCTTCGCGATTTCAAAGCGCGTGAGGCGGAAAAAAGCAGCGAGCCAAGGGTATAGAATCGAAAGCGTGAGCGACGGTTCTCGAAAGACCTTTGTTGGCCAAAATATCCGCCGTTTAAGAATTGTTTCTTGGCGCGTTTTTGCGTTTTTGAGTGCAGCTATCCTGTCTTGCAGTCTTTCGGCCCAGGGCCAATCTCAACCTTCTGGCGCATCGACACCGGTTGAACAGCAAGCGCCCAACCAGCAGACGGCAGCCAGCATCAGCGGCACCGTGATTGATGCAACCGGAGCCGTGGTTGCGAGCGCCCGAGTGAGACTTACTCGTCCAGACCAATCTTCATCCCAAGAAGTGCTGTCAGGCGATCTGGGCCAATTTGCCTTTGCCAATCTCGCACCAGGTCCTTTTCAAATCACAATTACGGCACCGGGCTTCGCCGCGCAGAAGGTTTCCGGCATTCTGCACTCGGGAGAGGTTTATATTGCCCCGGCTGTGAAGTTGGCGCCAGCGACTCTGAATACCGAGATCCAGGTCTCCGCAGCGCAGACCGAGGTAGCAGAAGCACAGATCAAGACGCAGGAGAAGCAGCGAGTCTTTGGCGTGGTTCCAAACTTCTATGTTAGCTATATCCCCAATGCAGTTCCTCTCAACGCCAAACAGAAATTTGAGCTGGCATGGAAATCGAGCATCGATCCAGTCACATTTGCACTGACCGGAGTGGTTGCCGGAGCGGAGCAGGCGCAAAATGCCTTCGCCGGATATGGCCAGGGCGCGCAAGGTTATGCGAAGCGCTTTGGGGCCGCATACGCTGACACTACCATAAGCACATTCATTGGCGGCGCCATACTGCCATCGCTTTTGAAACAGGACCCTCGTTATTTTTACAAAGGCACAGGAAGCACGCGATCAAGGATACTGTACGCGATTGCCAACTCCGTCGTATGCAAGGGAGACAATCAGCATTGGCAGCCAAATTACTCTGCCATCGCCGGAGGTCTCGCCGCCGGCGGTATTTCAAACCTCTACTATCCTCCAAAAGATCGCAGCGCCGCGCTGGTGTTCGAAAACACGCTCATCGGAACCGGAACAACAGCCATTCTTAACCTGTTGCAGGAATTTGTCGTGCGCAAGGTGACGCCGCACGTTCCGAATGCCGGACCAACCCAGCCCTGAAAGAAAATTCTGGATTTTTCCCGTTTTATGGAGCAGACAGGAAGTGCAAAATCTCCTGCATCACTCGTTCGGCTTGATCGGTTTGAAACAGGTACTGCGCGTGCGCGGAGCCTTCCAGGAGAATGAGCTTCTTTGGCTCGGGAGTTCTGTCGAATTTAGCGCGAATGCCCGGGAGCCTTGGCCCATCGGCATTGGCGTCGTCGCGGGCCACAATGAAGAGAGAGCGCGCCTTGAGCTTTTCAGCGGGGCCATTTGGCGCAGAACCCAGAAACACGATGCGATCAATCTCCCCCGGCTCCGAGGCTATTGAGGCATCACCAGCGGCGCCGCCGCCCAAACTGCCGCCGACAACAGACACAGTCTTCGCTCCAGATTGATGCAGGTAGCGGACGGCCGCCAATACATCCAGATAGAGCGGAGCACTCATGACATCGGCATCCCCTGGGCCGTGAGATTGGCCGTAGCCTCGGAAATCAATTGCTACGACGCAAAAACCTGCTGCCACCAATTGCCGTGCCTGCTTATCCCAGCTTTCTTTGTTAAACCTTCCTCCATGTGCCAATACCACTCCACGCTCGCTTTTACCATATAGATCGCTGTAGATGAGCCCGCCATCTTGAGTAGGAAGAGAAAGGTGTTGCGGCGAAGCCTCAGCAGCAGGCTTTGATATGGTTCCGGTGGCAGCCTGGCGGGTTGATGGCCTGATGCATCCGCCGATGAAAACCGTGCAAATCGCAGTAATGATCCAAATCACCCGCATTCATGCTCTCCAGATTAGCTCAACGACTCCAAGGCTCGAGCTTTGCCCAAAACAGCCAGAAGTCCCTCATCGTAAACCAACACAAGGTCCTTCCGATTTATCCGCGCTGGCGCACGAATAAACTGTCAGGATGACGGTCTTTTTTTATAGGTTCTATAGGGTAGCTGAAAGAAGAATTATCTTGACGATGGTAAAGTGTATGGAGTATACATACACAAGACACTGAATGTACCTGACCATCGATACCCGAGATGCGCGCCCCATTTACCAGCAGGTGGTGGATGGGATCAAGGAAGTGATTGCGCGGGGAGAGTTGAAAGAAGGGACCAGCTTGCCGCCGGTGCGGCAGCTAGCGGCTGACCTGGGAGTCAACCTCAACACCATCGCCACTGCCTATCGGGAATTGCAAAAGGATGGATTGATCGTGGTGAAGCATGGCTCGGGATCGGTGGTGGCTTCGCGGACGGCGGCGGAACGAGATGAGGGCGACCTGCTTCGCCCGTTACGAACAGCCCTTACGCAGTTGGTTTTGGCTGGTTTGCCTTCGAACAAGATTCTGGAGATTGTTGCGCGCGAACTGCTCATGGTCACGAAGGGGAAGTGATTAGCATGTCGAACGACTTATTTATTGTGATTGCCTACCTGGTGGTGTCCGGCGGGTCTCGCATACGGGGGATCTTCCGTCGATGGCAGCAGCCCGGGCTGCGCGGTCGGGAGTGGTTCTTCAATGTCCACGTGCTGCCTGATTTCTACACCGGGGAGGGCCGCAAGATTCTTCGCGGCTACAGGATGCGAATGCTCATGCCGGTGGCAATCGAGGTGATCATTGCGGCTGCCATTTTCATTTCCGGACATCTTCAAAACCTGGTATGGCTCATAGCGGGAATCGCAGTGTTCATTCACGTCAACCATGTTTTCAATGTTGACGCGGCAGAACGCAAGGCGAGGGCGTTCGCAGTCGCAGAGGCAGAAGAGCCTGTGCCTTCGGTGGTGCTCTCTTTGAAGAGCCGGCGGCTGCGCGATTACAGCAATCCCAAGTTGGAACTGGCGATTGCAATGGTCACCGTGGGTGTGTTCGCCTGGCTGCTGCGCTACTACCTGGCGTCGACCGAGCAGCACAATTTCCGCATTGTATTTGCCGTGCCATTGTTCCTGCTGTACGCCCAGCTTGGACATCTGTTCGCCAAGCAGATCATCGTGGCATGGCGCATGCCGGTCCCGCAGGCAGATGCGGAAGAGCACCTGACGGCCCGCGAGGAGAGACGCAAGTTCTATCTGAGGGTTTGCGATATTTCTCGCCTATGGAACGTAGCAATGCTGCTTTTCTGGCCGGTATTGTTGAGCATTTCGACCAATAACGTCGCGTTTTTCGCCGGTGTCTGGTTCGGCTCTCTAATACTGGTCTCGATCGCGCTTTCGATCTGGCAGGAGATCCGGAGAAAGCAGGTGCTTGCCCTGGCCCTGCGCACCCGTCCAGCGAAACTCCCCGACTTGCTGGGCGACACGCCGGTCCCGAATTGGCCCGTGTGTTACCAGCCTTCCGCGCCCATGCTGGTGCTCAAGGGTGCAAGAGGCTATTCATTGAATCTAGCCAACACGCTGGCCCAAATGGGCGCAGCTTACCTGGCTGGATTGGGAGTCCTGATGGTGGTCCTTTTCCGAACAGCGCATTGACAGAAACCTTATAACGAGAAATTGATTGACCAGGAGATGTTCGCATGAAAACGGGTCGCAATACGTGTGTCCTAATAATGTGCTTGGCCCTGATGCTGTTATGTGGCTGGCCGATTATCGCAACCGCTCAACCTTCCAACTCAGCCAGCGCGGGAGTGCAATCTGCCGATCATTCTCCTATTGCCGGAGAGTGGCAAGGCACTATCGCGCGACAACATCTTGTTTTGAAGATCGAACAGCCGGCAGATGCGCCGCTGAAAGGGGTGCTCGTTGTTGTTGACCAGGGGAACGCGTCGATTCCCATTGATGCTGTGTCGTGGGATCAGAGCGTACTACGGCTTGAGTTAAAGCAGCTTGGGGCGACCTACGAGGGGAAACTCAACAACGACCAAAAAGAGATCAGCGGAACCTGGCAGCAGGGTGGAGCATCATTGCCGCTCTTGTTCCACCGCCCTGGCGCCTCTGCCGCCTTCACGCTCAAGCCGAGGACTCAGGGAAACGTCGCTTTCGAGCCATGCCGCAGTGCTGACGGTAACGTCGAAGGGCTGTGCGGCAAATACGAAGTTTATGAAAACCGACAGTCGAAAACAGGACGCAAGATCACATTGAATATCCTGCTGCTTCCCGCAATGGCACAGAAACCGGAGCCCAATCCCTTCTTCGCTCTTGCAGGCGGTCCAGGGCAGAGCGCAACAGAAGCGTATCCGCTTGCCGGCTATGTGACGAAAATCCGCGCACTACGGGATGTGGTTCTGGTCGATCAGCGGGGCACAGGTAAGTCGAATCCCTTGCAGTGCCCGTTGCAAAAGCTTGATGACCCGCAATCCGTAATTGGCGATCCCTATTCTCTCGACAAGATTCGCGAATGCCGCGCCGAAAGCGACAAAAAAGCTGATCCAACCCAATACACCACCTCAATCGCCGCCGACGATCTGGACGAAGTCCGCCAAGCCCTGGGTTACGACAAGATCAACGTTTTTGGAGGATCCTACGGAACCAAGGCCGCGCTCGTTTATCTGCAACGGCATCCAACCCATGTTCAAACCCTCACGTTGGAAGCTGTGGCATCGCCGCAATACCTTATTCCCTTGCCGTTCGCCAAAGCCTTGCAAAGTTCGATCGGAGGCGTATTTGCTCTATGCGCCGCCGACACCAACTGCCACCAGGATTATCCCGATCTGCAGAAGGAGTTCGACACAGTTGTTGAGCGGCTGGGCAAGTCACCGGCGCACTTCGAAGTCAAGAGCCATCCGGTAACTCTGTCGCGAGAGATGTTTCTCTCCAAGTTGCGGGCGTTGCTCTACATTCCGCAGTTCGTAAGCGCATTTCCGCTCATCGTGCACAGCGCGTATCAAGATAACTGGTCTCCGTATGGGAACACGATGATGACTCTATCGGGAGCTCTCGAGGGCGTTGTTGCCCGTGGCGCAAGCTTTGCCGCGATATGCGCGGAAGACATACCCGGCCTGACCGAGGCTGTTATCCGGCGTGGCGTGGAAGGCACCTATCTGGGCGATTCGCAGGTTCGTCGTTACCAAAAATACTGCCAGGCTTGGGGACCAACTGTCGGAGTGTCGAAAGACTTTTATGCACCGGTGCGCTCCAAAGTGCCAACGCTGCTGATCTCAGGCGTGCTTGATCCAGCTACACCCCCAGAGACCGCTCAACAGGCAGCCCGCGATCTCGTGAACAGCCGCCTGATCACTGTAAAGCAAGGGACGCACGGAACCGGGTCTCCATGCATCGACGGCCTGATTGCAGAGTTCGTAAAGCAAGGATCAACAGCAGGTCTTGATGCATCGTGTGCTGACCAGATCCATCTGCCACCGTTCCTAACAAAAGTGGCCGGCAAATAAGGGGGAACCTTAACAATCGGCCCGCTCGCCATGCTTTGTGGCGAGCGGGCCGGTTCACGAACCGGAACAAATTCACGTCACACGGAGTCTAAAACCACCGGCAAAGGCGGTTAGTCACTTTCAACAACCGGCTGCGACCAAAATCTTCCAAAGCGGAGATCAGATGAGAAAAACATCGAGGGCAGCTATGTCATTGGTTCTGGTTTTTGTTGCGTCTCAGTTGGCATGCGCGCAAAGCGGGCCCTCGAAAGGAACATTGGTGCTTGAGGGCGGTGCCGCGACGCCAGTGCCGGAAGTTGCGCAGCGGTTTGTGAAACTTGCCGGAGGCGCCAATGCGCACATTGTCTATATACCGACTGCGGCAGGTGAAGAACAACTCACGCCGGAAGTCTTGAAGCACCTGGTCGAGAGACTCAAGATAGCTTTCGCTCTGCAAGATATCGCGGTAGTCCACACCCGAGATCGTAAGGTAGCCGATTCAGAACAGTTTGTTGCTCCCTTGCGCAAGGCAACCGGCATCTGGTTTTCCGGCGGCAAAGCAGAGTTCCTCGCGGAGGTTTACCTGGGTACGCGCACGCAGCGTGAATTTGCTGCCCTGCTCCAGCGCGGCGGCGTGCTTGGCGGAGATTCGGCGGGCGCGGTCGTCATGGGAACTGTGATGCTGCCGGGCCATGATCGCGGGTTTGAATTTCTTACAAATGTTGCTGTCAATGTGCATGTTGTTCAGAAATCGGCTGAAGACGAGCTAGCCAAGGTTGTGGCCGAGAATCCCAGCCTGCTGGGCATAGGGTTAGACGCCAATGCCGGCATCGTAGTGATCGGAGATGAGTTTGAAGTCACCGGGCGTAGCGTCGTGCTGGTGACAGATGGAAAGAGCCATGAAGGTAGTTCCTACCTGAAACTGGTCCCTGGTGACCGATACAACATGAAGACCAGGATTGCCTCGCTGCTTTCACCCGTGAAAAGGCGTGAGGTTATGGCACGTCCAGAAATCACTCATCGCGGACCAGCAGTCTCCAAGCAGCTAGAAGGGGATTGGCGGGCGAACGTATCGCTGCTAATGGTCTCCCTTCAATATGTGCTTCATATAAAGAACTTGCCCGATCATACCGTGTCGGCAAATTTGCAGATGATCGGACCCAAAGCCAACCAGAGCGGAGCCACAATCAAAATCAGCCAGATCAAACAAGATGGTCCGCAGGTCGAGTTCGTCTCCTGGGGCAGTGAGCCGTCTCAACCATTGATTAAAGGAACACTCAACCACGATCACACGGAGATCAGCGGCTATCTCTTGGTGCGCACAAAGGTTCCGATCACGCTCAAGAAAATAAAGACACTTTCGACACACGGGCAATAGGTGGGCTGAGTCCAGGACAGGCAACCAACGGTACCAGGGATAAAAGGATCAGAGCAACCGCTTCAGCGTAGCCAGGAGCGCCGCAGTATCTCGTTCGGGGACAAGCGCATCCACGCCGATCGGCAGAGTGTCGCCTACGATTTTTCCACGGACAACCAAGATCACGCAGATGGCCGGCTTGATCATTTTGATGGATTGTGCAACCGACCAATCTTCGGTCACGATAAAGTGCTCCTGGTCGAGCACCGCGGCAAGGAAGCTGTTATTCACGCACATGGCGACGGCATGATCGGGCGTAAAAGTGGGCATAAGGCGGTAGCCTGCCGCTTTTAGCGCCTTGGCAGTCTGATTCTGCCTGCGATCGGCCAGCAGCAGGATTGGGTCACGGGGTCCCATCCGCTACCGCGCCGCCGGCCTGAGATCAAGCCCTACCAGGACACGGTCAGTGTTGGAAAGGTCGCCAATGATTTTTTTGACCGGTGTAGGCAGACGCCGCACCAACGTGGGCACGGCAATGATCTGGTCGCCACTGGCCAGCGTGGGTTTTTCGATCAGGTCGATGACCTGGATCTTGTAGAAGCCGTGCAGGTGCTCCTCGCACAGGCTTTCCAGGTTGTCCAAGGCACGAACGGCGGCCGGTGTCATGCCGGCCACATAAAGTCGCAATTCCCAGACGGGACGCTTGCGCTTTCCATTCACACTAGGATCTTGTTTGCGTTGCGGCGATCGCTTGGTAGTTGTTGCCATTGATTGCAATTCCTTTGTCACTCAAGTTGAAGCTGTGCATGCGCGAATCGTGCGCCATGCCACGGCATTTCAATAGGTTCAACATCCGAATCCGGTCGGCCCCATAAGAGATCTCACGCAATACCAGCCAGGCATCCATGAGGGAGGAGATGCCGATGGCAGTCTCTTCCACATCCGCTTGAAAGACCAGGTTTGTGAACATGGCGGTAATGCCCTTGGTCTTCAAGTAATCGATCAGCCGCGTGAGCATGGCCTTGACCGAGGGAACGTCTCCGACCGTGATGAGGTTGGTAATTGGGTCCACGACCACGACGGTCGGGTTAAATTGCTCAATTCCCTGGTACATGTGCGCCAGATGACCCTCCAAACCATTGCTGGTGGGCCTTGCAGCAAAGATTTTCAGTAACCCGCGCTTGGTCCAGCGGTCCAGGTTCATGCCGAGCGATTTCATATTGCGATGGATCTGGCTGGGCGACTCTTCAAAGGCGAAATACAGCGCGCGCTCTCCACGAGCGCAGGCGGCATTGGCAAAGGCCGCGGAGAAGCTGGATTTCCCTGTACCGGCAGAACCAGTGACCAAGATGCTGGTGCCCCGGAAGAATCCTTCGCCTGAGAGCATTTGATCAAGGCTGGAAATGCCGGAGGAGATCTTTTCGGTATATGCATGGTGCGTGAGACCCAAAGCGGTAATGGGGACGACCGAGATTCCCTCGTTGTCGAGAAGAAACGGATATTCATTGGTGCCATGCGAGGAGCCACGGTATTTCACTACACGCAATCTTCGAGTTGAGACCTGCTCGGTCACTCGATGGTCGAGCAAGATCACGCAGTCGGCCACATATTCTTCCAGGCCCCAGCGCGTCAGCGTCTTTTCTCCAACTTCGGCAGTAATCACGGCGGTCACTCCGGCGTCTTTGAGCCAGTGAAACAGCCGCCGCAGCTCAGAGCGGACAAGCCCCTCATCTGTCAGGCCGATGAAAAGCACTTCTAAGGTGTCGAGCAGCACCCGCTTGGCTTTGATGGAATCAATGGCATGACGCAGACGAATAAAGATGCCTTCAAGATCGTATTCACCGGTCTCCTCAATTTGTTTGCGTTCTACCTGGACGTAGTCGATGATCAGTTTTCGATCGGCAATCAACTGCGGCAGGTTGCAATGCAGTGAAGCCATGTTGGTGGTCATCTCTTCGGCGGTCTCTTCGAAGGCCATGCATACGCCAGGTTCGTTGAACTCCATTGCGCCGCGTACGAGAAACTCAAGTCCCAGCAGGGTCTTGCCCGTCCCTGGTCCGCCACAGACCAGCGCCGTCCTGCCTTTGGGAAAACCTCCGTGGGTAACCTGGTCGAGTCCGCGCACTCCTGTTGGCACTTTGAGTAAAGTCAGCTCTGATAGCTGACGGTGCGAATTTCCGTTGACCGCTTTTTTGGCCTGCGCGAGGATAGGCATAATTTTTGTTCACCTGCAAAAGCTACAGTTCATAGAATCCAAAATGAGACATCTGAGCTACACGAAAGGCTTGTACCAGGCTTTGGGCACGAGCAAACTCTTGGACCACTCACGAGCCTTGCTCGACACACAACGACCGCCGCATTGGGTCCTGGTTTTATTCCTAAGACTTAAGCTTCACATTCCAGAATTAACTGCCCTCAGGCCTTTCGAGCAGTATTGGCATCGCTGCTCTTACTCGTTCGAATTGGATGCCCTGCGGCCCCAGAGTCCCGTTGCCCGAGTCTGTTTTGCACCGCTGGAACCTACGATGCCACCTCAAGAGTTTTAGATGCTTTTAGGATTAAGGTTCAGGTATCAGTGCGGGCGTGCGGCATACGTCGGCTATTGAAGCAGTTCTCCGTAAAATCGGTCAAGGCAAGAATTTTTGTGGGCACGGCGACATATTGTACTCGAATATGTCATGCTATCTTCATGAAAACCAAGAACAAACGAGAGCTAGAGAAGTATTGGGCGCAGGCAGCCGCCAAAAAAGCTAAGCTGGTCAAGAAAGAGACAAATTCCGGTGAAAACTCGAAGCCGACAACGGAATCTACCGACAAGGGAACAAAGAAATGAATTTCATTGCCATAATATAATTGCCAAAAGTGCCACAATTGCCATAATTTGAGAATCGGTCGTGATCTGTCATACCTTCGCCAAATCGTTAAATAGAAGTTAATTGAAAGTTAAGCAGGGGGGGTGGGGGGCTTCTTATCGGGAGATCACTTCGGCGCACCTCTGTCGAAGAACCAGTTCAAAACCCTTTGGAATCAACTGACAAGCGGTACCGGTTCTTCATCAGCTTGGGTGAGCCGAAGGCCCATAGGTTACTCAGTGCAGGCTCACCATCGGGTGATCGGAAAACCTAGGTCCTCCCCGACGAATTGGGCGCTGCACAGCATAGAATTCTTCCGAAAAAGGTGGTTCAAGGGTGTTTAAAAGGTACCCATGGGTGGGGTCTATTTAGACCTGATTAATTTTTGAGGATTTTGGGTAGGGCTACGCCAACCCTAAAGATATATAAGCCACGATAGTTATAGTCATCGCGAATGACTCGAATTGTGATCCGGCCACAGAGGCGAATCAATATCGAATTATTTTTATCATAGGTGTGGGGAATTTGCAATATCTTCTCCCCAGGGCAAATGGTTTGCAGGGCAAAGAATTGTGAGTTGAAATTCTGGCAATTCTGGGTAATGTCTCAGTTTGAAATTCGGGTTTCGACACCAAGCGGATCTATCGAGTCGGCGCAGTCCGTCGGACGCATCGCGCGATTAAGCAGGAACGTACGTCAACCTAATCACGTCCTCGACAATTTGATCGCTGGCCACCAGGCGGAGCGGCGGCCGGGAACCGGTAAAGAATGGCCTGCCACCACCGAGCACGACGGGGTGGAGGTAGATTCGATACTCATCAATAAGGCCAAGGTTGGTCAGGCTTCCTGCCAGGACTGGTCCGGCAACTTCAATCTCCCCGCCTAGCTGAATCTTCAGCCCGCGTATCGCCGCCTCCATGTCACGCTCAACGAGTGTGGCGTTGGGACCGACCGATTTCAACGAGCGCGACACAACCCACTTCGGCTGGGCCCGCCATGCCGCAGCGTAGTCGCGTTCCTCCGCGTCCCAATCCGGAAGGTCATCGTCCCAATAACGCATTACCTCGTACATGCCGCGACCGTATACCATTCCCGTCAAGCCGCGCACCCGCTCGATGAAATGACGAAAGAGCGCGGGACGGGGCGGCCCCATTTTCTGGTGGTCGACGTAGCCGTCCAGGGACTGGTTCAATTCATACACGAGCTTCGCCATGCTGTAAGACCTCCACCCCAGGTTCTTCAGAATAGCTCAAGCCGACGTTGCATGGTGAGGTAGGACACGGTCTGCGCGTCGCATTGCCGGTGTGACAAATGACCAGAGATCCGCTCTCCCATCAAGGCGGATATTTCAAACTGAGACACTACCCAATTCTGGCACTCTTGGCAATTATGGCAATCCTACATCGACTGCTTGCCATTCCAGGTACGCACATAGACCAGAGCAAATTCTGATCCTTTTCCCCAGGGCTTTACTGCCACCACGTGCTGGTTGTTTTCCGTGCCCACTTTCAGGGTCTGCTCGGAACTGTTGCCGCCTTCGCTGTCGTGGCAGGAGACTGGCGCATCCTGATTCCTTTTGTGGTATTGAAACCCACGGTCGTTGAAGCGGCCGCTGCATTGGATTACGTTGCCGTATTTGTCCATCTGTTTGCGATAGTAAGCCAATATTTTGTCCGGCGTGTCATCGCTCCGGTACTCGCGCGCCACGACTTTTACTCCCACCATCGACATAGACACATCAACGTCGGCGCTGTGCCTGTTGTCTCCTCCATCGTTTTTTGGACTCGCTCCTGGATAAAGCTGCAGACCGGTATCTTTGGCATCGGTGCTGTTTTCCTTGACACTGATAGAACCGAAGGGCGTGTGAATGTCTACGTCTTCGGATTTTCCATTTGCGTCTTTTCGTTCACTGGTATGAACCGAGCAACCAGCCAGAACCAGTACTCCCACAAGGCCAAACAAGAATTGTTTTCGAGAGGTCATGTCATTCCTCCAATCTCATCAAAGTAATCCGTAATCATGGCAATTCTGGCGATCTCTGAATTCCTTCGCCCCTTTGGGCAATACCTGGAATCGTGACCGGCAGATGGCCCTGAATCGCCGTTTGTCCATATAGGGCCTGCACTACCGCGCTTTCCGAGGTCGGGACATTGGAGTAGGCACAAAGATAGTTCTCGATCTCAGGAAAATCTGCGGCAATGTAGGGCGATCCGAATGCTACAACGACTGTTTTCTGCCTGGCGATTTCCAGAATCTTGCTAAGAATTGTAGCCGGCGTCTGCATTGCTTTTCCGGCTGTAGGCACAATATACACCGCCACCAGGATTCTTCTCGCCGATCTGACGGAATCCTGCACCTCCGCAGCCATGGCCGATGCAAAGCGCGGATCAAGATAGAGAATCCTCACATTCGGCTCGCGCCGGCGAAGTTCGCGCTCCAATTGGCGTCCGTTTTCAGTTCGCACATCGTCGGTCAGGATCACGCACAACAAAGGAGTCTCCTGCTCCCCTGATTTTTCATACGCATGGGAGGAGGTAGAAGTTCCGTCCTTGATTGAGGGCGCATCATGGCGGCCGTTGGGGCGCGCCATCGCAGATTGAAAAGGCAGCAGCTTGCCATTTTCCCGCACCAGGGTCAGAGAGGAGGCAGCAACCTGCTGCGCAACCAACAAGCTCTCAGGCTGGGCAACGCGCTCGGCCACTCTATTTATGTCCACCAGGCGCGCTTTATGCAGTCCGACACTGGCTTTCGCGCGCAATATTTTCAATACCGACTCATTGATCTGCGATTCTGTGATCGTACCGGAGTGGACAGCATCCAACAAACCCTGGTATGCGCCTTTCAGGTCAGAGGGAAGAAGCAGGATGTCATTGCCAGCCTTAAATGCATCGACAGCCGCCTGCGCGGAAGCGGCAGATCCAGCTTGCGGATACAGCCGAGTGAGAGCCCCCATCTCCAAGGCATCGGTTACGACCAATCCCTTGAACCCGAGTTCCTGTTTCAAGATCCCGTTGATGATGGCCGTGGAAGTTGTGGCTACCTTGTTAGCATCAGGCTCGAGGGCCGGGGCAGTAACATGGGCAATCATGATCGAGTCCACGCCGGCCGCAATGGCCGATCGGAAAGGTTGCAGATCGATCTGCTCGATCTGGTCACGAGTCCGGTTCACGGCCGCCAGTCCGAGGTGAGAATCGGTGTCGGTATCACCGTGTCCTGGAAAATGCTTGGCGGTGGTCAACATGCCTTCCTGGCGCGCTCCTTGAATGTACGCAACTTCCAGGGCCGAAACCTGCTGGGGATCTTCACCGAAGGCGCGCGTGTTGATGATCGGATTGGCAGGGTTGGAGTTTACGTCTGCCACCGGGAAAAAGTTCCATTCGACGCCGACGGCTCGCGCCTCGCGGGCTACAATCTTTCCGAACTGCTCTGCCAGTTCACGTTTACCGGCAGCGCCAAAAGCCATAGCGTGCGGAAAGATAGTCGCCCCGTTGAGCCGCATGGAAAGGCCTCGCTCGAAATCGGCGGCAACGATCAAAGGCAGCCTGGATTGCCGCTGAAGCTGATTCACTAACATGGCCATTTCATAGGGCTCTGTCTTGTAAAGAAATGGACCTTCGGCAGGCACAGTAACCAGCACCGAGCCTAGATGATATTTATCGAGCTGCTCTTTCAGGCGCAGATAGTCAGGGCTGCGAAGATCCAGAAACTGCGCTTGTACGCGGACCATGAATAGCTGTCCGATTTTTTCTTCCAGGGAGAGCTTCTTGAGTGTCCGTTGCGCCCAATGCTCACCTTCACGGTCGAGCTTCACCGGCCCCGGATGCTGGAAGTCTTCCGATACGCCCCATCCGCAAAGCAACAGTGGCACAACGAACAGGAACAACTTTTTGCTCATGCTCGAAACAATAACAAAAACTGGGTTTCAACCAAAGTCACGTGGTCACCCGCCTCCGGTTGGCCGGATTGAACAGTCTGGGACTCGGCGCGGGATTGCCATAATTGCCATAATTGCCAAAAATCAAGATCAACCGCAGAGGCCGCAGAGAAAACGCAGAGGAGAAAAAATGCGATTTTGAGGCACTGCAATACAAAGACAAAGTCAAAGCCGCAGAGGCGCAGAGACAGCAAAGGCCGCGTTCCAGTTGAATGGCCAATAGCTAAAGGCTAAGAGCTAAAGGCAATACTGTTCACTTAGGGACTTTCGGAGCCTTCAGAGTCAACAGCTAACCACAAGGTCCCCTTCGGCTAGTACCTCAGGGCAGGCTCTCCGAATTCCCCCCGCTGGTGCGTGGGGAATCCCTCGGGATGACGAAAAGCTTCTTAATTTCATCCTTAAGTGAACAGTATTGGAGCTAAAGGCTAAAGGCTAAAAGCTAACTCTTAAACTGTTCATCGATCTCGATCTGGTATCCAGCCGCCAGGCGGTTGGTTTCATTGGCCATGCCTACTACGGCCATCAATTCTTTGAACATTGCGTCGGTCATTCCTTTTTTGCGGGCGGCGGCGGTGTGGGAGGCGATACAATATCCGCATTGGTTGCTCACGCTGATGGCTACGTAAATCATCTCTTTGGTCAACGCATCAATGGTCCCGGGCGCCATGATTTGCTTCACGTCTTCCCAAGTGCGTTTCAGCGTAGCAGGATCGTGAGCCAAGGCTTTCCAGAAGTTGTTGATCCAATCTGTTTTGCGAGTGGCCATGATGTTGTCATAGACCGCCCGCACCTCGGCACTGGCGTCTTTGTATTCAATGAGTCCAAAGGTTGACATGTGAAAACCCCATTTTTAATTTCAAATTCACAAACTGTAATTTGCTCGATATGGATCTTGGTTTCAAATTTGTAATTTATAATTACAGTCCATCTACACCTTACATTAGGTCAGCGCCCAGCAGCGCGGCAAAGGAGATTAACTGTGAAACATGCATTGGCTGCCTTCCTGCTTTTTGTCCTTCTGTTAGCCACTCCGGCCTTTGCCCAGAGGATTGTTGTTACAGGCTTCGATACTCCCGAATCAGTGGTGCACGACCCGGACGCCGATGTTTACCTGGTATCAAATGTGGGAGTGGGTGATCCGGGCGCGCTTGATCATAACGGTTTCATCTCGAGAGTGAGTCCTGCTGGAGTGATACTTAAGTTGAAATGGATTCAGGATGGCGTCAACGGCGCGGTGCTCAATGGCCCCAAAGGCATCGCCATACGCAGAGATGTTCTCTATGTTGCCGATATCGACACGCTCCGTCTTTTCAATCGCGAAACCGGCAAACCGATTGCCGCGATTCCGCTCCCTAACCCATTTGCGCCGTCGCCGCTGTTTCTCAATGATGTAGCTGTAGCCGAGGATGGCACGGCCTTTATCAGCGACAACGCCAATGGCGGAATATTCAAAGTGGATCCGAGCGGTAACGCTTCCGTGGTTTCGACCAGCGCAGATCTTGGTTTTCCTAATGGCATGCTTGCCCAGGAACCGGACAATCCTATGTGGGTCACTTGGCTCGGACACCAGATTTTAAGCATGAATGAATCCGGTAAGATCTCGGTCATTGCGAGCTTGCCGGTTGTCGATGTCTCATCGGTCGGGCTTCCACCTGGAACGCTCTTGCTGGACGGTTTTGTTCGTCTGCCGGACGATCGAGGATTCCTGGTCTCGAGCTGGGTCACCGGCAAGGTCTACCAGATCGGCCCCTCAGGGAAGAATATCAAGACGATTGCTTCATTCGTCTCGATCTTCGATAACCCCAACAATCCCGACGGTCCTGCGGACATCAACGTCGATCTCAAGCGAAATCGCTTGCTGGTTCCACTCTTCGATGTGAACGAACTCGTGATTTTGCCCTTACCTGAGAATGATGAGGAATGATCAATTAAAAATTCCCCTATTGAGCATCGCTGTTCCACATTAGGTCATTTTTCTTCCTCCAGGTGCAGCAGCTCTCTCGCAAAATCTGTGGTTACGGAATTGCTCCTGATCTAAGTACATTGCAACTTCCGCTTCGAAGGATTT
>DASZFK010000750.1:0-11303 GCA_035939855.1 Candidatus Angelobacter sp.
CTTTATTGGTACCATCCGCATCCGCATTTCTTCGGTGAAATACAAGTCCTGGGCGGAGCTTCCGGCGCAATTATCGTTGAAGGAATGGCGAGCGTCTATCCTGAAATCCGCAAGCGTCCGGAGCGGGTGCTTGTCTTGCGAGACCAAAAACTGCCCATGTCCGCGGTGCGGGTCGCGAGTTCACCGGGATGGGATGTTTCTCTCAATTATGTTCCCGTGCTCTCTCCGGACTACCTCCCGAGCACGCTCGAAACGACGCCGCACCAGGAGGAATTCTGGCGCGTGCTGAACGCTGCGGCCGACACAATTTTCGACCTCCAGGTAATTGTGAATAATGTGCCCCAACCGGTGCGTGTGTTGGCGATCGACGGCGTCCCTCTAAGCACCCCTCGCCTTTCCACTGATGTACTGATCCCACCTGGCGCACGCGCGGAATTCTTGGTAACTACGCCTGACGTGGGTGATCACGCACAATTACTCACAAAGAAATGGGATACCGGGCCCGACGGCGAGAACGATCCGAAACGTCCGCTGGCCAACATCGTTAGCGTGAGCCAGCCACGGGTTCAACAGAATTTAGTACGCAAAGCCACACGCGTATCGAAGACAACTGGCGGTTCCGCTCCATTGAAGATCGTAAGGCCCGCAGCCCAGAGGAAACTTTATTTTTCTGAAGACCGTCAGGACCCCAATTTCAGCGGCACATCGTTTTATCTCACGGTGGATGGACAGACCCCAACACGATTCAAAATGGAGGCCCCGCCGAACATCTCCGCGCACCAGGGAACGGTGGAGGACTGGACCCTTGAAAATCGCTCGCGCGAAGAACACGTCTTCCATATTCACCAAATTCATTTCCAGGTACTTGAGAGCAACGGTAAGCCGGTTAATGATCCGGCGATGCGTGACACCGTTGATCTCCCTTATTGGAAGGGAGAAGGCCCGTATCCCAGCGTGAAACTGCGCATGGATTTTCGCGACCCCAACAGCGTTGGTACTCTCATGTACCACTGCCACATCCTCCAACACAGCGCCAATGGCATGATGGGTACCATTCAGGTTTTGCCCGCCTCTAGTCCACGGAGCAGAGCTGGAAGGCAAATGGCGCGAACAACCGACTGACGAGAATTTTCACCACGCGTTAAAGGTTCATGCTCAGGCCTAATGTCACTTACTCTAGAAAATGCCTCTATGTCTGCGACTCCCCTCTCACACTGTCATCCTGAACGCAGCGCCGCGAAAAAGCTTAACTTCAGCAAATCATGGGCGCGGAGTGAAGAGCCTGCCCTGAACGAAGAGAAGGGACCCCGAGAATGCGTCAATATTCTACGTCAGATTGAGAGGCACTTCGGCGATGCTCCACTTTTTCGCCGGAAGTACAGCATTGTTGGTTTTGCCCTGATCCTTGTATGTATATTGTCTGTGAATTATGAATCATCGCCCAGCAAAACAGCGAGTCGCATTGATTACCGGAGCCAGTGGAGGATTGGGCACAGTTGTTACCCAGATGTTTCTTGATGAAGGCTATCGCGTTTCAGCCGTGGCTCTGGACTGGCCCCGCAAACCGGCGCGTTCAAGTTCATGCATGGTGATGGAAGCTGATCTGATTTTACCCAAAGCTGCTGAATCGGTTGTCAAGAAGACCCTTGCCAAGTGGGGGAGGATCGATTGCCTCGCCCATCTGGTGGGCGCCTTTATCGCAGGTGAGCACACGGAGAACACCAGTGATGAAATCTGGACCAAACTGCTGGATGTAAACCTCAAGACCGGGGCCAACATGTTGCGCGCCGTGATCCCTACGATGCGTTCCCAAAACCAGGGGAGCATTACGGTGATCGGATCGAGTGCCGGTCTTCAGCCGGTCATCAACTGGAGCGCGTTCAATGCTTCGATTGCCGGAATGTGCGCCGTGGTGCAGACAGCCTCAGCCGAACTGCAAGAGGAAGGTGTCACAGTCAACGCTCTCTTGCCGACGACCATTGACACGCCCGAGGTTCGAAAGTGGTGCGGCGACGCCGATGCTCACAAATGGGTGAACCCGCGCTCACTCGGCTCGCTGATGTTGTGGCTCGACTCTGAAGCTGGACGAGATGTTACCGGTGCAATCATTCCAGTGGCGGGACGCCAGAAGCATCCTTGTTATGAGTGGCATGGGGTTTAGTTTCATTGGGTAAATTGGTAATTGGGTAATTTTGAAGAACGCGGACGGTTCGTTGCAGACTCGCGATGAAAAGCAGCCACCCAGAGCTAACCGCCGCATTTGGCTTGCAAGAAAGAGATAATCTCCAGCTTGGCTGGATCCCCATCGAGGTATGAGTTGGCTTGATCGATTGCTGTTTCCCCCTCGAAGTTCTTTGCGCAGGCATCGACTCCAAGCCCAACGAGTAGTTTTACTGTATCAAGATGGTGTTTCCAGGCTGCCAGCATCACCGCATTGTCGCCGAAATCATTTACAGCGTGGATATTGGCGCCGGCTGCGACAAGTTCTTTGATCACGGCTGCTCCATTGGCTCGTTGAGCTGCCATCAAGAGGGCCGTTTCGCCACTGGGGTTTTGATCTTCCACTCTCGCTTTATGCCGCAGAAGGATTCTTACCGACGAAACGTCGCCAAAAGCGACCGCCATTTGCAAAGGACTAATGCTACGGGGGGCATAGAAGTTTGGATCGGCGTTGCGCCCCAGCAAAAATTCGATCATTTCGTCACTGTGGGAGCAATGGCGCGAGGCATTTTTTGCGTGAATCGCGTATTCCAAAGGCGTTGTCAGTATTTCGTCACTGCTGTCCTGACCTTCCATTCTGAAGAAGGCATTAAGAGTCGTCCGCGACGTTACCAGGTTTTGTACGGTTTTGAGGTCGCCTTGCCAGATGGCAACCATCAGTGGAGCATGCACCAAGCCGGTAGAAAGTTCGCAGGGGCTGCGGACTGATGTCGTGCTTTGTTGGGCACTGGAGGCTGGTTTTTGCGGGTAGCCTCTGTTCCCCGAAGCAACAGAGATAAGCGCCAAAAATAGAGCTAGAAGCCGCATAGCCAGGTTTACTCGAGTTAGATGCAATTGCATGGCTTTCATTTGCCGGGGGAGGCGCATGGTTGCTGCCTCCCCAATTCTCCGGATCATCTAGTCTTCTTCTTCAGGTGAGTCATCCGGAGGTAGAAACCTGTGTGTTACGACTTCCACGGGTGGACCGGCAATCAACAAAAGGAGCAGCCCGCCCGGATCGCGAAGGTCCGGAAGTAACCCACCACCGCCACCACCCCCACCACCGCGACGGCCAGGCCCACGTTTTTTTACTAGATCTTTACAAGCGCTGAGTAATTTGGCCCTTTGGTTCTTATCTAGCTGGAAATGGTCCGCACCAGAGGGGTAAAAAATAATATCCTCGGTGTGACCTCCCATTAAATTGGTTGGATCATTCGTATTATGTGCAGGGCCAAGAAAAACGTGAGCAAATTCATGGGCGGTTACCCTTCCTAGTCCGAGATCCAAGTTCGACCAATCATTATATGGCCCTCTGGGAGGCGCCGTGGTGGGCTCAAATTCTTGGGCAATCAGACCATTGTTGAGATATGAAGTCGTGCCTATGGTCCGGCCTTCTAACGCGGCTCCAGTTTTGGGGTCCACAGTATGCACTGTATCGTTCTGCACGAGAGTTACGTCCGCCGTGCTGCCGTTGACAAAATTGGCTTGCACGCTTGCCTGGTTCAGAATGCGATTGATTTCATTCTTTGCGGCCTGCGAGAGATCGCTGCCTCCGGATACAGTGAATGTGCACTGGGGTGTTAATCCATAGGGATCAATCAACGTGCAAGGATTGTTTAAGACATAGGCATATCTGTTTAACGACTGCGGATTCAGCACAGATCCACCGAGTATATCTGGACTCAAAAACCTGCCCCATCGGCCAGCCTCAAATCGCTCCACGGCGTAGTTATAGGCAGTTTCGAAGTCATATTCGTAGCCGGTGAACTGGTAGTGATTATCAAGCAAGTTCGTAATCACGGCCCGTTGAGAACCAAAAGGAAAGAAATCTGCCTCCCATTGGATGGACTTGCCATCGCCGCTGGCGACCACTGCCGTTGAGCCGATTTGGTCGGAAAGATAATAATAAGGATTTCCGCTGGAAATCGAGACCATGGCAATACGTTTACCGGCAAAAAAAACATAATCGCGTGTGATTGAGCCGCTGGCGGTGCCAACTGATAGCGGCTGGAGTTGGTCGTCCACCCAATAGACCGTACCGTCGGATTTCTGCACCCGTCGCCCGTCGCCATCGTAGGTATATGACGTCCCCGACGCTGGGTTCATTCGGCTTTCGGCGTCAAAATTCAATGCATTAGCCGTATCCCAGGTATTGTTCCCGGAGGCATCATAGGTAAAGGCCGGGGATGTTACTTGATTCTTGTTATTAACCGTAAGTGTCATGCTTTCTGCAGTACCTTGGGTCACGCTCTTCTGCAAAAGATTTCCCCAGGCATCATACACATAGGAATTGCCCCAGAGTGTAGATTGATAGGTTTGTGCGCTACTGAGGCGATTCAACTGGTCATAGGTGTAGTTAACGCTGCGCGTGCTGTCGCGACCGTTGGCTATTTGCACAACATTGCCGTTATTTTTGCCACTTCCCTGATCGTAACCAAAGCTGATATTCAACAGTGTCGAAGGTACAGGAGAGGTTGCCAGGAACTGCGTTGGCTCCAAACGGTTATTAAAACTGTTAGTTAATGTAATGGCATTCCAGCCGGTCACTGCTCCGTGAATCACGCTCGTCAGCATTCCAGCCGCGGCAAAATGCGCGCTGCTGGCAAACTTGATGTTGTGCGGAGTGTCTATGACGGAGACCGGACGAAGGGCGTTATTGTATGTATACGAATATACTCGGCCACTTGGATAGGTTATAGTGTTAATCGAACCGTTAAGATTATATGTGTAAGAGATGCTTTTGGTAATCATCCCTATCTTCTGCTGCCGGACTAAGACTCGACCGCTGGCATCATAGCTCCATGCCGTTTGACCCGATCCATCGGTCATACCTGTGCGCCGGCCCTTCCCGTTAGTGATTGTGAGACCATTGAATGAGGTTTGATCATAAGAATAAGTGACCGCTGGCGTGGAGTCAGAATATGTCTTCGAAGTTAGCCTGCTCAAAGCATCATAGCCGTATGTTGTGGTTATATTTCTGGCATCGGTGCGCCGGCATATAGCCGCCTCATTACCCGCGCAAAGCGCGCCTCCCGAGGTAGTGTACTGGTAAGTGATCAAGCCAGTTTCGGGCGTCGTGGCTGGGTGGGCCGTGAAATACCGTCAAAAACGTAAGTCCTGGTGCGCCACTTGTTCGTATCAGTTGTGCCGCCCCGTTGCGTGACGCTTACGAGATTGCCAAGCGTATCGTATTGAGAGCACGTGGCAATGGAAAAGACTCCTCCGGAATCCGGCTCATCAACTTCGATGATCTGTCCAAATCCGTCCGTCCAGAACTGTTTCTTTTTTCCCGCCTCATCCACTTCCACCGTCGGAGCTGCGTTCCCATTACCACATAATTGCGTGGCCGAGGTTACTCCGGCTGCAAAGGTCCTGGTAACGGTGTTGCCGTCCGGTTGTGTCATTTGAATCACCCGATCCAGCCCATCATAGGTTGGCGACCTTGTCCCATAGGTGGGTTCCGAGGTCGTTCGATACGGGTTCGTGAATGAGCTTATGCGGCTACTGCTGTCGTAAGACGGCACCGAATTAATCTGGCCGTCCGGATCGTTGACCAAGGCAAAGGAGGTTAAACGGCCTATGTTGTCCTGAACATATCGATCATGGCGGCAATTAACGCAGGATGTCGAGGGCGTTGCATCCGTAAGCGTGGTGTAAAGGTCTGTCTGCGTCGTTGACGTATAAGAAGTTAAGGCCCATCCTCCGGTTGGATCTAGTGAAAGCGTGCTCCTGTCAAACGAGTCAGCATAATGTGAATACGAAACAGCATTGTTTTGGTCGGTGACTTCCGCTACCTTCCCCGACCCGAAATAATATCCGAGCGTGGCTGAGCCGACGAGCGGTAGCGCTACCGAGGTTAAATAAGCATTCGTCGGATTGGTTGGCGTGAAGCTGGCGGGCGGATTCCCGCCATTATCGTTGAAATACCGGTCAGAATATCCGAAACTGAAGTTGTTGCCGGCTGGATCCGTTCGCTGTATGAGCTGCCCGGTCGTATCATAGGTGAGCGTTGTCGAAAGAAATGTAGTGCCTGTTACCCATCGCTTAACGAGCGTTGGGTTACCGCGCACTGTGTAGGAAGTGTTGAAAGAGTCGTCATGATTGGTCGTTCCGGTAATGGATGTCAATGCAGTGGAGTCGTAGGTAATTAGCGTTTGCGCGACCTGATTCCCTGAGCCATCCTTCGTGGTTATGCTGATCGGACGATCGATGATATTCACATTCGTATAGCCACTAGAGGTAAGATATGCGATGTCCGTTTCACGGTCGGGTGTAGAACTTGGAGTCCCTGTATAGAACTTCCATTCTTTGATGGCCGTGACATTGCGTTGGAAGACGCTGTCGTAAGTGTATTCCGTTTTGTTGATAAGGGTAGCCCCTCCGGTGCTGGGAAGGCTATTGGTTTCCCGCGTCATCGCAACAAAAGCGGCGCCAACGCAGCCCGAGCATGTTTGCGATAAATCATAGTCGCGGGTTTGCGTAAGCAGCAGTGTTCCGCCATTGGCAAAGTACTGTGCCTGGACAGGAAAGGCGCTGCCATTCATCGTAAACGTGACAACGACAGAGTCTCCACTGGGTTTGGTTACTGTAACTTTCTGCTGGCAGTTCTGTTGCCCTGAAGGGCAGGTTGTGATTACCTGGGGAGTGTATGTCCATGTTCCGCCACTCATGGTGTAGCTGGTTGCCCAGCGATTTACATTTCCATAAGCATCGGTAAAGTTGCTATATCCGATCGTAATTGTGCCACCCGCCGGAAACGTAATACTGTTGAGCTCACCATACGAGTCATAGCCAAACTGGTAAGAGGAACTGTCGGGTAAGCTGATATTGGAGATCATTTGGACCGTGCCGGAGAACTCTGTCACTCCTGTCACTCCAAATGCCGTGGTTGCAGGTACGGATGAGTTTGTGACTGTGTATGTTGAAGTGTTGCCCGATGATGTAAGAACTTGATAAGATCCGGCACTGGCATTGCAATTGTTTTCATTGCAGCCGGGCGTTTGCAAAAATGTGCGGCCTGACGTATCCGACGACCCATCTAGAAGTTTGTTTCCATTCGAGTCTTTCTCCGGCTCGAGTTGGCTTCCATGCTTTGAAAAGATATTCAGCAGACTTCCATCGGCGCCGATGAAAATGTGAGAGCCGGATGAATCGGTGGCAAAGCCATCCTGCGCGCCGGTATTGAATCCAGGGCATCCGCCATCATCCTGATTTACGGTAACAGGGAAAGAGCGGGCTGTACCAGTTCCCTCTAGCGAAAAGAACCCGGAAAATGTCGTATAGACGCCTCCTCCCGTGCAATTATGTAAGCTCGTGTTGCCAAAGACAACCACATCGGAGCTTCCTCTAGTGACCCTCCAGCCTGCAATAGGTGCGCTGATGGGGCCGGTGGTCGCAAGAGACGGAGTCCAAACCTGGGAGCTTCCGTTGTTGACGATCTCCCAAATACGGCTGTCGTAAACAAACTTCGGGACCAATGTTTTACCGCCACGCTGAGTAAAGCTGCCGAGAGGAATTTCGATGTGTACATTCCCGTTTGACAGATCAACAAATCCGCCATTGATTGGGTAGGCTTGCGTAAATGGAGGGAATCCGAAATTTTGCAGATAGGATTGGGCCTGGGCCGATTGCACGAACAACCCTGACAATAAAAGATACAGGAACGGCGCAAAAAGTCTTTTCATTGACAACCCCATTTGGATAAGTATTGGGAGTAGTTTGGGAATGGTTACGCCTAGAAATCAAAGTCTGCGTTAGATAATCCGATATCGAACTCTACTTTTTGTACGTGGAGAACCCATATTTGCTGGCCATTGAGCCTGTTTATGATGGTATGTGGTACCAGTATTCCGTTGACCGGCCTATAGTCGCTCAGTTCGTATATCTCAGGTATATCGCGGGTTAAAGTACCTCTTGGGTGCGAAATGGTATGAATTTCTGTTAATAGAGAGGTCTGTGAATCAATGAGAAAATCTGTCGCTGTCAAATGAGACAAGGCAGGAATCGAATGGGCAGCATCGGGGAAGGGCCATTGGATCCGCACATCCACAATTTTCTCGTCTCCATTCGGAAGCGGACCTACATAGGTTATGGTAGCTGCAGGATCTTGCAATGCAGCAATGACTTTTAGCACCGGGAGCGTAATAGCGCCCATATTGACTGCGTTATGTAAAGGGATTTCTGTAACAGATCCATGTTCGTCTTTCAACTTGGATGCCAGCCTGCTAACGCCAACTGTGCGTATCCCGCTGGCTAATTCGCTATCGAGCCTGAAGTGGGCGGCGCCTCGCCCGCGTACCGTTGCGACTGCATTTATCGGCTGGCCTGCCCAGAAATAAGTTATTGTTCCGCTCTCTTTATAGTCTTCAATGAGCTGCAAGGTGGGCAGCCCTCCCACCGTGCTGATCATTCTGTTTAAGAGACTCAATGCGTGTGGGTCTTTCAACCCAGACGCTCCTGTTTCCGGTGTTCCAGCCTGGGCAAACAAGATGCCACACGACACAACGGCGAATAGTGTGAATCTTAGCGTAAATACACCGGCTTTGTTGCGAAGCCGTCTATGATCGTGGAATAAATGTTCTGTGCACCTGAGTACTTTCATGTCGCCTCTCTTTGGGACCGCAACGGCCTTGTAAGACGAAGCATCATCCAGCAACTCTGGGGCCAACGAAATTCAATGAATAAAGACCGATATGATCTTGATGTATTTACTCTCTAGTAAATAGAGATATTGTCTAACTGTTTGCAATCCGGTTCCATTTATGGATAAAAGCGAGCATGTATCTGTGCCCATATTGGCCACAGCTTTAGAAGAAACAGCGACTCAGATTCTCGGTTGATAGGTTGTAATGTTGTGATTGAGCAGTCTAAAAGCAAATGCGGCGAATCTTTTTGAGATTCGCCGCACCCTTACTCGTCACCGACTGACGTTAAGGTAACGTGTTGGTGCACGGTCCAGTCGTAGGTTGCGGTGGTACCGTGGGCGGGGTCTTCCATGGGACATTCTGGAAATCGAAGAACTCGCTCATATCGATTTGCGCTGCATCACGCTTAGTCAAATTGGGCAAACCAAAACGGGTCTCAATCAGCTTCAAGATGGCTGTGTTGTCAGTGGGCGTGTGCGAGACGAAGTTCTTCTTGCTGAACGGGGAAACCACCATCATGGGAATCCGAAACCCGGTGCGGTTGAAATTGCCGGGAGAGTCGGGTGGATTCGTAGTAAATAGGTCGCTTGGCGGAACACCATCGGGGCTGGGTACCTGCTGCGCTCCGGTATCACCAGCATAAGGCCCCATAGTGGCCGGCTGCCCGGTGGAAGCTCCCTGCATGACTTCAATCGGCTGGCCATCGACTCTGGGAGAGACATGGTCGTACAATCCGCCATGCTCGTCAAAAACCATGATGAAGACTGAGTCTTTCCACGATGGGCTGCCCATCAAGGCATTGATCAGCGACGTAACATAAGCGGCGCCTCTTTGGATGTGGCCGCCCGAGCCGGGATGTTCGTCCTGCCCTGTAGCAAAACCTGGGTCGATGTAAGAAACCTGCGGAAGCGTGCCGTTCTGAACGTCAGTAAGATACTGTGCCACGGGCACGAAATTGGCCTGGTGCTTGGCGACAAATCCAGCGAAGAAGCCTAATTCACTATCGTTGTTGGGATCGGTGAGGTAGATCTTCCAGGAGATTCCTTTCTGCTCCAGCAGATCAAAAATGGTCATCACGCCCGCCACAGGGTTGGTTGGCTTGTGCGCATGGCCTGCGGAGGTAGAAGCCATCAGGTACATGCGGTTTGGTTCGGTTTCCACCGGCGCAGGAGCAAACCAGCGGTCGGAGGTTCCAAACTGAGCCGCCAGGAAATAGTGGGATATCAAATCCAGATGGGTGTAGAAACCCATGACGCGCACACCCTTGGTATCATTAGCGCCCTCATTCTTGGCTGCCGCCGCTCCTTCAACTACGAAGCCATCCAGGGTGGGCGTGTTGGAGCCCTGGTCGAGGCGGTTGAAATTGATATGGCTGGTGGCCCAGGCAGCGCTGGTATTCTCAATGCACATGGTCTGCAGATGAAAGGGTGTAACCATGCTGCCATCATCAGCAGGATTGGCTGCGTTGGTGGGCATGCCATCAACGGCCGGCGGCAATCCCAGGACCGTTGTCCGGTAATCATTGAGATGGCCGAAATAGGTATCAAACGACCGGTTCTCCTGGGCCATGAAGATGATGTGATTGATCGCTGACAGCCCCTGGCTATTATTATTGTTATTATTGTTGTTATTATTATTGTTGTTACTGCTGGAACCACCCATTCCCAGCGAGCAACCTGTGAGAAAGACGGCGATCAATGAGGCGGCCAGTAAAGCCAATCGGGTGATCGGCAAACCGGACGAGTTGGAAGGATCGGGTGGTCGGATGATCGTGCAATCAAAAATCAAGCAACGCTGCCATGTGAAGTACTTTTGCGCGACATGTTCTATGAAAGAACCTAACATCCGCTGAATCCCTGCAAGAACCATATTTACCTCGGAGTAAACAACCGGCATAAGTGAGATGAAAGCAGCAGCGCTGGAGTTGGCAGCAACCTGGGTTGCATCTAGCAGAGAATGCAAGGCAAAAAGATGAAAAATGAGGCGATGCATTGCTCTATCTCACCTCATTCTCCAGCAATCCAGCCGCCGCGCATTAGCACCACTTCAAGCTAGGGCAATGTGAAATGACACGGTCCGTTCGTGGGTTGCGGCGGCACTGTGGGCGGAGTTTTCCATGGCACATTCACGAAGTCGAAGAACTCCGTCATGTCCGAGGCCACGGCATCCCGTTTCGTCAAGTTAGTCAAGCCAAATCGAACCTCAATCAGCCTTAGGATCGCCGTATTATCAGTAGGCGTATGCGATACAAAATTCTTCCTGCTGAAGGGCGACACTACCATCAGGGGAATCCTAAAGCCGTTGCGGTCGAAATCGCCGGGGGGATCAGGAGGGTTGCTTGTGATGAAATCACCCGGGGGAATGCCATCCGGGCTGGGAACTTGCTGGGCGAAGGCATCCTGTGGATAGGGCCCCGCCGTTGCAGGTTGTCCATGCGAACCCTGGGTCATGGTTTGTATC
>DASZFK010000751.1:0-5168 GCA_035939855.1 Candidatus Angelobacter sp.
AACCACCCTCGCGCCCGAGCTATTATTAAATTGCCTTGCGACCGTAGGTATCTCAGAGCCCCGGAGGGACTAGCTGCATGGTGTCATCGCGAGTTCTGCTAGTGGACGACAACGCGGAGAATCGGTATATCCTGTCTCGCGTGCTCACCCGTGCCGGACTAATCGTGGAGGAATGCGCCAGCGGGAAACTAGCGCTTCAGGAAGTTTTGAAACTGCCGGACATCGTGATTTTGGATGTCAAACTACCGGACGTTTCCGGCTACGAAGTCTGCCGCAGAATCAAAAGCCATCCGATCACCGCCAATATCCCTGTGTTGCAGATCTCCGCCACTTTTATCAGTAGTGAAAGCAGAGTCATGGCCCTGGAGGGTGGCGCGGACAGCTATCTCACCCATCCGATTGATCCCACTGTCCTGTTGGCGACCGTGCGGGCCCTGCTCCGGCTTAAACAGGCTGAGACAGTCTCCCGGCAATCAGCCGAGCAATGGCAGGCAACTTTTGATGCTCTAGCGGAAGGGCTGGCGCTGTTTGACGGAGAAAACCGAATTGTTCGCTGCAATCGTTCTTTCGCTTCCATTGCAGGGATCAATTCGAGTGAACTAATTGGACAGAACGGCGAGACAGTCTTGAAAAAAATCATCGGAACTGCGGACTTCCTTCGCAATATTGGGCCCGCTCGCTACACCAGCGAATATCACCATGAATGGCGATGGTTTCACATTACAATTGATCCCATCATCTCCGCAGCGCAAAGTGCCGGATCTATCGTGGTCCTGACGGATGTTACCGAGCGCAAAGTGGCCGAGCAGACCCTTCTAAATTCCGAAAAACTGGCGGCCACGGGACGGATGGCCCATGTAATTGCCCATGAAATCAACAATCCACTTCAGGCCCTGAGCGGTTTAATTTATCTCTCCGCCACCACGGCCGTAAAGCCGGAAGTGCGGGATTACTTGAGTCAGGCAATCGAAGAGCTGAATCGTATTTCCCGGATCACCAAGCAGGTGCTCTCCTTCCACCGCGATACGAATTGTTGGGTTTCCCTTGATCTGAGCGAGATTCTTGAAAGTGCTATCGCTCTCTACGGCCCGCAGATCGAAGCCAAGAATCTTAACGTGGCATATCAGAGAACTCAAACGCCGAAAGTGAAAGGGTTCCCGGGCGAACTGCGCCAAGTATTCGCTAACTTACTTGGCAATGCCGTTGACGCCTCCCCAGAACATGCGACCATCCGCCTGCGCCTACAGCCGCTTGTCCGGCATGGAGTGCAAGGCGTACGCCTTACGGTTCGCGACTCTGGTCACGGCATACCAAAAGGTGTACAACGACACGTTTTTGAGCCGTTCTTCACCACTAAAGAATTGAAAGGCTCAGGTTTGGGCTTGTGGCTGTCACAGACCATTGTGACGAAACATCATGGCTCACTCCGCTTGTGGTCCAG
The DNA here is from genome assembly GCA_035939855.1 of Candidatus Angelobacter sp. Taxonomy (GTDB): domain Bacteria; phylum Acidobacteriota; class Terriglobia; order Terriglobales; family Acidobacteriaceae; genus Angelobacter. The sequence continues at coordinate 1,442 of DASZFK010000751.1, forward strand.
CACTAGACCGGAACGTAGTGGAACCTGCGTAATGCTGTTCCTCCCCGCCCTAAGCGAAGCTGTACAGGACTCCATCGCCAGCTAATTTAGTGGTGCATGTTATCAATTTGCTTTGGTCGTGAATTGGCCGGTGGAACTCTGCGCATCGGTTCCGGTGCCTTCCCCTTGGCCGGACTCTGCCACGAAATAATAGGTTGTCCCCGGTCTTAGATTTTCGATACGTACACGATGGTTCTGGCCGCCGCGGGATTCTTCATTGTCCGCGTACGCAGATTGGGCGGTGGAGCCCAGGTGGTTGGGGTCCATACCATAATGGATGACCGAGCTTCCGCCGGCGTTGGTGGTCCAGGCGATCACCGCCCACGTGGAGCCTGCCGCTTCCACTCTCGGTCCATCTGTAATCCTGACCATTTCTTGCCTGCCATGTTCTGGCCTGCCGTGGCTCGGTGTGCCGCCCTTAGTTGTGAATTGTCCTATGGAACTGGTCGCCTGGGTTCCGGTGTCTTCGCCTTGGCCGGAAATCGCCACAAAGTAGTAAGTTGTGCCTGGCTTCAGGTTCTGAAGGTGGACGCGGTGGATTTGGGTTCTGCTGTTATCGTCATCCGCATAGGGTGACTGGGCCGTCTGATTCAGCGAATCGCGATTGTCGCCGTAGTGGACAACGGAGCTTCCTCCGGTATTGGTACTCCAGGCAATGACTGCCCAGCTATCTCCGACTCTTTCTACTCTCGGCCCATCGATGATCTGCTCGGCCGCAGGCCGGGATTGGGCGAATCCTGGCAGACACAACACAAGAGCCAACACGATAACAAACCATTGCATCTTCATCATTCCTTCTTTCTCGTTCGATCTAAGCCGGTAGAGCTATTGAATAGGATGCAGGTGCGCCCTCAGGAGATATCGCCGCTCAATCGCGTGCGGGTATGAAAAATCACTCCAGACCTCCCGGCACACCTGACAATTGGCCGGAGTAATTTTATCCACGCTGGCAAAATGCACTTTCCATGCCATCCTGCATTCAGTCAATGTCAAAGTTATTCTTTATGCTTTGAGTATCGCCTTATAGGCGATTTAATTGACATGAAACATAACGAATGGTAACTTTACCTTTATATAGACCATCCCCAAATAGACCATTCCCAAGGAAGTCTCGATTGACCGTAGAACAGAAATCCCTGAAAACCGTTGGCCCACAGATGGCACAGCTCATCGGCGCTCTCTACGATCGCGCACAAACCACTTTCACCTTAGCCGATGCTCAGGAAATCACAGGTCTACGGCCCGCTCTGGCCAGCAGCCTGCTTCACAAGGCCGCCAAGCGCGGTTTGGTCTCTCGCCTCAAGCCCGGTGTCTTTATCTTGGTTCCGCCGCAATTGGGGACCGCCACGGAGTATCCGGGAGACCCTTATCTGGTAGCTACAAGATTGGTTGGCGACGCGCCCTGCTTTATCTCTCACGCTTCCGCGATGGAGGTTCACCGCATGGTCACCCAGCCCCAATTCGTAGTTTTTGCTTCGAGCACCAAGCGAATTGCAAACCGCACCCTCAACCGCACCGAGTTTCACTTTGTCCTGATTCAACAGAAACATTTCTTTGGTTTCACAAAACATTGGGTCACGAAACAGGAGTCGGTCAACGTCAGCGATCTCGAACGAACCGTTATCGATGGACTTCGGCAACCGGAATATTGCGGAGGTGTGACCGAGGTAGCCAAAGGGCTCTGGATGCGCCACCTGGACATGCAGCCTGCCAAGCTTGTCGATTATGCACTGCGTTTGAAAATAGGAGCAGTCTCGCGCCGCCTGGGGTACTTGCTCGAATTGTATAAGATCGCCCCAGAGCAAGCCTTAGCCAGGTTGAAACGGTCTCTCTCTTCCACGTACCTTCCGCTCGATCCTATCCTGCCGCGGGAAGGCCGACATATAGCCCGCTGGCGCCTTCAGGTCAACATTTCTGGCGAGGAACTCGAAGGAGTCCGCGCTACATAACGTGATTCCACAACGAAACATTTCCTTGCTTTCAAACCGTTTGGCGGCCAGCGGTGGCCGGCGTATCCGCGAAGATGTATTAGAGCGCGACTATTGCATGGCCTGGTTTCTGGCAGGCCTGTCACAATCAGACCTCCGAGGAATTCTTGGATTCAAGGGTGGCACGGCGCTGAAACGGTGTTATTTCGAGGACTACCGATTTTCCGAAGATCTCGATTTCACGCTCCTTGAATCGATCCCGTTCGTGGAAATTCTACAGCGATTGGAAGGTGTCTATCGTCGAGTGCGCGAAAGCTCTGGAATCGTGCTTTCGTTTGAGCGGGAAGACCGCCAAACACACGCCAACAGTTATACCTTCTATCTCAAATATTCCGGCCGTTGCCTGCCGAGAGCAATACCAAAGTGGATATCACGGTTCGTGAGCATCTGTTCTTTCCACTAGCTTGTTTTGTGCTCTTAGTCCAGTATGCTTTTGGCAACTTCAGAACGCCAAAATTACCTTACAGCCATTGACTTTAGCTCGGCCCGTCCGGCTCAGTTGCGCAGCAGCTCTGGGCAACTCCGTTTACCACTGAGAAATCCTACTCGCTGACTGTTCCCCAGAATTTTCCCTACAGGAGTAGTCCATGACCGCATTGCTTCGTTCACTCCTCCGCCTTGGCGTCTCTGCTCTGGTCATTCTGGCGGCAACATTCATTTACGCTCAAGAAAGCATGATGCTCAGGAACAATAATGCACCGGCTGTCGGAGTTGCCATCAATCAAGGTGATTTCAATCGTGACGGCATTCTTGATCTGGTTACGGCCAACATCAACGGTACGGTTAGCGTTTTTCCCGGCAGAGCAGACGGCACCTTTGCCCCGCCGATCACAACGACAACCGGCCACCAGCCCAACGATCTTGCCTTTGGCGATTTTAATAACGATGGCAAACTCGACGTGGCCGTCTCCAATATTGATTCCAACACCGTGCAAATACTGCTGGGCAATGGCGATGGAACGTTCACCCTAGGCGACACCATTCTGCTCGACCAGGTGCCGGCTTCCATCACCACGTCGGACTTTAATAACGATGGCAAGCTGGACCTGGCGGTAGGCATCGGGGTAATAACAAACCAGGGGGTTACAACCAACGAAATAGAAATGCTGCAAGGTGATGGAGCGGGGCATTTTGCCCGGGTCAATACGCTTCACTTTGGCACTTCGCCGCTGATAACCAAGGTGCGCGTAGGCGACTTCAATGCCGACGGCAAAGTTGATATCGCGGTTGTCCTGGGAGGGTGGATTGACGTGCTGACTAACGTTGGTAACTTCAACTTTGGCGCCGACATAATCTCTGGCGCCTACTCCCAAATCAACGACATGAATACGGGGGATCTGAACCAGGATGGCTTCACTGATATTCTGGTGTCCTGGAGTGATGCTGTCGGCAGCCGGAATGGCGGCGTGGATGTGTATTACGGCACCTCCTCCGAGGGCAGTTTCATTTTTAAGAGGCCGATTCCCGCAGGTGGAAGTCTCTACGAATCTCCGGGACAGATCATTGCGGCGGACGTGAATGGCGATGGCATTAATGACATTGTCGGCCTCGACAACGACAGCACCTTTGCTGACGGAGTCTACGTCTGGCTATGCAATGGCGACGGCTCATGCGATCCCACTCCTACCAAATTTATCTACACTACGAACGGCGCCAAACAGGCTATGGTAGCCGGCGATTTCAATCGCGACGGGAAAATT
>DASZFK010000752.1:0-4048 GCA_035939855.1 Candidatus Angelobacter sp.
TTCGTCGCCAACCCGGCCAGCCTCGATCCGCGTAGAACCCCAGAACAATCCGCCTTCTGTTTCCTGTGGCACTCGCTCCTGCCACTGAACGGTATAAACAACAGTGGCTGGATCAGTGGCGAGCCATGCCTTCTGGTCGTGGAACACACCGCCCAGTTGTCCAAGCGTCTTAACGGAACTGAGGATCGGCCCTCCGTGCATGTTGCCTGTGGACCAGTCGATGTGGCCCGTACTGCCGGAAACTGTTGTGCCGGATAAGTTCATGTCTCGTGCAAGAATATCGCCGCAACCTGCAGGGACACAAGCAAAATGCTCGTAAAAGTTACGAAATGAGGTCGAATCATTCATAATTATTTTCGTTATCAGGCAATACGGTTGACTTGGGTGCAAGCGAAGAATTAAGAGTTAGAACACCTCTTTCGTGTCCCTTATGTCTGTTTTTGGAGATTGAATGTCCGATCGCGCCACCTTACCGTCGCCCGGAAAAATAACGCGGAGGGCTCCACGAGCATATGTGTGGATGGTTGCTTCGGTTGCTGCCATCTCAGGGTTTCTCTTTGGCTTCGACACCGCGGTGATCAATGGCGCGCTCGTCTTTTTGCGCAGGCAGTTCGCGCTCAACAACCTGCTCACGGAGATTGCGGCCAGTTCCCTGTTGCTGGGGTGTCTCATTGGTGCAGCAGGCGCAGGCACGTTCAGTGATCGCCTGGGTCGGCGCAGGAGCTTGATGGGAGCCGCGCTGCTCTTCAGCGCATCGGCGATCGGCAGCGCTTTCGCCAATAACTTCACTGTCTTTTCACTGGCAAGACTTGCCGGAGGACTAGCGATCGGGTTGGCATCTGCGCTGACGCCGGTTTACATTTCGGAGGTCGCTCCGCGAAGCAGCCGGGGACAGCTCGTGTCACTCAATCAGTTGGCAATCGTGATCGGCATACTGGCGGCGTACTTGACGAATTGGCAGCTCGCGGCACTGGGCGACATCAGCTGGCGTTGGATGTTTGGCGTTGCCGCGATTCCTTCGGCTGGATTTCTCTTTGGGCTGCTGTTCATACCCGAAAGCCCTCGCTGGCTGATCACTCGCGGACATCGCGAAGAAGGCTATGCGGTTTTGGAGAAGATAGCTGGAACAGAAGCAGCGCAGACTGAACTGACCGCCATCGAATTTGCTATTGCTGAAACCTCCGGCGATCCGGTAGAGCTTTTCTCCCCGGGTATGCGCATGCGCGTGTTTGTAGCTGTATCACTTGCCGTCCTCCAGCAGATTTCCGGAATCAATACAGTTCTTTATTACGGTTCAGTCCTGTTCACCCAACATTTTCACGGAGAATCGGCGCACACAGCGCTCGGAGCAAATGTTGTTGTTGGCGTAGTCAATCTACTGTGTACGTTGCTGGCAATGATTTTTATCGATCGTTGGGGACGCCGCGGGCTCTTTCTGGTCGCATCAGCCGGCATGACAGTTTGCCTTGCAGTGCTCGCGTTCGCCCTTCACATGACAGCTATCGCACCGATCATCATCTTCGCCAGCGTTTTGATATATGTTGCATTTTTCGCAGTGGGGCTGGGACCGGGAGTTTGGGTCTATATTGCGGAGATTTTTCCCACACGTGTTCGAGGCCGGGCAACCTCTTTGGCTGTAACGGCGCTTTGGACCGCGTGTCTGGGAGTGACGCTTACATTTCTTTCTCTCGTCGAAGCGCTCGGAACGTCAGCATCCTTCCTTTTGTATGCAGCGCTCTCTCTGGTAACGTTTGTTTTTGTGTGGAAGTGGGTTCCTGAAACACGAGGAAGATCGCTTGAAGAAATTCAACGAATGTGGAGTCGGCAATAGTGGCAAGACGAGTTCAGTCCGGAAATTCATTACCTGGAGCGAAAGACTCCCAGGACGCTTCGCCTGGCAAGCAGCAGCTGCGATTCGATGCAATCCTGAAACGATTGCGTCAAGAAGGCACCGTAACGGTGGAGTTGCTCAGCGCTGAGTTAGGTGCATCCATGGTAACAATTCGGAGAGACCTGGATCAGCTTGAGCACGATGGATTGCTGCAGCGAACCCATGGAGGCGCTGTTTCGATTGAACCGCTTTTCTACGAGCCGTTCAAGAACGACAGGTCGTTTCAGGCGCACTTGGAAAAGTTCTCTGAAGAAAAGCGCCGCATCGGCCGCGCCGCGGCAGCACTGATTGAAAAAGGAGACACGATCGCGCTCACGCCCGGCACTACAACTCTGGAAGTGATACGTGGCCTCCCTCTCAACCAGAACATCACAATCGTCACGAACACAGTAAACATTGCAATGGAACTCTCAAAACGCAAGGACCTTGACGTCTTCGTAACTGGCGGCCACTTACGGGGTGATTGGTTCTCTTTGGTAGGACCAACGGCAATACAAAGCCTGCAATCCATGTTGATCCATACCCTGTTCATCGGAGCTGACGGCATCGATGGCGCATGGGGCGCCAGTTGTCTGAGTTCTGACGAAGCGAACTTGAATTCCGCAATGGTGAAGCTCTCTCGACGCAGAATTGCGGTCGTCGATCACAGCAAATTTGGAAAGGTCGCCGGATGGCGCATCTGCCATACCTCGGATCTCCATATGCTGATCACCGACACGAAAGCCACCGATGAGATGATCGAACCTTTCCAGCGGGCGGGAGTGAACGTGATGCGGGTTTGAATCACAATCACGCGCTCGCAGCAAATGACATGGTGATGCCGGATAAACACATTGGCAAAAGGAAATACCCCAGAATTATCTCAATAGCCATTGGGCTCTTTTTCCTCGCTATCCATACGCATCCCATGGTTGCTTTGTCCGGCGCAGACTGCGGCGTGCAGCAAGTCTTCGTAAACGTAGATGGGTAACTGAAGAGCAATCGCTACGAAGAGGCCAGGGCAGCGCTTGACTCCCTGCGCAATTGCTCTGACCTCTCGGACCTTGAAAAATTCAACCGTGGCTGGCTCTATGGACGCGCGCGCGACTTTCATACAGCCCTGACGATCTTCCATTCTCTCCCCGCGAATGTACCCGATCCTTCTACACATCAATATGCCATTGCACTGGGTGAGTTCGAGATTGAAGACTACAAGAGCGTAGTAGAAACACTGAAAGACGCGCAGCAGCAAGGTTTGCTCGATGTGAGGTCTGCAAATCTCCTGGGCGTCTCCTATTCAAAGCTCGGCCTCTATCAGGAGGCCTACCCAATTTTGGCGGAAGAGCTCAAACGTGATCCGCACGATATGCTCGCTTATCTGAACCTGGTGGCGCTCTTTGCGGACAGCGATGATTATGAACATGCTGCTGGCGTCGCCGCTCAGGCCGCGGAGATGTTTCCTCAAGATCCCGAGGCATTTATCGTGCTGGGCGCTGCTGACACCTTGCGTGGAAATTATGCCAAGGCACACGATGATTTAGCAAAAGCTATTCAATTATCTCCTCACTTGGCGCAACCCCGATTCTTACTCGCTGTCTCAGACTACAAACAGAGAGATTTTCCAAAGGCGGTGGCTGAAATCAGACACGCTGAGGATGCGGGGATCGACGACTCAGACCTGCATTATCTGCTCGCTGAGTGTTTATTTGAACTTGACTCCACCAAAGAACAGCCAATACTGAATGAACTCAACCGTGCCATCGAGTTAAACAAAAAAAATGTCTCGGCAAGAACAATGCGCGGAAGGGTGCTTCTTGACCAGCACCATCTTCAGGAAGCAATTGCTGATCTTGAAGTCGCGCATCAAGCCGACCCTGCGTCACACAGCGCAGCGTATGCCCTGGCCCGTGCTTATACCGCCGTAGGCCGAAAAGATGAAGCAAAAGCTCTATTCGCTCACCTCAGTGGGCAAGTCAGCCAGGACCTCAAGAATCAGAGAAATATGGAGATCACGGACGAACTCAACGAACGTAAACTACGAGAAGTCCTTGCAGACAAAACGCAATAGTCCGACAAACTCTGGCAGAAAAATCAGCTTCTTGCAACATGAGCGGCTGGCGAGTCAGCGTCACCAAATAACCAGGAATGGAAGAATCCCGAATCGACAGTCACACCATC
>DASZFK010000753.1:0-7142 GCA_035939855.1 Candidatus Angelobacter sp.
GAAAACCAAATTGCAAGTCTTTGCTGTGTACCGATCCGCAACCAAAGCGACTTGGTTTTGCCGCACCTTTACTTTCCTGTCATCAGACGGAGCGAAGAAGATGTCAGTTGAAATCGCTGATCCGGGATTTGCCACCGAAATAAAGTAAGTGACTAGAGTTTCTGGTTCTCAGGCTGTTGCCAGGGGCGCGGTGGTGCGTTTGGGCAGCATTTCGCCGATGCGGCGGATTTGTGCGCCTACGGCACGGAATTTTTCTTCGATTCGTTCGTAGCCTCGGTCGATGTGGTAGACGCGGTCGATGATGGTTTCTCCGTCGGCAACCAGCGCGCCCAGCACTAGAGACGCAGATGCCCGCAGGTCGGAGCATTGAACTGCGGCGGAGCTCAATTGAGTTTTGCCCCGAACAACCGCCCGTCGGCCTTCGACCTTGATGTTGGCTCCCATGCGCACCAACTCCAGGGCATGCATGAAACGGTTTTCAAAGATGTTTTCGGTAATGATGGATGTGCCTTCCGCCTGGGTAGCCAGCGTCATGTATTGGGCCTGCATGTCTGTGGGAAAGCCGGGGAATTCTTCGGTGCTCATGTCGGCGGCAACCAACGGGTTATCGCCCATCACCCGGACCGAATCACCATTGGCCTTGATCTTGACGCCACACTCCTGAACTTTTTGCAAAACTGCGCCCAGGTGCCGTGGATCACAGTTGCCTACGATCAAGTCTCCTCCGGTAAGCGCAGCGGCAATCACAAAAGTTCCTGCTTCGATGCGATCGGGAATGATACGGTGGCGAGTGCCGTGGAGCTTATCCACGCCATGAATGCGAATTGTCGACGTACCGGCTCCTTCGATGCGGGCACCCATCTTATTCAGCAGCGCGGCCAAGTCGGAGACTTCGGGTTCGCGCGCGCAATTTTCGATCAGGGTCTCGCCCTCGGCAAGCGTGGCGGCCATCATGAGGTCTTCAGTGCCGGTAACCGTGATCTTGTCAAAGACAATCTGGCTGCCTTTGAGACGCTCGGCAGCCGCCTCGATGAAGCCATGTTCCTGCGTGATCGATGCCCCCAGTTTCTCCAGCCCTTTGATGTGCAGATCAATAGGCCGGGCGCCGATAGCGCATCCTCCGGGAAGAGATACACGAGCGCGCCCCATGCGGGCCACCAGCGGACCAAGAACCAGAGTGGAGGCACGCATGGTCTTCACCAATTCGTAGGCGGCTTCGGGCTTTGCCAGGTTCTTGCAGCAGATAGTCGTGCGATGATGGGCGCGTCCATAGCCCAGTTCCACTTCTGCGCCCATGGAGACGAGCAGGTTGCGCTCCGTCTGAATGTCGCGGACGTCAGGAATGTTTTCGAGGATGACCGGCTCTTCCGTGAGGATCGCGGCAGCCATTGCAGGAAGGGCTGCGTTCTTGGCTCCGCTCACGCGCACCGTGCCAACCAGTGGGTTGCCGCCACGAATTACAAATTTGTCCATGAAATAGGAATCCTTTACCGCTGATCCTTCGGCTTGAACCTCAGGACAGGTTTTCCGCGGATGAACGCGGATCAAACAGGAGCCACCGCAAAGGACGCGAAGGGCGCAAAGGAACTAAAGGCAAATTTACCACAGAGGTCACAAAGGAACACGAAGGAAAAACAAGCTCACCGCAGAGGCCGCAGGGAGCGCAGAGAGAGTAGATCAATGGCATGAAGGAGCACGTTCATCTTCTGGTCAGTTTGCCGCCCACGATTTCGATCTCGGATGCGCTACGTTTTATCAAAGCTAATTCTTGCAGTTGGGTGCATGAGAAGTGGCCGCGGCGGTCGGCTTTTGCCTGGCAACTCGGGTACGGGGCATTCAGTGTGAGCACGCCCAATGTGCCGGAAGTGGTGGAATACATTCGCAATCAAGAAGAACACCATCGCAAGTTCAACGATCAAGAGGAATTTCTGGGGCTGCTCCGCAAACATGGAGTCGAGTATGATGAGCGCTATGTTTGGGATTAAAAACCTTTATGTCGCCCGCTGCGCGGGCTTTGGGTTTGCTTAAACAGGCCCCCACAGCTTGCGCTGTGGGCTACGTGTATCATCGCCCGCTGCGCGGGCTTAGCGCGAAGGCGCTCCCGTGACTTGCTACGCCCCTATTGTTTATCTCCTGCTTAAAAAGGTAGAAACTCCAGGGCACGACTAAAGCCGTGCCCTGATACCTTCAGATGCGAAAGCATTTTTGAGGCAGGTTCTAAATTGTTTGGTTTTCAAATTAGAAATTACAACTTATAAATTTTAAATTCTTCAACTGCTTTTCGTAGGTTTCCCTTAACTTGTTGGAGTCTCTTTTGGGCTTGCTTGTTGTTCAGGCCCGTCATCAGCATGACCAGCGCGACAGGAACCTGATTGTCGGCCTGCTTCAGTGCCTTGATGGCGGCTTTGACATCCACTCCTGCCGCTTGCTGCAGGATCGTTAGTGCTCGGGCCGCCAGCTTTTGGTTCTTCATCTGGACGTTGACCATGAGGTTGCCGTAGAGGCGGCCCAATCGGGCCATGGCTCCAGTGCTCAGCATGTTTAAGATCATCTTTTGGGCGGTTCCGGCCTTCATGCGGGTCGAACCAGAGAGCACTTCCGGCCCTACATCCGCAACGATTTCTATGTCTGCTATACGGGCTAGTTCAGACCCAGGGTTACAAACCACGGCTACCGTGCGCGCGCCTTTTTTTCGAGCATATTGCACCGCGCCTACCGTGTAGGGAGTCCGGCCACTGGCGGTGATACCGACCACGACATCTTTCTTGCCAGGCTTCTTTCTCGCCAGGTCATGCTTGCCCGACTCGCGGGAATCTTCGCTGAATTCCACGGCTTGCGACAAAGCTTTTTTACCGCCAGCCATCACACACTGAACCATTCTGGGGTTGACGCCAAAAGTAGGAGGACACTCTGCAGCATCGAGGGTTGCGATGCGTCCGCTGGTTCCGGTGCCTACGTAGATCAGCCTACCTCCTTGTTTCAGCGCTTCGGCAATAACGTCGATAGCTTCGGCAATTCGAGGTAACGCTTTTTCCACGGCAGCAGCTACCTTGCGGTCTTCACGATGGATGATGCGGGCAATTTCGAGCGCGGAACGCAAATCCAGGTCCGCTGAAGCCTTGTTCTGCTGCTCGGTTCTCAGGTCTTCGAGTTTCACTGGAGAGCCTCGACCACTGCATCGTGGAATGCAGGACGGACCTGCTTGATCTTCTGGGAACTGCAATCGGGCCAAATGCGATTGGTCAACAGAGTGACGGAAAGCTGGCGCTCGGGATCGATCCAAAGAGAAGTTCCCGTATAACCCAGATGGCCATAAGACGAAGCCGAGAAATACTTGCCGGATTGCGAAGGAGGAGAAGGCGTATCCCATCCCAGGGCGTGTGAAGTGCCAGAGGGCGAGGATTCCCGCCGGGTAAACAGCGCAACTGTCTTCGACTGGCCCATCTGGCGTTTGCAATACAGCAAGCAGTCGGCCAAAACTGCTACGTCCAATGCAGTTGCAAAACAGCCGGCGTGCCCGGCCACACCATCCATCACCCAGGCATTTTCGTCGTGCACTTCGCCCTGAACGACGCGACGACGGAATGTCCGGTCGTCCACGGTTGGCGGAATCTTCTGTTTCCACTCTGAAGGAGGAAGGAAGGCCATACACTCCAGCCCAAGCCAGGAAAAAATCTCACGATGGCAAAACTCGTCTAAGGACTGTTTTGTCAGTCGCTCCAGGGCAACCCCCAATAAAATGAAGCCAATATCGCTGTATTCGTGCCGGGTTCCAGGGGCGGCCGCCAGCGGCACTCGCATTGCTTCCTGAATAAGGTCCTTCCGGGTGCGCGACCGCTCAAACAGTCTTACATAACCGGGAAGCCCCGAGGAATGGGCCAGAATCATGCGAAATGTGATCGCTTGGCGGCGCAGATCGTGGCCTGAGAATTCCGGCAGAACTTCAACCAATGGCTGCTCCAACTGAAAGACTCCCCGCTCATAGAGCAACATGCAGGCCGCAGTCGTAGCCACCACCTTGGTCACCGAAGCCAGGTCATAGATCGTCCCGGGCGTGACCGGAGGCGAACTCTGGTCATAAGTAAATCTTCCAATCCCTTTCAATGCCACGAGTTTACCCTGATGGGTTATGGCAACCGAGGCGCCTGGAAATGCTCTTTGGGCAATACCCGCCTCCAGCAGTTGAAAGGCGCGCGAGAAGCGGGCGTTTTGGTCTTGGAAGTGCTCGGGAAGCATGGGGACTTTGTTTGACCGGTATCCTAAGTTTAAACATTGGGTAAATGGGTAATTTGGTAATTGGGTAATTGTGAAAAGCGGGAGTGAATACCCAATTACTAAATTACCCATTCACTCCAATCCTAATAGTTGCTTTTGTTCTTGGTTTATAACACACTCGGTTGAACGATGAAATTCTCACGAATCTCTGCCCTCATTCTGGCTTGTCGGCTTGTCACCAGTGGTGTGGCGATGGTAGCGGTACAAAAAAAACCTTCCAGGGCTTCGCAAAAGACCGGGAGGTCGCAGGGACGAGGGTCAGCGTCATCATCGGGGGCCTCTAAAGCGAAGGCCGATCCAAAATTTGCTCCGGTTGACGCCCTGGTTCGAGAGGTGGTCAGTAGCCAAGGCGTGACCGGCGCGGTGCTGCTGGTCGGCCACAATGGAAAGATCGTCCATGAACAGGCATTTGGGTTGCGTAGCCTTTCGCCCAAGACTGAAGCCATGACTACGGACACGATCTTCGACCTGGCATCGCTCACCAAAGTGGTCGCCACCACTCCCAGCGTCATGCGGCTGTTGCAATATGGGCAGATCAGGCTCACCGATCCGGTGAGCAGGTTTATTCCTGAGTTCGCGGCCAATGGCAAGCAGTCGATCACCATTCGTGAATTGCTGACCCATTATTCAGGGCTGCGGCCTGACCTTGACTTAAACGTTACGTGGCAGGGACAGGAAGAAGCGTTTCGCCGAGCCCATGACGAAAAGCCTCAGAACCCTCCCGGCGCAAGGTTCGTCTACAGCGATATCAATTTTATCGTGCTGGGCGAGCTGGTGGAGCGGCTCTCCGGCTTGCCGCTCGACAAGTATGCCGATGCCCACATCTTCCAACTGCTGGGCATGAAGCATACGAGTTTTGTTCCTCCGGCCTCCTGGGAGCCGCAGATCGCCACAACGCTCTCGATTGACAATCGCCGCTTGTTGCGTGGCATCGTTCAGGACCCAACCGCGGAGCGCATGGGTGGCGTGGCTGGACATGCAGGGCTGTTTTCCACCGCCGAAGACCTCGCACTTTATGCCCAGGCGCTCATTGATCGCAATAAGATTCTTACGCCTGACCTGATCGAGAAGATGACCACGCCGCAGCAGCCACCCAACGCAGTTGAGGTACGAGGCTTTGGGTGGGACATCGATTCTAACTTTTCCACCAATCGCGGCGAACTGTTGCCGGTGGGATCATTCGGTCACACGGGATTCACCGGCACATCTTTATGGATCGATCCCTATAGCAATACCTACATCATCCTGCTCACCAACAGTGTCCGTCCGCGTTCGGCGGGCGTTCCCGTTGTTTCGCTGCGGTCACGCGTAGCCAATGCAGTGGCCTCGGTGCTCAACTTGAACGTTACGGCTGCAGCAAATGATCGGGTCGTTACTATCACAGGCTATAACGAAATTCGACCGGCGGCTCGCCATCTCGAGGCTCGCAATGGTCACGTCTTGACTGGAATCGACGTCCTGGAAAGAGAGAATTTCGAATCACTCAAACATGGCCGCGAACAGGTAACGATCGGCCTGTTGACCAACCAAACCGGCGTGGATTCCCAGGGCAAGCGCACCATTGATGTGCTGGCGTCTGCGCCCGGCGTCAAACTGGTTGCCATCTTCAGCCCGGAGCATGGAATCTTTGGCGCGGTGAACAACATCGACATTCAAGAGTCGACGGACTCGGTTACCGGCATTACGGTTTACAGCCTCTACGGGAACACTGACGCAAAGCGCCGTCCGCCCATCGAAGTTCTGAAGAAGCTGGATGCAGTGGTTATGGATGTGCAGGATGCAGGCGCGCGATTCTATACATACGCGACAACTCTGGGCTTTCTGCTGGAAGCAGCGGCCGAGAGCAACACCGAGGTGGTGGTGCTCGATCGTCCCAATCCGATTACGGGATCGTTCGTGCAGGGACCGATGTCCCAAGCTGACTTGAAGAACTTTAACAACTATCATCCGGTACCAGTGCGCCACGGAATGACTCTGGGCGAGTTAGGACAGATGTTCAACGTGGAGCGCAAACTCGGCGCGCGGCTGCGCGTGGTTCCCATGCAAGGCTGGCTGCGCGGGGATTGGTTCGACTCAACCGGAATCGTCTGGACCAATCCATCTCCCAATCTGCGATCGCTCAACGAAGCTATTCTCTATCCGGGAGTGGGATTGATCGAGCGGACCAACATCTCGATAGGACGAGGAACGAATACGCCATTCGAACTTGTGGGTGCTCCGTGGATTGAGCCTCATGCCTTCGCCAGTTATCTCAATGCGCGGTTGATTCCGGGAGTGCGATTTGTGCCGGTCTCATTTACGCCGACTGAAGATGTCTATAAGGACCAGCGGTGTGGTGGCGTGAACATTATTGTTACTGAGCGCAATGTGCTGGATTCACCGGAGCTGGGCATCGAACTAGCTTCTGCTTTGCAAAAGCTTTATCCCAATGATTACAAGATTGGCAGGTTGATTGAATTGTTGGTGGAGCGGCAGGTGCTTGACGCGATCAGTTCTGGAACTGACCCTCGCCAGATTGGCCAGGAATGGCGGGATGGGTTGGAGAAGTTTGTGGAGATGAGGGGAAAGTATCTTTTGTATAAGTAGCCGCTGGCTTCTGGCTGCTAGCTGCTAGTCGTTACCACTTAGATTGATAAAGTTATTTGATATCTTGTCATCCCGAACGGAGCGCGTCGATTATTCCAGTACAAACACGCTCTAATGCGCGCAGTGAGGGACCCCGGTGCAGTCTCGGGCTTAAATGCTGATCCAAGGTATTCTCACATGATTTTCGTGAGAATACCTCGTATCAGCATCTATGGGTTACACATTCTCGGGGTCCCTCACTACGCGCTTCGCAACGTCTTTGTGCCGACAGATTCGATGCG